>CAXTFY010000005.1:33338-42916 GCA_964243265.1 uncultured Acetobacteraceae bacterium | reverse complement strand
CCGTCAGGCACACGATGGGGATGCTGTCCATCAGCGCATCGACCAGCCCCGTCACCGCATTGGTCGCGCCGGGACCGCTGGTGACCAGCACCACGCCGACCTTCCCCGTGCTGCGCGCATAGCCCTCCGCCGCATGCACCGCCGCCTGCTCGTGCCGGACCAGGATGTGGCGGATGCTGTTCTGCTGGAAGATCGCGTCATAGATCGGCAGCACGGCGCCGCCGGGGTAGCCGAAGATGACTTCCACGCCCTGGTCGCGCAGGGCACGCAGCAGCACGTCTGCGCCGGATTGGGGTTGAACTGCCGTCATGGTACTCTCCTTGGGCCGGCGGCTTCGCAGCTTCAGCGGGCGCCGTCAACTTCGCCCTTAACGAATAGCATTAAACCACGCCAATCTCTTTCTGAAAATTGCGTTGCAGCCTCGAATCGCGCATGGATCATATGCGTCAGCGTCGGGACAACTGGGCTTCGGCCACGGAACCAAGTCGCTTGGCGCTTGGTGTACTGCCCGGTCGCCAACTCCGCCAGCCGGGCCGCCTCACCCAAGGTGACCGCTCCCGACAAGTAGGCCGTCAGTTCCGCAACCCCATGGGCGCGCATGGCCGGCACGGCCGGGTCGAGGCCGAGCGCCAGCAACGCCCGCACTTCCTCCAGGGCGCCACCCTCCAGCATGGCGCCAAACCTGGCGGCGATGGCGGAGCGCAGGGCGGGCCGGGGCGGGTCCAGCAGGATCATCCGGAACGCCCAGGGCACCCGGCCCGGCACCGCAAGGTGCCAGGCGGCCAGGCCCTGCCCGGTGCCGCGCCAGACCTCCCAGGCACGGGCCAGGCGCTGGCTGTCGTTGGGGCGCAGCGTGGCCGCGGTATCCGGGTCGGCGGCGGCCAGGCGCGCATGTAGGGCGTCCGGACCCTCGCTGGCAAGCAGCGCCCGCGCCTCGGCCCGTGCCTCGGCGCCAGGGTCGGGAATATCGGCAATGCCCTGCGTCAACGCGGCCAAGTACATTCCCGTGCCGCCGCACAGGATCGGCACGCGCCCGCCTTCGGCCGCCTGCGCCATCGCGTCCAACGCCGCCCCGCGCCACCAGGCGGCGCTGCCCGGCTCGGCGGCGGCGCGGACGCCATACAGCACGTGCGGCGCGCGGGCCTCGTCGGCCGCACCAGGCCGTGCCGTCAGGACATGCAGCTCCCGATACACCTGCATCGAGTCCGCGTTGACGACCACGCCGCCCAGCCGCTCCGCCAGCGCCAACGCCAGCGCCGACTTGCCGCTGCATGTCGGCCCCGCCACGATCAACGCTTCGCGCGGCGCAGCGCGCAGCCTTGCCCCGCCGTCCAACCCCTGCCATGCCCCCGCCATGCAGCACATGCTAACCCTGATCGCCCCTGAAGGCACCGGCGCCCTGACCCCGGCGCTGATCGACCGCGTGCGCGACGCCGCGCAGGGCGGCCCGGCCGTCATCCTGTCGGAGGGCGAGGCCGCCGACATCCCCTGCCCCGTCCCCCCCGACACCGACCTGATCCACGCCGCGCTGGACGCCGCCCCGGTGGACACCGTGCTGCTCCCCGCCGCCAACCGCCGCAAGCGCCTGCTGGTCGCCGACATGGACAGCACCATCGTCACCACCGAGACCCTGGACGAGCTGGCCGCCCACGCCGGCCTGCACGAGCAGGTCGCCGCCATCACCCGCCGCAGCATGAACGGCGAGATCGACTTCGCCGAGGCCCTGCGCCACCGCGTCGCCCTGCTGCGCGGCCTGCCGCTGGCCGCGCTTGAGCAGACCTGGGCCGCCACCCACCTGATGCCCGGCGCGCGAGAGCTGGTCGCCACCATGCGGGCGCACGGCGCATCGACGGCGCTGGTGTCCGGCGGCTTCACCTTCTTCACCGGCCGGGTGGCGGCGCTGCTCGGCTTCGACCACCACCGCGCCAACACCCTGCTGGACGACGGCACGGCCCTGCTGGGCACGGTGGGCACCCCCATCCTGGACCGCAACGCCAAGCTGGCGGCGCTGCACGCCTTCGCCGACGCCGACGGCCTGACCTTGGCCGACACCCTGGCCGTGGGCGACGGCGCCAACGACCTGGCGATGATCCGCGCCGCCGGGCTGGGCGTCGCCTACCACGCCAAGCCCATCGTCGCCGCCGAGGCAGCGGTGCGGATCGAGCACGCAGGGCTGCGTGCGCTGCTGTTCATGCAGGGTTACCCGGCCAGTAGTTTCAGTTAGTGTCCTGGTCCACCGGCGGCTCCTGCAGCAAGGGACCGGCACCCCGGACGCATTGCAGATAACGGGCGCAGCGGCCATGCAGGTTTCCATTGAGGTCGGTGCCACGAAGCAGCAGGTACCATCGTGCCCGAACAAGCCGGTGGCACGCTGTTGACCCCGACTTTATGGGTTTTTCAGGCAACCGCGACAGCGGCGCACGGGTGCATCTATCCAACGGGCGAAGTTCATGCCCTTTTAGCGTTTGCGGTAGGGCCAGATAGGGATGCCGCCCTCAACCGGATGCGCTCAGGAATAGCAGACGTCGGCTGGTGCGATGAGACCATAACCAGGTCGGGCCAGATCCCGAGTGACTTGAGTACGGTCGCAGATAGCGCCCTCCGGTCGGCGGCCGAGGGTGCGCTTGAGGGCGGATGCGGCGTTATAGCCTATGCAGAACCGATCACGGGTCATGCCGCAGGGCGCAAATCCAACTGACACGCTATCCAACCACGGCGGCGCAAAGACAATGCACTACCTGACGCGGACCACGCCATGATCCGTGACGCCGCCGGCCTGGTCGCCGCCGGCCTGGCCCCCGCCGCGGACCAGGCGGCGCTGGAGGCAGTCGGCCGCCGCTACGCCGTCGCCATCCCCGCCGCCATGCAGGCCCTGATCGAGCACCCCGCCGACCCCATCGGCCTGCAGTTCATCCCCCACCCCGGCGAGCTGCTGCTGGCCCCCAACGAGCACCCCGACCCCATCGGCGACGACGCCCTCTCCCCCGTGCCCGGCATCGTCCACCGCTACGCCGACCGCGCCCTGCTCAAGCCCCTGCTGGTCTGCCCCGTCTATTGCCGCTTCTGCTTTCGCCGCGAGCACGTCGGCCCCGGCGGCGGCCTGCTGACCGACGCGCAACTGGACGCGGCCTATGCCTGGCTGCGCGCCCGCCCCGCCATCCGCGAGGTCATCCTGACCGGCGGCGACCCGCTGATGCTGTCGCCCCGCCGTCTGGCCGCCATCCTGGCCGCGCTGTCCGCCATCCCGCACATCGAGCTGCTGCGCATCCACACCCGCGTCCCCACCGCCGACCCCGCCCGCGTCACCCCCGCGCTGGCCGGCGCCCTGGGAACAGCAACCCCGCTGTGGCTGGTCACCCACGCCAACCACGCCCGCGAGTTCACCCCCGCCGCGGCCGCGGCGTTGCGGCGCATCCAGGCCGCCGGCGTCCCGGTGCTGGGCCAATCCGTCCTGCTGCGCGGCGTGAACGACAGCGCCGACGCCCTGGAGGCCCTGTTCCGCGCCATGCTGCGCGCCCGGGTGAAGCCCTACTACCTGCACCAGCTCGACCCCGCCCCCGGCACGGCGCGCTTCCACGTCCCCATCGCCGAGGGCCAGGCCCTCCTCGCCGCCCTGCGCGGCCGCGTCACCGGCCTGGCCTGGCCGACCTACGTGCTGGACATCCCCGGCGGCCACGGCAAGGTCCCCATCGGACCCACCTACCTCGACCCCGGCCCCGACCCCGGCCGCACGGTGCGCGACCCCAACGGCGCCCGGCATATCCTTGCCCGCCCCCCGGCTGCGGAGTAGTAAGCCCCACTCCAATACAGATTTCCTCTAGGGGTCCGATCCTTGAAGCAACAGGCCAACCTCATTCGCGCCGGGCAGGTGCTGGACCATGGCGGCAACCGCTGGACCGTCCTGAAGCAGCAGATCATCACGCCGGGCAAGGGCGGCGCCTTCATCCAGGTCGAGATGCGCAACCTCCGCACCGGCAACAAGACCAACGAGCGCTGGCGCACCGCCGACACCGTGGAACGCCTGCAAACCTCGGAGAAGGACTTCACCTACAGCTACACCGACGGCAGCAACATCGTGCTGATGGACCCCGACACGTTCGAGCAAACCATGGTGCCGACGGACCTGCTGGGCGACCTGATGCCCTTCCTGCAGGACAACATGACCGTCACCGTGGACCTGGTGGAGAACGAGCCGGTCGGCGTCCGCCTCCCCTCCACGGTGATCCTGGAAGTGACCGAGGCCGACCCAGTAGTAAAAGGCCAGACCGCCGCCAGCAGCTACAAGCCCGCCGTGCTGAGCAACGGGGTGAAAACCCTGGTCCCCCCCTTCGTCGAGGCCGGCGAGCGCATCGTGGTCCGCACCGAGGACGCCAGCTACGTCGAGCGCGCGAAGGGCTGACCCATGGCGCTCCGCCTATCGCCCCACATGACGGTCATGCAGAACGCGGCGCAAAAGGCCGCCAAGCGCCTGCTGCGCGACTTCAACGAGGTCGAGCAACTGCAGGTCAGCGTGAAGGGGCCAAGCGACTTCGTCAGCCAAGCCGACCTGCGCGCCGAGCAGACCATGCGCGAGGAGCTGGCCAAGGCCCGCCCCGGCTACAGCTTCCTGATGGAGGAAAGCGGCAAGTCCGGCAGCGACAACTGGGCCTGGCGCTGGGTGGTCGATCCCCTGGATGGCACCACCAACTTCCTGCACGGCATCCCGCACTGGTGCATCAGCATCGCACTCGAGCGCCGGCTGCAGGACGGCGGCTCCGAGATCGCCGCGGGCATGATCTACAACCCCGTCGTGGACGAGATGTTCTGGGCCGAGCGCGGCGGCGGCGCCTACCTCAACGAGCGGCGCCTGCGCGTCTCCGCCCGCCGTGAGTTCAAGGACGCCCTGTTCGCCACCGGCATCCCCTTCGCCGCCGTCACCGGCGCCCGCCGGCTGGCCTTTGCCCGCACCCTGGGCGTGCTGATGCCGCAGGTCGCCGGCATCCGGCGGTTCGGCGCGGCGGCGCTGGACATGGCCTGGGTGGCGGCCGGCCGCTACGACGGCTACTGGGAGTTGGGCCTGAAGCCCTGGGACATGGCGGCCGGCCTGCTGATCGTGCGCGAGGCCGGCGGCTTCGTCACCGACCCCGCCGGCGCCGAAAGCATCCTGCACGAGTCCGCGGGGAACGACATCGTTTGCGGCAACCCGCACATGCACGCCCGGTTGCGTGAGGTGGTGGCCGAGGGCGTCACCGCCGCCGAGGGCCGCGCCGCCTGATGTCCCGGCGCCCTCACCGCTCGCGGGGTCGGCGCAAATCGCTACGCGATTTCGCTGGGACTGCGGCGCTGCTCGTGATCCTCGCAGCGTCCGGCGAACCACTGGGTTTGACGCCGGCCGCCGGGCAGACCGTCAACTCGGGCGCGCTGGACGCCCTGAGCCCGCCAAAGCCAACCCCCCCAGCAAAGCCCGCAACGCCGCACCCAGCCCGGCCCGCGCACCCGCCCGCCCCGGCGCACGCCAGCGCTGCAAAGCCCGCGGCCCCAGCCCGGCCGCCGGTCGTCCCCACCGTTCCGCCCGAGATCGCCGCGATCCCGCCCGCTGTCCCAGTGCCAATCAGCCGCCCTCCCCCGGTCCCCACGGTCCCCATCGCCGACGATGCGCCGGGCGAGGCCACCCCGATTCCCGGCGGCGTCCGGGTCACCTTCGGACCCGACCGCGCCGACCTCAACCCCGTCACCGAGCCGGCGCTCCGCAGCTTCGCCCGCACCGTCAAGGCGGAGCAGGCGGCGGTCAACGTCGTCGCCACCGCCGCCGGCAGCGCCGACGATCCGAGCACGCCACGCCGCCTGTCCCTCTCGCGCGCCCTCGCGGCCCGTGCGGTGCTGATCACCGAGGGCATCCCCTCCACCCGCATCTACGTCCGCGCGCTGGGTGCCAACGGGCCGCCGGACGGGCCGCCCGACCGGGTGGACGTGTCGGCCGGCCCCCCGGGAGCGCCGCCTCCAACCGCCGTGCCGGGAGGATCGACCGCCGCCCCGCCAAGCCAGACTGCCGCCGCCCCGGCGGGCCAGAAACAGTGACCCGGCCCAACACCTACCTGATCCGGATGGTGGTTTTCCTGGTGCTGGTGCTCGGCGTAGCGGTGCTGCTGTCCGGCTCACTGGTGACGGCGTTCAGCAGCAACCCCCTGCTGAACGGCCTGATCTTCCTGGTGCTGCTGATCGGCATCGCCTGGAACCTGCTCAACGTCAGCCGCCTGGCCCCCGAGGTGAACTGGCTGGAAACCTTCCAGAAATCCCGCGCCCACGTGGCCAGCGCGTCGCCGCCGCGCCTGCTGGCGCCGATGGCCAGCATGCTCGCCGCCCGCCAGGCCAAGTCCCGCGACGGCCAGGACCGCTTCACCCTCTCCGCCCCAACGATGCGCAGCCTGCTCGACAGCCTGGCCAGCCGCCTCGATGAAAGCCGCGAGCTGTCCCGCTACATGACGGGCCTGCTGATCTTCCTGGGGCTGCTCGGCACCTTCTGGGGCCTGCTGCTGACGGTGGGTGCGGTATCGGACGTGATCGGCGGCATGTCGGTCGGCTCGGGCGACCTCAACGCGCTGTTCGACCAGTTGAAAAGCGGCCTGAACAAGCCGTTGCGCGGCATGGGCACGGCGTTCAGCTCCTCGATGTTCGGCCTGGCCGGCGCGCTGGTGCTGGGCTTCCTCGACCTCACCGCCGGCCAGGCGCAGAACCGCTTCTTCAACGAGCTTGAGGAGTGGCTCGCCAGCCTGACCCGGCTGAGCAGCGGCGCGCTGGGCGGCGACGCCGAGGGCGGCTCGGTCCCCGTCTATGTGCAGGCCCTGCTGGAGCAGACCGCCGAGAACATGGAGAACCTGCAGGGCATCCTGGTGCGCGGCGAGGACGGCCGCCTGCAATCCAACAACGCCATCCTGGCGCTGACGGAAAAGATCGGCACCCTGTCCGACACCATGCGGACCAGCCAGCAGCTCATGCTCCGCATCGCCGAGACCCAAAGCCAGCTCGGCCCCGCCCTGGCCCGCCTCGGCGAGCGCCGTCCGGAGGGCGACGACGCCGCCCGCGCCCACCTGCGCAACATCGAGATCTACATGCAGCGCCTGCTGACCGAGGGCGAGCAGGGCCGGGTACAAAGCACGGCCGAGCTTCGCAACGACATCCGCGTGCTGACCCGCACCATCGCCGCCCTGGCCGAAGGACAGCCGAGCTAGTGGCCCGCCCCCTCTGATGGCAAGCCCCTCTTAATGGCAAGACTTCGCCGCCGCAGCGCCAGCGACGAGCTGAACCCATGGCCCGGCTATGTGGACGCGCTGTCCACGCTGCTCATGGTCATCATCTTCGTGCTGCTGGTGTTCGTGCTGGCGCAGGCGTTCCTCTCCGTCGCATTAACCGGGCGGGACCGCGCGCTGGACCGGCTGAACCGCCAGGTCGCAGAATTGACCGACATGCTGAGCCTGGAGCGCGGCCGCGGTGGCGAGCTGCAGCTTTCGATGGCCGGGCTGAACCGCGACCTGCAGGCTGCCGCCGCCGCCCGCGACGGCCTGACCCGCGCCTTGGCGGCGACGCGGGACCAAGCCGGGCGCACCGCCGCCGACCGCGACGCGCTGCGTGCCGAGCGCGACCGGCTCTCCGCCCGCCTGGCGGACGCCGAACTACAATCCGCCTCGGCCCAGGCGCGAACGCAAGCGCTGCAGGGCCGCCTGGCCGAGGTCGCCGGCCGCACCGATGTCGCCGGCCAGGATGCGGCGGCCGTGGCGGGGCAGTTGGCCGACACTCGCCGGCAGCTTGCGGCGTTGCGGACCCAGGCCGCCGCGGTGCAGGCCGAGTTGGACCGCACCGTCACCGCCGACCGCGCCACCATCGAGGCCCGCGTCGGCGACATCGCCAAGCTCACCGACCAGCTCCGCGCCCTGTCCGCCCTGCGCGACGACCTGGAGCGCCAGGCGCAGGACGCCGCCGCCCGCGCCACCACCGAGGCCGACCGCCGCGCCGCCGTCGCCGCGCAACTGGCCGACGAGCAGAAGCTATCCGAAAGCGGCCGCGCCCAAGTCGCCCTGCTGACCCGGCAAATGGACCAGCTCCGCTCCCAAATGAGCCAGGTCGCCGCCGCATTGGGCCTGGCCGAGGCCGCCGGGCGCGACAAGGACGCGCAGATCGCCAACCTCGGCAGCAAGCTCAACGCCGCCCTGGCCTCCAAGGTCGAGGAGCTGCAGCGCTACCGCAGCGAGTTCTTCGGCCGCCTGCGCGAGGTCTTGGCGAACCGCCCGGGCATCCAGGTGGTCGGCGACCGCTTCGTGTTCCAAAGCGAGGTGCTGTTCCCCCCCGGCAGCGCCGACATGACCCCGGCCGGCCAGGACGAGATCAAGGCGCTGGCCGCGACCCTGAAGGACATCAGCAAGGACATCCCGCCCGACCTGAACTGGATCCTGCGCGTGGACGGCCATGCCGACCGCACCCCGGTGGGCCGCGGCGCCTTCCCGTCCAACTGGGAGCTGTCATCCCAGCGTGCGATCAACGTCGTGAAGCTGCTGGCCGACGAGGGCGTGCCGCCAAACCGCCTGGCCGCCACCGGGTTCGGCGAGTACCAGCCGCTGGACGGCGCCGACAACCCGGCCAGCTACGCCCGCAACCGGCGGATCGAGCTGCGGTTGACCGACCGGTGACCCACCGCGCGCCCTGAAAGGACGAACTAATGCGCCGACCCGCGGCAACACTGATGCTGGCTTGCCTGCTGCTCCTGCTGAGCCGCGGCGCACAGGCCGGGGCGCCGCCGAATGCCGTCGCGGTCAACGACGCGAACCTCGCGGCCGTCGATGCCCTGATCCAGCAGGATCGGTCCCAAGGCACGCTGCCGCGCTGGTCCAACGCTGCCGACCGCCCAGCCTTGGCGGCGTTCTGGGACACCACCGCGAGCCTCGGCCAGCCACCCTACCGCGCCGCAGATGTTGCGCCCCTGGTGGACATCCTGAATAAGCATCTCCCAGTGTTCAACGCCTACCTTTACTTCGTTGGCGCGTCCGGCACGGTGCCAGACCCGGGTGCCAACGTCTCCATGTTCCAGGATGAGATCGTGCGTTCTATGGCCTTCATGGTCGCGAACAGTGCTGCGCTGCTGCCAGCCTTGGCCGACTTCTGGGACCACTTGCCGGAGCAGGAACGGACGGAAACCCGCAAAAAGGGAGTGCGGCAGGTTCGCCAGGGACAGGTGATGATGATGTCCGGGATAACGCTCGCCCTGGGCGGCCCTGGACTCCGCCCTGACAACGCGGCGACTCTGGCCGACAGCCTCGGCCGGCATGGTGCGGCCCTGGCCGGCGCTCTCACGCTGCGCGACCGCGCTGCCCTCGTTGCCGCCGTGCACAGCGCGGCGGGTGGACGCGCGCTTGCAGCACAGGCGCAGGTGGCGGATTTCGTGGCAGCGATGTCCAACCCGGCGTGCATGGGCCTTTGCACCGTCGAGTGATATCAACCGCCCCTCGCTCTGATCGGACGCCCCGCCCCGTGCCCGTCATTACCGCATGCCCGTCATTGCCCCGCCGGCCATTGCCCCGGCTGTCATTGCCCCGGCTGTCATTGCCCCG
>CAXTFY010000005.1:0-33238 GCA_964243265.1 uncultured Acetobacteraceae bacterium | reverse complement strand
CATTGCCCCGCCGGCCATTGCCCCGGCTGTCATTGCCCCGGCTGTCATTGCCCCGACCGTCATTGCGAGAAGCGCTTGCGACACGGCAATCCAACGGCCGGAAGACCGAACCTGCCGCCCGTGCCCTCCTGAACCGCCACGCCGCAAGCGCGGCCCGCAATAACGGCGGCAGACCGAATGCGCAGGGTCATTAGGGAGGACCGTTGTCATAAATCGGAAAGTAGCCCGGCCAGTCGCAACCCCCGCCCCACTCCGGCGCAGGCCTCCGCCGCGCCGAAGCCGCACGGCCGCAGCTCACCCCGCGTCGAACGGCGACACCCCGTCCAGCCGTCGCCAATGGCTAGGCTTCACCCCCGCCCGCTGCATCAGGTCGCCGAACGCCCAGAACACCGGCATCCGCCGCTGCCCCAGCGCGTCGATGCTCCAAACGTCCAGCCCGGTCCACGGCAGGAACGGGTTGCGCCGCCCGCTGGCCCAGACCTCGACCCGGCGCGACGCCCGGCTGCTCTCCCCGCGCGCATGGAACCCATAGGTATCCGCCACCACCAGGGTATTCGCCGGCACGGCAAAGGCATGCGGCTGCGGCAACCCCAAGGCAGCCAGCCCCGAAGGCTCGATGCGGAACGACCCGCGCCGGGTCAGCCGGTCCGGCTGCTCGGCCATGCCCAGGCTCATCCGCCGCTCCCACGCCAGCCGCTCCGGCGTCACGCGGTGCGACCCCGGCACATAGGTGAACGGCCCCTCATCGGCCGGCACGTCGGTCAGGAACAGCCAAGCCTTTACCGTCGGGTGGAAGGTGTCCGCATGCAGGGCGCATTGCGGATCGTCCGGTCCGGAGCGGGCATGGCTGAGGATGGTCTGCACATAGGTGATCGGCTCGGCATCGAAGCTGCCGGCATAGCGGATCAGCCCGCGCCACTCCGGCAACCCGAGCAGCCGCCGCACCGCCGGCATCGCATCCAGCGCCCCAGGGTCCAGCGCCACGCGCCGGGTGGCCGCATTGCCCTGGACGGTTTCCCGCATCGGGCCGCGATACGCCTCCACCTGCGCCCGCAGCGCCGCAAACTCCTCGGGCGGCAAGAAGTCCGCCTTGGCGATCACCCCGTCGCGGTCGAGCACGGCCCGGTCGGCCTCCGACAGCCCGCGGGCCAGCCGCCGCCGCCGGCTGGCCGCCAACCGAGCGGCCAGCGCCACGCGCCCGGCATGCAGCCCGCGCTGGTTCAGCCGTTGGCTGCCGATCAGCGGGTTGTCCATGAACGACTTGGCCCCGGTCAGCAGCTGCGCCGCCCATACCGGCGACAGCGCCGCCTGCCGGACCAGGGAGGCCGCGCGCCGGCGGCCAGCTTCGTTTGCCATATCGTACTCGTCCCAGAGGCGAAGTCGGTTGCCGCCGGTTGATAACGGGTTTGCGGGCGGCCTGGCCAGGCGTCCTCCGAAGACGTGAACACCTTCCCATCCCGGACCAATCCAGCGCATGGTGTGGTGAAAATCTCGCGGCTGCCCGGCCGCCAAGGGGGGAGGAAGCATGGACAACGTCGCCGGCCGCACGCCGCCAGCCTCGAAGGTCGCCATGGTGCTGCGCGTCACCAGCGGCAATTTCCTGGAAATGTTCGACTTCTTCCTGTTCGGCCTGTTTGCGACCAACATCTCAAAGGCGTTCTTCCCGGGCACCGACGACAACGCCAAGCTGCTGTTCACCTTCATGACGTTCGGAGCGTCGTTCCTGATGCGCCCCGTGGGAGCGATCATCCTGGGCGCCTACGTGGACCGCATCGGGCGGCGCCGGGGGCTGCTCGTCACGCTGGGGATCATGGCGTGCGGCACCATGCTGATCGCCTTCGTGCCGGGCTATGCCACCATCGGCCTGCTGGCGCCGCTGCTGGTCCTGGTCGGCCGGCTGCTGCAGGGCTTTTCCGCCGGCGTCGAGCTGGGCGGCGTGTCGGTCTACCTGTCGGAGATGGCGACCCCGGGAAACAAGGGCTTCTACGTGTCCTGGCAGTCCGGCAGCCAGCAGGTGGCGATCATGTTCGGCGCCGTCATCGGCTACGTGCTCAGCCAGACCCTGCTGGCCGATCAGATCAGCGCCTGGGGCTGGCGCATCCCGTTCGTCATCGGCTGCCTGATCGTGCCGTTCCTGTTCTACATCCGCAGCAGCCTGCAGGAGACCGAGGCCTTCCTCGCCCGGCCGCATCGGCCCACCACACCGGAGATCATGCGGTCGCTGGCGGCAAACTGGCCCATCGTCGTGCTTGGGATGCTGATGGTCGCGATGACCACGGTGTCGTTCTACACCATCACGGTCTACACCCCGACCTTCGGCAGGGAGGTCCTGCACCTGAGCGAGACCGACAGCCTGGTCGTCACGTTCTGCGTCGCAGTGTCCAACCTGTTCTGGCTGCCCGTGATGGGCGCGCTGTCGGACCGCATCGGGCGCAAGCCGCTGCTGCTGCTGTTCAGCGGCCTGACCCTGCTGACGGCCTACCCGGCGCTGGCGTGGCTCGTGGGCGACGCGACGTTCCCCCACATGCTGATCGTGCTGCTGTGGCTGTCGTTCCTATATGCCAGCTACAACGGCGCGATGGTCGTGGCGCTGACCGAGGTGGTGCCGCTGGCGGTGCGGACGGCCGGGTTCTCCCTGGCCTACTCGCTGGCGACGGCGCTGTTCGGCGGCTTCACCCCGGCAATCTCGACCTGGCTGATCAAGCAGACCGGCAACGGGGCGATGCCGGGTCTCTGGATGGCGTTCGGCGGCGCCCTCGGGCTGGTGGCGACGGCGCTGATCTACCGCGGCAGCAGCATCGAGCGGCGGGCGTTGGCGGAGCACCATGCGGCGCGGGAGATCGGCGCATGATGCTCCGGCACCGGGCGGCGGCGCTCGGCCTGGCGGCGCTGCTGCTGGCCGGCGGCGCCCAGGCGGCAGGCGCCCAGGAAACACGGGCACAGGCACCGGAGGCACAGCCCGCCGAGGTCCACGTCGTCAGCTCCGGCGGCTTCGCGGCGGCCTACAAGGTGCTGCTGCCGGGCTTCGAGCACGCCACGGGCGACCGGGTCACCACCGCCTGGGGTCCATCGATGGGCAAGACCATCGACGCCGTGCCCGCCCGCCTGGCCCGGCACGAACCCATCGACGTGCTGATCATGGTCGGCTACGCGCTCGACGACCTGGCCGCGCAGGGCGTCGTCGTGCCCGGCAGCCGCGTCCCGCTCGCCCAGTCCGGCATCGGCGTCGTGGTGCGCGCCGGTGCGCCGCATCCCGACATCAGCAGCACCGCGGCGCTGCGGCAGGCGCTGCTGGACGCCAAGTCCATCGCCTACTCCGACAGCGCCAGCGGCGTGTACATCCAAACCACGATGTTCAAGCGCCTGGGCATCGAGGCGCAGATGGCCGGCAAGGCCCGCATGATCCCAGCCGAGCCGGTCGGCGCCGTGGTGGCGCGCGGCGATGCCGACATCGGCTTCCAGCAAATGAGCGAGCTGAAGCCGATCGGGGGCATCGACCTGGTGGGACCGCTGCCGCCGGAGCTGCAGCAGGTGACGGTGTTCGCAGCCGGGGTGCTGGCCTCGGCGCCCGACCCGGCGGAGGCCCGGGCGCTGATCGCCTACCTGGCCTCGCCCGCCGCCGCGCCAGCGATTGCCGACAGCGGCATGGAACCGCTGGGGTCGGCACGATGATCACCGGCGCGAGGTCCCCTGTCCCGTTGGACCTGTCGGGCCTGCGGGTCGCGATCACCGCCGGAGCCGGCGGCATCGGCCGGGTGATGGCCGACAGCTTCGCGGCCTGCGGCGCGGGCGTATTCGTGTCCGACGTGGACGACGCCGCGCTGGCCGCCTGCGGCCACCCCGGGATGCGCGCGGACGCGGGCAAGCTGGCCGACCTGGAGGCATTCATGGACGCCGCCCTATCCACGCTGGGCGGCCTGGACGTGCTGGTGAACAACGCCGGCATCGCCGGGCCGACCGCGCGAGTGGAGGACGTGACCCCGGCCGAGCTGGACGCCGTGCTGCAGGTGGACCTGGCGGCGATGTTCCACTGCGCCCGCCGCGCGGTGCCGGCGCTGCGGCAGGCCGGGGGCGGCAGCATCGTCAACCTCAGCAGCGCCGCGGGGAAGTTCGGCTTCCCGCTGCGCAGCCCCTACAGCGCGGTGAAGTGGGGCGTGGTGGGCTTCACCCGCACCCTGGCCATGGAGCTGGGCCCGGACGGCATCCGGGTCAACGCGATCCTGCCGGGCCTGGTGGACGGCCCGCGCATCCGCTCGGTGCTGCACAACAAGGCGATGGCGACCGGCGTGGGCGACAACGAGCAGACCGAGCGGACGCTGGCCACGGTGAACCTGCGCTGCTTCGTGACGCAGCAGGACATCGCCAACATGGCGCTATACCTATGCAGCCCCTTCGGCGCGACCATCAGCGGCCAAGCCATCAGCGTGGACGGCGGCCTAGAAGGCCTAACCTAACCCCTTCTCCCTCTCCCTCCGGGAGAGGGCCGGGGTGAGGGAAGCGGCAAGCGCCAACCTTCTGCCGGGTAGAAAGCAAGCTCCGCCGTTTCTCGGCCAGCTCACGTCCTCGCAGCCCCCTAACCCCGGCCCTCTCCCAAAGCGGAATAGAGACCAGCCAGTCAGTCCACCGCCGGCGACCCGGCGGTAACGCCGCCATCGATCACAATCGTCTGCCCCGTCATGAACCGCCCGGCCGCGCCAGCCAGGAACACCGCCGCCCCGGCAATCTCGTCCGGCTCGCCGATGCGCTGCAACGGCGTGTCCCGGGTGCGCCGCCGCAGGTTCTCCGCGTCCTCCCACAACGCCCGGGCAAAGTCGGTGCGCACCAACCCAGGCACGATGCAGTTGGCCCGGACACCGCGCGGCCCCCACTCGCAGGCCAGGTTGCGCACCATCTGCATGTCGGCGGCCTTGCTGATCCCATAGGTGCCGATGCTGGTCGATCCCCGCAGCCCGGCGATGCTCGACACCACCGTCACCGACCCTTCCCCCCGCTCGGCCATGCCCGGCAGCACCATGTTGGCCAGCCAGTGGTTGCTGCGGACGTTGCTGCCCATGATGCGGTCCCAAGCGTCGTCCGGGATGGTGCTCGACGGCCCAAAGTGCGGGTTCACCGCCGCATTGCAAACCAGCGCATCGATGCGCCCCCAGGCCGCCAGCGTCTGCCCCACCAGCGCCTGCAGCTCCTCCTTCTTACCAATGTTGCAAGGGACCACCATCGCCTCGCCCCCCTGGGCGCGTATGCCCTCCGCCACCGCCTCGCACGCCTCCGCCTTGCGGGAGCTGACGACGACACGGGCGCCATGCTGCGCCATGCGCTCGGCGATGGCCCGGCCGATCCCCTTGCTGCTGCCGGTGATGACCGCCACCTGGCCGGTCAGGTCGAACAGTGTGGGCATGGGCGGTCTCCTAATGCTGGCCGAGCGATGTCCGCCGCACCCTGCCGCCATGTTGCCGCCTTGCCAAGCCGGGCCTGATCCGGCAGGGGAGGCGCACGTCACGGGAGCACGACATGGACACGCTGCAGGCCATCGGCATCGCCATACTGCAAGGCGCCACCGAGCTGTTCCCGATCAGCAGCCTCGGTCACGCTGTCGTGCTGCCCGCCGTGCTCGGCTGGGGACTCGACCAGCGCGCACCGGAGTTCCTGCCCTTCCTGGTCCTGCTGCACACCGGCACCGCAGCCGCGTTGCTGGCCTATTTCTGGCGCGACTGGCTGACGCTCGGCCTCGGCGTCGTCGGCGCCGGCGGCTCCGCCCAGGTGCGCGAAGCCCGGCGGCTTCTGGTGCTGATCGTCATCGCCACCATCCCCGCAGTCGTCGTGGGATACGGCCTGAACACGCTGCTGCGCACCTTGTTCGCCGCCCCGGCCATCGCCGCCGTGTTCCTGGCCATAAACGGCATCATGCTGTTCGCGGGCGACCGGCTGCGTGGGCGCGCCGGCGTCACCGGCACCACGCACAAGCCGCTGACCGCGATGACCTCGCTCGATGCGGCGCTGATCGGCGTGTGGCAGTGCGGGGCGCTGCTGCCGGGCATCTCGCGGTCGGGCGCCACCATCGTCGGCGGCCTGCTGCGCGGGCTGGACCACGAGGGGTCGGCGCACTTCTCCTTCCTGATCGCCCTGCCGGTCATCGTCGGCGCGACCGTGCTGGAGGTGCCGCACCTGCTGCACGCCAGCGTGGCGCCCGGCGTGTTCCAGCAGGCGGCGCTGGCGGCGGTCGTCGCCGGCATCACCGCGCTGATCACGACGGCGGTGCTGATGCGCTACCTGCGCGGCAACGACCAGATGGCGCTCAACCCGTTCGCCATCTACTGCCTGGTGGCCGGGGTGGGCAGCGCGGCCTACCTGCTGCTGCGGCAGGCCGCCTGATGCGGCTAACCCGCCGCCAGGCGACCCGATACCTGGTGACCCGGTCCCTGGCCCTCGCCGCCCCGGCCCTGCTGCTCGGCGGCGCCGACCGCGCGCCGGTGTCGGCGGTGCCGCTGTCCCGCATGGAAACCGGCTGGTGGCGTGCCCGGCACCTGGAAAAACTGGCCGAGATCCATGGCCGGCACGTCGATCTGATCTGGCTCGGCGACAGCATCACCCAGGACTGGGAGCGGCGGGGACCGCCAGATTGGCAGGACTTCGCCCCGGTCTGGCAGCGTTTCTACGGCGACCGCAACGCGGTGAACCTCGGCTTCAGGGGCGACAACACCGGCCACCTGCTCTGGCGCATGGCGAACGGCGAGATCGACGGCATCCAGCCCAAGGCGGCGGTGGTGCTGATCGGCGCCAACAACATGGGCCGGGTGCACTGGTCGGCGCCGCAGACGATTGCCGGCATCGAGGCGGTGGTGGACGACCTGCGGCGTCGGCTGCCCACGACGCAGGTCCTGTTGCTGGGGGTGCTGCCCAGCATACGGTCGAAATGGGTGACGCGGACGACAGAGGAGGTCAATCGCGGCCTGGCCGCCCGTTATGGCGGCGGTGCGGTTGCGGATGTGACCTACATGGACCTGGGTGCGCTGTTCGTGCGTGACGGCCAGGTAGACCGCACCGACTTCTTCGACGACCTGCTGGACCCGCCGGACCCGCCGCTGCACCCCTCGGTGGCGGCGCAGACGCGTATGGCCGAGGCCATTGAGCCGGCATTGGCCGCGATGCTGGGCGACCGCAGCAAGGTTCGGCATTAAAAACCCCTGCGCTGATTGCGTCTCTGCAACGGAGTTTTTGGTTCTAGCCGCTACCGTCCCAAGCCGCCGTGCCGTTGCGGGCCAGCTTCGGCGCGCCAATCCAAGCGACCAGCGGCGCTAAAGCCGCTGAACTGCCACGCCACAAGCCCGGCTCGCAATGGCAGCATGCCCTCAAAGGCCAGCCCCTGGAGAGGCTGCCGCAACCTCCGGGCAAACCCGATACTAACAGTCCGCCGCGATGACTCTTATGCCTGCGCATCAATTCTGCCGCCGTCATTGCAAGCCGCACTTGCGACGTGGCAATCCAGGAGGGCACGAGGCTGCGCACCCGATTGTCCAGCCCCTGGATTGCCATGTCGTAAGTGCGGCTTGCAATACCGGACGGGGCCAATGACCAACCAAGGGACGGGCGAACTGGTCAGAACGCAGAGCCACCGATATTTAAGGTCTGCATACCAACAAAAGCTAAGCTGCCTTGCACAGCCTGGCTTGCACACGCACGTAAGCGTGCAAGCATGCTCCGGATGCCGCTGCCATGCTTTCCGTGCCTTCCGGAACCGCGGCTGCCAAAGCCACGGCGCGGAAAGCAACAGCCCCGGCAGTTAAACCCGGAACTCTTCCACCGACTTGCCACCCGCTTCGGCCTGGGTCAGCCAAGTCGGCTTGCGGCCCCGGCCGGACCAAGTCTGACCGCTAGGCGAACGGAACTTCACCGCCGCAACCTGGTGCTCCACCTTCTTGCCGCGCTTGCCTTTCTCCGGCGCATCCCGCTCGTGGCCGAAAAGCTGGGCGGTGGTCAGGCCGATGGAGGCAGCTTTCTCCTGGAACTCGGCCATCAGGCTTTGCCGGGCCTCCTCCAGCTTGCCGGTGCGCTCATGCTCGGCCAGCTTGATGAGTTCCTCCAATTCCGTGTAGTTCAGTCCTGATACCATCTTGCGAAGCTTGTCGCTTGCCGAATCGACCATTTCGATGCTCCCTGCTGTGTGTTGCGAAACCATTGGGGGTTTCGCCACGGGATTGCAAGAGTCCTTTTGAAGGAGGGCAAACCTTTGTCGCGCCGTTCAGCCGATGCCACCCTCAATGCCAGCCAGCGGCGCCGGACGGCGTAGCAATGATTTTCCCGCCGCACGAAGACTGCGGAACAGGGCCGCCTTCAAGAACAGGGCCGCCTTCAAGAACAGGAACACCTTCAAGTAGACGCGCACCGCATCGGCGTCCCGCCCCATCAACTCGAACAGCATGGCCAGGGCGAACACTGCTTCGCGTTCCTCGAGGCAGCCCAGGCGTGAGGATTTCCAGCCGCGCGAAAGCAGGTCTTGAAGACGCTTGTAATCGAACGCGCAAATGGCGCCGAACAGGCCAATACCCATCACAGCCGCCACGGGGTCCACCGTGCGCTCCGCATCCGCTCACGTCCCCCGTCCATGCCGAATGCGCCGGCGGCGGTAGGGTAGTCGCCTTGCACGCGGGCCAGCGTTCCCAAATGCAAATCCGGCTCATGCGGCTGCACCATCAAGTGGCGCCCTGCTCGGCCATGTCGGGCTGGCGCTTGACCTAAGCAGGCTTGCGTGGCCTGTCACACAGATGGCCTGCGGCCGTGCCAGGCCGCGCAAGCCTGCTTAGGTTTCCATCCCTGCGCAAACCTCCAAAGGTTTGCTTGGCCGAACATGTGCCGGGCCATCGTGCCTGATGGCCTTGGTGAGCAGAAAGAACTGCCGGTTTGGCAACACCAATGGCCCGGCACGCCCGCCTTACGGCAGGGCAGCCAGCTTCCGAAGCGTCAAGCCTCGCTCCCCGCCCTCCGGGACCGGCCGCATCCGGGGCCGGAACCAGGTCATGCCCCTCTCCACTGCAGCCGCCCAGAGCATAAGGCCCATCGGCGCCCACAGGTTTTGCAAGAAGGACCGCCGCACAAGACAGGCAAATGCCGTCCGCTCGCTCCCCGAAAGGAGCAAGCAGCAGGTCCAGCCCTCATGCTATTGTCATTGCGCCGCAAGTCGAGCAGCCCGGCAAAGACTGGTGCTGTTGGAGGGGATTGAACTCTCGACCTCTCCCTTACCAAGGGAGTGCTCTACCACTGAGCTACAACAGCGACGCCGCGGGCTATAGCCCGGCCCTGCCGTCCGGCGCAAGCGTCTGCGATGCCACACCCGGCCCCGGGCTACACACCGCAAGGTGCGGCCCGCCGCCGAGGGTGCGGAGACCCTGCGCTTCACGGCAACGCTGACGGACGGGCATACAGTGCGGGCGTTCCACTGAGCCTGCGACGCGCGCGCCGACGCTGCACCACCGGAACCAGCCCGACAGCCTGCTTCTCGTGTCCGAACCCATCAATAAGGACCGGACATGCTGGCAGGAGGTCCCACGCGGCGGCACGCTGGCACCAGCGCCGGGTCAGCCGGTGCGGGTTGTGATGGCAGGCGGGGAGATGGCGCGAGCGACCTGATCTCGCTGGCATGTGCTGGCCAGCCTCAACCAAACGCAGGCATCGGGTCACCCGATCGGCTTTTGCCAAGCAGCGCTGGATGAGCCTCCCAAACCTTTCAATCCAAACCCCATGGCACCCGCCTTGAGGGACGTTAGGAGTGCCGATGGCATTCGGAGACGCAATGACCGCAGCCAGCATAAGTCTGCGCCAGGCCAAGGACGCCGACCAACCGTTCGATGGACACCTTGAGGAAGTCTGCATGCGAGCCTACGCCGTTGCCCTCTGGGGCGAATGGCGCCCGGAGCCGCCAGAAGCCTCCGTCGCGGGCCGGCATGGCATCGTCGTTTGCAATGGTCTCGATGCTGGATGCATCGAGACCACGCTTCATGTGGACCATCTTTTCCTCGATAAGCTTTACTTGCTTCCAAGCTTCCAGCGGCGTGGGGTGGGCGCGGTCGTCCTCCGGCAGGTCGTCGCAGAGGCCAAGCACTTCGGTGTTCCCCTCAGGCTGAGCGTTCTGACCACCAACCCGGCCCAGGCTTTCTACCGGCGAGAGGGGCTTCAGGTGCGGGAGCGTAACGCGGAAAGGAGCGTGTTCGAGGCCAACCACGGCTATGCAGGGGTCAAAGGCAAGCAGGGCCGGCGTCCAACATAAGGACGACGCACGAAGCATCACGGACCGCATGAAACCGGCAAGACACCCGCGTCGTGCGCCAAACGGCCGACCTGCACCGTCACTATCCGGTTATGAGGTCACCGCGCCAACCGCACCCGCCGCCGCGCCACGGCAGCGCCCAGCACCCCGCTCCACCCCTGCCGGTCCCGCCAGGCAACCAGCATGATCGCCGACATCCCGCCATGCACCGCCATCGCGCCATAAGCGACATCCTGCATGTTCCAGATCAGCCCCGGCCCGGCCGCCATCACCGCCGCCGCCAAGACATAGGCCACCGCGGTCCCCCGGCCCATCGGCGCCCCCATCCGCCAGGCCACCAGCGCCACCGCCCCCAGCGCCATCGCCGCCTTCAACCCGGCCATGAATCGCATCAGCAGCACCAGGTCCGACCCGGCCCCGCTGTCGCCACCGCCCATGAACCCCAGCACCCCCGCCACCCCGGCCGCACCCACCAGCGCCAGCCGCCCCGCATTCACCCCGGCGCCCACCCCGACCCGCGTCCCGCCAACCCCCGTCCCAATCGTCGTGCTCATCATCCCCTCCCCTTCGCTGCATGTCAGCCCTGCCCGCCGACAGCTTCCTTGCAAATCCTGCCAACCCCGTTATACCCCGCCGCTTCCCTGCTGGGGTGGCGGCATCCGCCCCGGCTGTGCCCGCATTGGGCGTCAACATCCGAAGGGGCCATCCATGCCACTATATGAATGCGTGCTGATCGCGCGCAATGAAGTCACCCAGGCGCAGGTCGAAACCGTCGCCGACACCATCGCCGAGCAGCTCGCAACCGACGGCGGCGAAGTGAAGAAGCGCGAGTACTGGGGCCTGCGCAGCCTGGCCTACCGCGTGAAGAAGAACCGCAAGGGTCACTACATGCTGCTTGGCATGGACGCCAAGCCCGCCTTCATCACCGAGATGGAGCGCCTGCTGCGCCTGAACGAGGACGTGCTGCGCTTCATGACCCTCCGCGTGGAGGAGATCACCGAGGAGCCCAGCGCCATCCTGTCCCGCAAGTCCGACGACCGCGAGCGCGGCTTCCGCGGCCCGAAGCCCGCCGGCCGCTTCGAGAGCGGGCGCAAGCGCGGCTTCGACGACCGCGAGGAATACCGTGCCCGTCCCGAGGGCGACAACGGCTTCCGTGCCCCCGAACTGGGTGAGGAGTAACTACCATGTCCGACCGTAACGACCGTGGATCAGACCGTGGCGGCGACCGCGGCGGCGATGGCGACAGCCGCGGTGGCGCCGCCGCCGGCGCCCGCCGCCCCTTCTACCGCCGCCGCAAGAGCTGCCCGTTCAGCGGCCCCAACGCGCCGAAGATCGACTATAAGGACGTCCGCCTGCTGTCCCGCTTCCTCAGCGAGCGTGGCAAGATCGTGCCCAGCCGCATCACCGCAGTATCCGCCAAGAAGCAGCGCGAGCTGGCCAACGCCATCAAGCGCGCCCGTTTCCTGGCGCTGCTGCCCTACGTCGTCGCATAAGGGGCCGGGACCATGGCAGTCGTTGAGCTGATCCTGCTGCAGCGGGTCGATAAGCTGGGCCAGATGGGCGATGTGGTGAAGGTGAAGCCGGGTTACGCCCGCAACTTCCTGCTCCCGCAAAAAAAGGCGTTGCGCGCCAACAAGGCCAGCCTGGCGCAGTTCGAGGGCCAGCGCGCCCAGTTGGAGGCGCAGAACATCAAGCGCCGCGAGGAGGCCGAGCGGCTGTCCGAGCGCATGGCCGGGCTGACGGTGGTGGTCCTGCGCCAGGCCGGCGAGAGCGGCAGCCTGTATGGCTCGGTCAGCAGCCGCGACATCGCCGACGCCTGCGGTGCCGCCGGGCTGACGGTGAACCGCGCGCAGGTAATATTGAGCGAACCCATCAAGTCGCTGGGCCTGGTGGGCGTCAGGCTGGTGTTGCACCCCGAGGTGACGCTGCCGATCACCGTCAACGTCGCCCGCAGCGTCGAGGAAGCCGAGAAGCAGGCCCGCGGCGAGCAGGTCGGCCTGGCCGGCGAGGAGGACGTGGAACCCGACGACGAGCTGGAGTTCGGCGCCGCCCTGGCCGAAGCCGGCGGCGACCGCGACCGCGACCGTCAATAGTCTTGTGCCTGCTCCCTCTCCCTACGGGAGAGGGTTGGGGTGAGGGAAGCCGCAAGGGCCAAACCAGGTCCATGACAGCGCGATCCACCGCCCCGTCGGCAGGCTCGGCCGCAGTAGCGTCTCCCTCGCCCCAGCTTCCCGAATGTGGAGGGAGCAACACCAGCGCCGGTCCTCTCCGAAACGAGAGTGGCCGGCGTCGCTGTTCCATGTTTAGCACAGCAGCATAACCATACGAGGCGTTATGCAACAAATTCTGGACGGCCTGATCCGGCGCTTCATCGCTGTGGGCCGCCTCTCGATCCGATATCCAAATGGCCAAGTCTCAGTCTTCGCAGGCCGCCCCGGACCCGAGGTCGGCTTCGCCGTAACCACCTGGGCCACAGTGCGCCGCATGGTGACCAATCCCAGCCTAGCCTTCGGCGAGGGCTACATGGACGGCACCATCATCCCGGTCGGCTGCACCATCTACGACGCCCTCGACCTGTTGATGACCAACATGGGCACCGGGCAGCAGCCGGTCATGGCCCTGCACGACGCGGTCTCCGTCGTGCTGAAGCGCTGGGCGCAGTTCAACCCGGCCCGGCGGGCGCAGCGCAACGTCGCGCACCACTACGACCTCAACGGCCAGCTCTACGACCTGCTGCTGGACGCCGACCGCCAGTACTCCTGCGCCTACTTCCCGACCGGCGCCGAAACCCTGGACGAGGCGCAAGCCGCCAAGAAGCGCCTGATCGCCAAAAAGCTGCTGCTTCGCCCCGGCCTCCGGGTGTTGGACATCGGCTGCGGCTGGGGCGGCATGGCGCTCACCCTGGCGCGCGACCACGGCGCCGACGTCACCGGCATCACCCTCTCACAGGAGCAGCTAGCAACCGCCCGCGCCCGTGCCGCCGAGGCCGGCCTCTCCGACCGCGTGCGCTTCGAGCTGCTGGACTACCGCGCCCTCACCGGCACCTGGGACCGCATCGTGTCCGTCGGCATGTTCGAGCACGTCGGCATCAGCCACTACCGCACCTTCTTCCAGGTGCTGCAACGCGTGCTGGCTCCCGATGGCGTCGCCCTGGTGCACAGCATCGGCCGCAGCCACGGCCCGGCCACCACCAACCCCTGGCTGCGCAAGTACATCTTCCCCGGCGGCTACTCCCCGGCATTGAGCGAGGTGCTGCCGTCCGTCGAGCGCTCCGGCCTGATCGCCACCGACATCGAGATCCTACGCCTGCACTACGCCGAAACCTTGCGCCGCTGGCGGGGCAACCTCGCCGCCCGGCACGACGCCATCGCCACCCTGTATGACGAACGGTTCTGCCGCATGTTCGAGTTCTACCTGGTCGGCGCGGAGCTGGCATTCCGCCGCGCCGGGCACATGGTCTGGCAGATGCAGCTCACCCAGCGCGCAGACGCCGTGCCGCTGACCCGCGACTACCTGGCCGCCTCCCCAACAGTGGCCCTGGCGACACAGCAGCAGCCGCAGCTCGCCTTGTCCCCCTGATCCACAGCTATCCACAGGCCTGCGAGGCATCGCCGCCCTGCCCCTCCCCGGCCGGATGGTCTATGCTTCCGGTCCTATGAATGAGATCAACTCCCCCCTGCTCGGCCTGTCGCAGCGCCAGCCGCCGTCGAACCAACAGGCCGAACAGGCCCTGCTGGGCGCGCTGCTGGCCAACAACAAGGCCTACGAGCGGGTCAGCGAGTTCCTGTCCCCCGAGCACTTCGTCGATCCTGTGCACGGCCGCATCTACCAGGCCATCGTGCGCCGTGTGGAGGCCGGGCAGCTCGCCGACGCCGTAACCCTGCGGGCGGAGTTCGAGCACTCGGGCCTGCTCGACGAGGTCGGCGGCACCTCGTACTTCGCGACCCTGCTGATGTCGATGGTCGGCATCATCAACGCGGGGGAGTATGGCCGCGCCGTGCACGACGCCTGGCTGCGCCGCCAGTTGATCGACATCGGCGAGGTCGTCGTCAACAACGCCTTCGGCCTGGAGGCCGAGCTGGACGGCCGCCAGCAGATCGAGCTGGCCGAGAGCGAGCTGTTCCGCCTGGCCACCCAAGGCGGCAACGACGGCGGCTTCGTCACCTTCGAACGCGCGCTGACCGACGCCATCCTGGGCGCCGAGCGCGCGTTCCGCCGCGCCGGCCACGTCAGCGGGCTCAGCACCGGCCTGCGCGACCTGGACAAGAAGACCGGCGGCCTGCACCCCTCCGACCTGATGATCCTCGCCGGCCGCCCCGGCATGGGCAAGACCGCGCTGGCCACCAAGATCGCCTTCGGCGCCGCCCACGCCCTGGTGCGCGAGGCGAAGTCCGCCGACCCCAACGCGCTGCCAAAAGGCTCCGTCGCAGTATTCTCCCTGGAAATGAGCGCCGAGCAGTTGGCAACCCGTCTCCTCGCCGAGGAGGCGCGGGTCTCCGGCGACCGCATCCGCCGCGGCGAGATCGGCCAGCGCGACTTCGACCGCTTCGTGCAGGTCAGCCGCGAGATCGCCGGCCTGCCGCTGCACATCGACGACACCCCGGCCATCACCCTGTCGGCGCTGCGCACCCGGTGCCGGCGCCTGAAGCGCACCAAGGGCCTGAGCCTGGTCGTGATCGATTACCTGCAACTGATGCGCCCCAGCGTCGGCACCAAGCCGGAAAGCCGCGTGCTGGAGATCAGCCAGATCACCCAGGGCCTGAAGGCCATCGCCAAGGAGCTTGCGGTCCCGGTCCTCGCCCTGTCGCAGCTTTCCCGCGCGGTGGAAAGCCGCGAGGACAAGCGCCCCCAACTCTCGGACCTGCGCGAGAGCGGCACCATCGAGCAGGACGCCGACATGGTGCTGTTCGTCTACCGCGACGAGTACTACCTGCAGCAGCGCGCCCCGAAGCAGATGGCATTCGACAGCGAGGACAAGTTCCAGTCCGCCCTGGACAAGTGGCAGCGCGACATGGAGCTGGTGCACAACAAGGCCGAGATCCTGATCGAGAAGCAGCGCCACGGCCCCACCGGCAAGATCGACGTGCTGTTCGAGGGCGAGTTCACCCGATTCGCCGACCTGGACGTGATCCACGCTGCCGATGGCTGACACGGCGGCCTGCCGCTCCGGGGCACAGCCATCGCGTGACAACTGCGCCGGCGGCGGCTCCCCTCCTTTCGGGTAAGGCGATCGCATACGGCACAAGAACGCTGCCTTCTCCCTCTCCCTCCGGGAGAGGGCCGGGGTGAGGAGGTCTTGCGGCACAGACTTTTCCGCCCGGCCCGCCTGGCTACTGGGGGCATCGCCGGGCAGCGCGAGGCAAGCCCCCTTCAACCCCAACCCCCTTCCAGAGGGAAAGGGAGCAGGCAGGCAGCGTCGTCTCACCGTCTGGAACCGTCTTGTCGCTCCGCTTCCCCCAATGCCGTGCTCCAGCCCTCGTCGCGAGCCGCATCTTCAGCCTGATGATGCCGGAGTTCACGGCTGCAAACCCGATGGTTCCGCCGCATCGCGGCTCTGCTAAGCTCCCCCCCGATGACGACGCTGGACAGCAACGGCCCGAACTTCCCCGCCGCCGTCCTTGCCGTCGATCTCGGCGCGTTGGTCGCCAACTGGCGGCACCTCTGCGCCCGCCATCCCGGCGGGCCAGCAGCAGCAGCCCTCAAAGCCGACGCCTACGGCTTGGGCGCCCGCCCCGTTGCAGCGGCCCTGCACGCCGCCGGCTGCCGGCACGTCTTCGTCGCGCACCTGGCAGAAGCCCAAGCCATCCAGGACCTGCTGCCCAACGCCATGCTCGCCGTCCTGAACGGCCTATGGCCCGGCGACGCCCCCGCCTACGCCGCCTCCGGCATCGCCCCCGTCCTGGGATCGCTGGCCGAGATCGACGCCTTCGCCGCCCAGGCCCGCGCCGCCGGCCGCCCCCTGCCCGCATTGCTGCACATCGACACCGGCATGAACCGCCTCGGCCTGCCGCCAGACGAAGTAGACGTACTAGCAGCAGACCCCACGCGCCTGGACGGCATCCGCCTGCTGTACATCATGACCCACCTCGCCGCCGCCGAGCACCCCGGCGACCCCACCAACCCGCGCCAACGCGACCGCTTCGAGGCCGCCTGCGCTCGCCTGCCCCCGGCCCCACGCAGCCTGGCCAACTCCTCCGGCATTTTCCTGCCGGGCTTCGGCTCCGACCTGGCCAGGCCCGGCGCCGCCCTGTATGGCGTCAACCCCACGCCAGGCCAGCCCAACCCGATGCGCGGCGTCGTGCGCCTGCGCGCCATGATCCTGCAGGTCCGCGACCTACCCCCCGGCGAGGGCGTCGGCTACAACGGCACCTGGACCGCCGCCCGCCCCAGCCGGATCGCCACCGTCCCGGTCGGTTACGCCGACGGCTACCCGCGCAGCCTGACCAACCGCGCAGAGGCGTGCTTTGACGGCCACCCCGTCCCGCTGGTAGGGCGTGTTTCCATGGACCTAGCCACCTTCGACGTGACCGACGTGCCCGCCGCCGTGCCCGGCGCCTGGCTGGACCTGATCGGCCCCAACATGCCGGTCGATGAGGTTGCCCGCCGCGCCGGCACCAACGCCTACGAAATCCTGACGCAGCTCGGCCGCCGCTACCGCCGCACCTACCTGCCGGCATGATCGACCCCCTCGATGCCGTAGCGGCAGTCGGGCGCGGCACGCTCGGCGCCGTGCGCCGGACCGGTGCGGTGGCCTTGTTCGGCGCCAACGGCCTGTCCCACCTGCTCCGCCCTCCCTTCTACGGCCGCATCTTCCTCGACGTGTTCCTGGAATTCGCCTTCTTCAGCCTACCCGTCGTAGCCCTGACGGCGGTCTTCTCCGGCGCCGTCATCGCCCTGCAAAGCTACACCGGCTTCTCCCGCTTCAACGCCGAGAGCGCCATCGCCGGCGTCGTCGTGCTCTCCGTCGTGCGGGAGCTAGGCCCGGTGCTGGCCGGCCTGATGGTAGCCGGCCGCATGGGCGCCGCGATGGCGGCCGAGATCGGCACCATGCGCGTCACCGACCAGATCGACGCGCTGGGCACCCTGTCCACCAACCCGATGAAGTACCTCGTGGCGCCCCGGCTGCTGGCCGGCGTGCTGGCGCTGCCGCTGCTGGTCTTGGTGGCCGACATCCTCGGCGTGTTCGGCGGCTTCCTGGTCAGCACCGCCAAGCTCGGGTTCAGCCCGGCCGGCTACCTCGCCAGCACCCTGCAGACCCTCACCACCAACGACGTAACCGCCGGGCTGACCAAGGCGGCGGTGTTCGGCTTCCTGGTGGCGCTGATGGGCTGCTACCACGGCTACAACAGCCGCGGCGGCGCGCAGGGCGTGGGCTCCGCCACCACCGGCGCCGTGGTGGCGGCAAGCATCCTGATCCTCGCCTTCGACTACGTGCTGACCGAACTGTTCTTCGCCCGATGATGCAGCCAGGGACGCAGGCAGCGATGCAGCCGGGGACCCAGCCCGCCATCCGCATCCGCGGTCTGAAAAAGGCGTTCGGCGACAAGCTGGTGCTGGACGGCATCGACCTCGACGTCATGCCCGGCACCAGCATGGTCGTCATCGGCGGCTCCGGCTCCGGCAAGTCGGTGCTGCTGAAGTGCATCCTGGGCCTGATCGACCCCGACAGCGGCAGCATCGCCATCGACGGCCAGGAGGTGCTGGGCCTGTCCCGCCAAGCCCGCGAGCAGGTCAACGCCGGCATCGGCATGCTGTTCCAGGGCGGCGCCCTGTTCGACAGCCTGACGGTATGGGAGAACGTCGCCTTCGGCCTGCTGGCGCAGCACAAGGCCACCCGCGCCGACGCCCGCGCCCGCGCCGGGCAAGTCCTGGCGCAGGTCGGCCTGGCCGCCAGCGTCGGCGACCTCTCCCCGGCCGAGCTATCCGGCGGCATGCAAAAGCGCGTCGGCCTGGCCCGCGCCATCGCCGCCCAGCCCGGCATCATGTTCTTCGACGAGCCGACGACGGGCCTGGACCCCATCATGGGCGCCGTGATCGACGGCCTGATCGTGGACTGCGTGAAGCGCATGGGCAGCACCGCCATCGCCATCACCCACGACATGGCCAGCGCCGCCCGCATCGGCGACCAGGCGGCAATGCTGTTCCACGGCAAGCTGGTCTGGCAAGGCACCGCGGCGGATCTGCTGCACAGCGGCAACGCGATGGTGGACCAGTTCACCCACGGCCGGCGCGAGGGGCCGATCCAGATGGAGTTGCGGCGCTAGGTCGGGCTATGCTGCGCCCATGAACGACAAGGACACGATCGCCAAGGTGCGCGAGATCGTCGCACGCCATCCGCTGCCGGACTTCATCCTCGGCCTGGACGTGCGCCTAGGCGACACGGATGGGGACCCGGCAATGTGGCTCGCCTTCCAGACGACGCCGGATGGCGGGCACTGGAGCGCCGAAGTCGAACGGCGCGTCGCAGCGATCAATGCGCTGCAGAATGCGTTGATGCCCGAGCTGCTTGCCGCGTTCGAAGACAGGTTTCCCTATTTCAGATACGAAACAGCACGCGGCCTGAATGCGGTTCCAGGCTAGTGGATGCATCTGACCTCCAAGCCCATGCCCGTGGTCTGATCGCCTACCCAACCAGCAACCCAACTACCAACCCGGTAGAAGCTGAACTGCGGCGCGCACTCTCGGCCTCGTACTATGCCTTGTTCCACGCCTTGATTACGGCCGGGTCCCGCCTGTTTGCCCGCGGCGGGGACGCTCTCCGGAACCAGGTCACGCGCGCCTATAACCACACCGCCATGCGGAAGATATGCGACGCCTATGTGCGATCTCCCAACGCCCCTTTTCCACCGTCGTCGGCCCAACTCAACCCTGCGGCGCCAGGCATCCGGCTCACCAATGTCGCGCGCACGTTCGCTCAACTGCAGGAAGCTCGCCACCTTGCCGATTATGATCTAGCGTCCCCAATCACCTACTCCACGGTTGTTGTGCTGGTCGCAGCCGTCAACTCCGCCCTGACCGACCTCCAAGCCATCGAAGCCCAGCCAAAAGCCGCCGTCTTCCTCACCGCCCTCCCGCTCGCCGACCGCTGGACCCGCCGTGGCTAAGCCCACCGCCCGCTACGTCTGCCAGAACTGCGGTGCCGTGTACTCCAAGTGGGCCGGCCGCTGCGACGCCTGCGGCGAGTGGAACACCCTTGTCGAGGAAACCATCGAGGCCCGCCCCGGCCCCGCCGCCCGCGCCAGCACTTCACATAACGGCACCAACCGGCGCGTCACCTTCGTCGGCCTGGAGGGCACCACCTCCCCGCCCCCCCGCGCCGAGACCGGCATCGCCGAGTTGGACCGCGTGCTCGGCGGCGGCCTGGTGCCCGCCAGCGTCGTCCTGGTCGGCGGCGACCCCGGCATCGGCAAATCCACCCTGATGCTGCAGGCCGCCGCCATCCTGTCCCGCGCCGGCAAGCGCGTCATCTACATCTCCGGCGAGGAGAGCATCGACCAGGTCCGCCTGCGCGCCCGCCGCCTCAACCTGGCCGACGCCCCGATGGAGCTGGCCGCCGCCATCAACGTCCGCGACATCGCCGCCACCCTGGAGGCCGAGCGCGACCTGACCCTCGTGGTGATCGACTCCATCCAAACCATGTGGCTGGACACCATCGAGAGCGCCCCCGGCACCGTCGCCCAGGTCCGCGCCACCAGCTTCGAGCTGATCCGCCTGGCCAAGTCGCGCGGCTTCTCCCTGGTCCTGGTCGGCCACGTCACCAAGGAGGGCGCCCTGGCCGGCCCCCGCGTGCTCGAACACATGGTGGACGCCGTGCTGTACTTCGAAGGCGACCGCGGCCACCAGTTCCGCATCCTACGCGGGGTAAAAAACCGCTTCGGCGCCACCGACGAGATCGGCGTCTTCGAGATGACCGACCGCGGCCTGGCCGAGGTCCCCAACCCCAGCGCGCTGTTCCTGGCCGAGCGCCGCGGCAACATCGCGGGCTCGGCGGTATTCGCCGGCCTGGAGGGCACCCGCCCGGTGCTGGTCGAGGTGCAGGCCCTGCTGGCCCCCACGGGGGGCGGCTCGCCGCGCCGCGCCGTGGTGGGCTGGGACAGCAACCGGCTGTCGATGCTGCTCGCGGTGCTGGAGACCCGGGCCGGGCTGCGCATGGGCAACACCGACGTTTACCTCAACATCGCCGGCGGCCTGCGCGTGCAGGAGCCGGCGGCGGACCTGGCCGTGGCCGCCGCCCTGGCCTCCGCCGCGACGGATACGCCGACCAACCCCGGCATGGTGTACTTCGGCGAGGTCGGCCTCTCCGGCGAGGTCCGCCAAGTCGCCCAAGCCGAGGCACGGCTGAAGGAGGCGCACAAGCTAGGCTTCGAATGCGCCTGCCTGCCGCGCCGCGGCAACCGCGGGACGCGCAAGATGGCAGTGCCGGACGGCCTGAAGCTGGACGAGATCGGCCACCTGACCGACCTCGTCGCCGTGTTCACCGGCAAGAAGGCCACCCCGGAATAGCACACGGTCCCCGCGCATGATCCTCGACTCCATCCACATCTACCCCGTGAAGGGCCTGCGCGGCGTATCCGTCCCTGCGGCCATCGTGGAACCCTGCGGGCTGCAGGGCGACCGCCGCTGGATGGTGGTGACCCTCGCCGGCCGCTACCTGACGCAACGCGACCTGCCCGGCATGGCCCGCATCCAAGCCATCCCTGCGGCAGACACCATGGACGGCGCCATCGTGCTGGCAACGGACGGCATGGACCCGCTGCACGTCCCGGTCCCCACCGCCACCCTCCCGGCCCCTGTCGTGGTCTGGCGCGACCGCGTCCCCGCCCGCGGTGCCGGCGGGGACGCCGCCGCCTGGCTGACCGCCGCCCTGGGCCGCCCCTGCCGCCTGGTCCACCTGTCCGACCCGGCAGCCCGGCCAGTGGACCCTGCCTACGGCCACCCCGGCGACCGCGTGAGCTTCGCCGACGGCTTCCCCCTGCTCGCGGTGAACACGGCCTCGCTGGACGACCTGAACGCCCACCTGGCGCAGCCGGTGCCCATCGCGCGCTTCCGCTCCAACCTGGTGCTGTCCGGCGCTCCACCCTGGGCCGAGCACGCCTGGCGTCATCTGCAGGTCGGCCCCGTCGCCTTCCGCGCCGTGAAGCCCAGCACCCGCTGCATCGTCATCACCACCGACCAGGACACCGGCGCACGCGCCCCGGACCGCGAGCCGCTGCGTACCCTGGCGGGCTTCCGGCCAGACGCGCGCGGCCGGGCGCTGTTCGGGCAGAACCTGGTACCGGACACCTCCGGGCGCATCACCGTGGCAATGCCCATTGCGGCGCAGCCCGACGCAGGGTAGCGCAAGCAACCATCGGCGGCTTCCGCACGTCTTACGCGGATACAGCGGACGACAGGACGCTCGACGCTGGCACAAGGGAATGCACACCATGAACAAACTAAGCGCACGCAACCAGATCAAGGGCCGCATCACCACGGTCGAGAAGGGCCAGACCACCGGCCACGTCCACATCGACATCGGCGGCGGCGTCACCATCCACTCCTCGATCACCAACGAGGCCATCGACGACCTGCAGCTCAAGGTCGGGGACGAGGCCTATGCCGTGATCAAGTCCTCCGACGTCATGGTGGGCAAGTAATCCATGCGGCGCGCGGTCTGCCTGGCCGCGCTGTTGCTGGCGTCGCTGACGGCATGGCCGGTCCTGGCCCAGGTGCCGGACGCCAAGCCCGCCCCCACCTTCACCATCGCCGGCCGGGTCGAGCATCCCCGCACGATGACGCTGGCAGAGCTGCAGGCCATGCCAGCCGCGACGGCGGAGCTGGACAGCGCCACCAGCAAGGGCGTGGAGCACGTGAAGTACACGGGTCCGCTGCTATGGACCCTGATGCAGGCGGCGCAGCCGGTGGACGACCCCACGGGCGGCAACACGGCCTTGCAGCACACCATGCTGGCGCGAGGCAAGGACGGTTACGCCGTCGCGCTGTCCATCGGCGAGATCGACCCGCGCATGGAGGGCAAGCCGGTACTGGTCGCCGTCACGCGGGACGGCGAACCGGTGAACTACTTGCGGCTGGTGGTGCCCGGCGACGTCCATGCGGCGCGCAGCGTGCGGGATTTGGCCTCCATCGAGGTTCGCTAGCCCTTCAGGTCCGTAAGGCGGTAATGCCGCGGCAGGCGTGCCAACCACCCCTGGCCTCGACCGGTCTGCCCATCCCTCCCCCGTTCGTCATTGCGAGGAACACTTGCGACGCGGCGATCCAGGGGGTGCAAGACCGGGATCGCAGTCCTTGCACCCCGGATCGCCACGCCGGAGCCGGCTCGCAACGACCGCGGCTGATCAAGTGGGCGGTCGCACCGCAAGGCAGCCGGCCTCACCTCGCCCGCGCCCTGAGCTGCATGCGAAGTCCGACCGGCACCATCGTGAAATCCAGCCGCTCGTGCGGCACGGCGCCGCTTCGGGTCCCGACCTCGACCAGTTCATAATTCCGGGCGATGGTCGCCAGCACCATCCTCATCTCAAGCCCGGCCAGATACCGGCCAGGACAGATCCGCGGACCCGCACCGAACGGCGTCGAGGCCATCGTCAACCGGCGATTGCCGGCATCCGCACCTGGATCACCAGCAGCCGCCGCGGCCCGCCAGCGTGACGGCCGGAACCTGTCGGCGTCCGCCACGACGCTCGTGTCCACTGCCCCGCTGCGCAGCAGGCAGATCACGATGGTTCCAGCCGGCAACGCGATGCCGTCAACCTCGGCCGGCCTATTGTTCTGCACATAGAGGATCGGCCCCACCGGCCGTAGCCGCATCGACTCGCTCGAACAGTCATCGATCGCCGTGAGTTCGCCCGCCGCTTGAATGCTCTGCGGAACGCGGTCGTCCCCGAGCAACGCATCCACCTCACCCACCACCGCCCGCCAAGCCTCGGGATGCGTGTGCAGAAGATACAAGCTCCAGGCCAGGGTATTCGCCGTCGTGTCCTCCCCCGCCAGCAGGATCGTGAACACGTTGCCCGCCACTTCCGCTTCGCTGAGCATCCCCCCGTCGGCGTCCCGCACCGTCAGCATCGCCTCCAGCAGGTTGGTCGGCTGCCCGGCCAGTGCAGGATTCCGCGCGATGCGTTCGCGGGCGGCCTGGATGAAGCTGTCCACCGCCGCATGCACGGCTGCGAGGTGCCGGTCGAAAGCACGGTCCGCCGGCAACTTGACATACCGCCACAGCGGGAACGGCGAGTTCAACCGGCGCATCAGCGTCGGGAACACCTGGTCCAGATCCCCCTGCAAGCTGCCGTGGGTCTGCTGCAGGGTGTTCGCGTCGATCCCGAAGGCAAGGCTCGTCGTCACATCGATCGTGTAGCGCATCAGCATGGTCTGCAGGTCGATCCACGATCCCGCGTCAGCCGCCGCATCCAGCCGCCCCTTCAACCGCTCCGTCATCAGCTTGACCAGCGGAAAATACCGTTTCAGGTGGCTGGGCGTGAAGGCTGCGGTGATCAGCCGGCGCTGCTGCCGCCAGGAGTCGCCCTCGGCCGTGAACAGGCCGTCGATGCCCATCTCATGCACCACCGCCTGCAGGGTCCCGATGCGGCGCCAGCCATCGGGCCGGTCGCGCAGGATACTGGCGATCAGGTCCGGCCGTGCCACCACCAAGGTGTCGCGTGGCCCCATCCGCAGGCGATACAGCGGCCCATGAACCTCAGCCCAGCCTTCGAGCTGCTCATGGAAGCGCGGGATGTCGAGCTGGAGCAAGTTCCCCAGCACCGGCCATCCTCGGGGTCCCATGAGATCGGCAATCCGCTTCGCCTTTACCGGGGATGCATAAGCTGTCGTGCCTTCCACGATGCTCTCCTTCCTGGGATGCCAACCTGGATGCCTGGATATACAAATCGTTGCGTCATAATAACTAAAGCGACGGCATCCGTCCAGCGTTGGCTTGCGCCGGAGCGGAGCGCATCGCTGCCGGCCGCCTGCCTCCAGTGAGACGTCGATGGCGCGCTACGCTCGCGCGCTGGCGGGACGGTTGGGCGGTCGCGTTGAACACCTTTGGGATCAAACCGCGGATGGGAAGAGGCCGGTTCTGGTCGCCTGCACGCGGGATGGGCGGCCGGTGAACGGCTTCGGCCCCCTGGTTTGGACGAAGCAGCGACAGGTCCAGCCTTCATCGCTCCCAGTCCTGATCGCTCTCCCAGTCCCCATCGCTCCCAACGTCTCAAGACGGCCTGCATCTTCGCCGCCGCCGGGTCGGGAGACGCGCCGACACCCCGCGATCAACAGTGCGAGAACTCAAACCCGGCGCAGCAGCAGTGTTGATCCCCGCACGCCGTCACCAATGAGTCATCATTTGCCCGAATCCCTCCAGGGCGGCTATACCCCCGGGCATCATGGCCTGGGCGAACCGATGAACTGGGTGGACCTCGTCGTCCTGGCCGTTGTGCTTGTGTCCGGCCTGGTGGCCGTGGCGCGTGGCTTGGTGCGGGAAGTGCTGGGCATCGCCGCCTGGGTCGCCGCCGCGTTCATCGCCTACAGGGCCATGCCCTACGCCGCCCCCTGGACCCGCCAGCAGGTCACCGATCCCGGCGTGGGCGACGTCCTCGCCCTGGGCGGCGTGTTCCTGGTGGCACTCATCATCCTGTGGTTCGTCGTCGGCGTCATCGGCGGCCTGGTGCGCGACTCGGCGCTCGGCAGCCTCGACCGGACCCTTGGCCTGGTATTCGGACTGGCCCGCGGTGCGGTGCTGGTGTGCGCCGCCTATATCCTGGCCGGCTTCGTCATCCCGCCCGACAACTGGCCCCCCCCGGTGCGGGAGGCCCGCTCCCTGACCCCCGCCTACGAGGGCGCCGCCTGGCTGGCCAGCCAGTTGCCGCCGCCCTACCGGCCCGCCGTCCTCAAGCCCCCCATTGGCCGGACCACCACGGCTGCAGCCCTGATGCGCGCCACCCCGACCGGCCGGGCGCTGTCCCCGCCGCCGGTCCGGGATTAGGAGTAAGCCATGGTCCTCACCGAAGCCGAGATGCAAGACGACAAGCTGCACGAGGAGTGCGGCGTCTTCGGCGTCTGGAACGTGTCCGATGCCGCCGCCGTCACCGCCCTCGGCCTGCACGCCCTGCAGCACCGCGGCCAGGAAGCCACCGGCATCGTCAGCTACGACGGCAGCCGCTTCCACAGCCACCGCGGCCTCGGCCTGGTCGGCGACAACTTCAGCAGCGCCAAGGTGATCGCCTCGCTGCCCGGCGCCAACGCCATCGGCCACAACCGCTACGCCACCACCGGCGAGACCATTCTTCGGAATGTGCAGCCGCTCTACGCCGATTTCGAGTTCGGCGGATTCGCCGTGGCGCACAACGGCAACCTGACCAACGCCAACGCCCTGCACCGCGCCCTGGTCCGCCGCGGGTGCCTGTTCCAGAGCACCACCGACAGCGAGGTCTTCGTCCACCTCATCGCCATCAGCCTATACTCCACCGTAGTGGACCGCCTGATCGACGCCCTGAAGCAGGTGGTCGGCGCCTACTCCCTGGTGGCGCTGTCCAACGCCGCCATGATGGGCGTGCGCGACCCCATGGGCGTCCGCCCGCTGATCCTGGGCCGCATCGGCAACGAGGGCACCGGCGGCTGGGTGCTGGCCAGCGAGACCTGCGCGCTGGAAATCGTCGGCGCCCAGTTCGTCCGCGACGTCGAACCCGGCGAGATCGTCGTCATCAACGACCAGGGCGTCCACAGCATCAAGCCGTTCGGCGCGGGGAGAAGCCGGTTCTGCGTGTTCGAGTACATCTACTTCGCCCGCCCCGACTCCGTCATGGAGGGCACCCCCGTCTATGACGCCCGCAAGGCCATCGGCGCCGAGTTGGCCCGCGAAAGCCACATCGACGCCGACGTGATCGTCCCCGTTCCCGACAGCGGCGTCCCCGCCGCCATGGGCTACAGCGCCGAAAGCCGCATCCCGTTCGAGCTGGGCATCATCCGCAACCACTACGTCGGCCGCACCTTCATCGAGCCGACCGACAGCATCCGCAACCTCGGCGTAAAGCTGAAGCACTCGGCCAATCGCACCGTCATCAAGGGCAAGCGGGTGATCCTGGTGGACGACAGCATCGTCCGCGGCACCACCAGCCGCAAGATCGTCGAGATGGTGCGCGCCGCCGGCGCGGCGGAGGTCCACATGCGTATCTCCTCGCCGCCGACGACGCACTCCTGCTTCTACGGCATCGACACCCCCGAGCGCGGCAAGCTCCTCGCCGCCCGGCACAGCGTGGACGAGATGGCCGGGCTGATCGGCGCCGACAGCCTGGCCTTCGTATCCCTGGACGGCCTGTATCGCGCGCTCGGCAAGCCGAACCGCGACGTGGCCCGGCCGCACTACTGCGACGCCTGCTTCACCGGCGAGTACCCCATCCCCCTGCCGGACATGACGGACAACGCCGACCGCCAACTGAGCCTGCTGACCGAGATGCACTGATGCCCACCCTGGCCGGCTCGGTGGCGCTGGTCACCGGCGCCAGCCGCGGCATCGGCGCGGCATTGGCGGTCGAGTTGGCCCGGCGCGGCGCCCACGTCGTGCTAATCGCCCGCACCCAGGGCGGCTTGGAGGAAACCGACGACGCCGTCCGCGCCGTGGGCGGCCATGCAACGCTGCTGCCGTTGGACCTGAAGGAGGGTGCCGGCCTGGACCCGATCGGCCCCACGCTGTTCGACCGGTTCGGCCGGCTCGACATCCTGGTGCACAACGCAGGAGCCTTGGGCAAGCTGACGCCCGTGCCGCACATCACCCCGGGCGACTGGGAGACCGTGGTGGGCGTCAACCTGACCGCCGCCTGGCGGCTGATCCGCAGTTGCGCGCCGCTGCTGCACGCAGCACCAGCCGGGCGAGCGGTGTTCGTCACCACCGGCGTCGTTGCCGCGCCGCACGCCTACTGGGGCGCCTATGGCGCGACCAAGGCCGGCATGGAGCACCTGATACTGAGTTGGGCCGCCGAGGTCGCCACCACGCGGCTGCGCGTCAACCTGTTCGACCCTGGCATCGTCGCCACCCGGATGCGGACCGAGGCCATGCCCGGCGAGCGCCCCGACGCCCTGGCCAAGCCAGCCGACGTGGCCGGACCCTTGGCGGACCTATGCGAACCCACCCTGACGCTGAACGCCCAAGTCGTCCGTCTCTAACGCCCTGCCCCCTCTCCCTCCGGGAGAGGGCCGGGGTGAGGGAAGCCGCAAGCACCAAGCTGGCCTCATTCACACCGTCACCCTGCCCTACTATGGCAAGCCGGCTGCTCATCCGCCCCCTAACCCCGCCCTTCTCCCGAAAGGAGAGGGAGAAGGCAGCCCGCAGCACCGCCGCCCTTAGCCTAATCCTCCTGCTAGCCGCCCCCGCAAGGGCGCAACCAGCGGCCCAATGCACCCCAGCCCTCCAGATGGCCGAGCTTGCCTGGAACACCCCGCCGGGCCTGCTGCAACGCATAGCCCTGGTCGAAAGCGGCCGCCTGCTCCCCAGCGGCGCCGTCGCCTGGCCATGGACCATCGACGTGGCCGGCCGCGGCGCATACTTCGACACCAAGGCCGCCGCCGTCGCCGCCGTGCAGCAGGCGCAGGCCACCGGCGTGCGCTCCATCGACGTGGGCTGCATGCAGGTCAACCTGGCGATCCACCCCGGCGCCTTCAGCTCCCTGGACGAGGCGTTCGACCCGGCAGCCAATGCCGGCTACGCCGCCCGCTACCTCAGCGCGCTATATCGGGAGGCCGGGGACTGGAACCTCGCCGTAGGCCTATACCACTCGCACACCCCAGAACTGGCGGCGGACTACCGCGGCCGAGTGGCTGCGCTCGGCCACGGGCTGCTGACCGGGGTGGGCGGGCCGCAGCCGCTATGGGTGCGGGTGCTGCACCAGGGCCGGGTGCAGTTGGCGATGGCGGGCGGCGGCACGCTGCTGATCGACATCAACCGGCAGCCGGGGCGGCCCGGACGCCGCCGGCCCACCCCGTGCCAGGTGGCGGCGGCGTTCGCCCCGGACATGGCCCCCGGGTTCGGCAGGGCGCCGTTCAGGGTGGCGGGATGCCCCGGTCGCCGGTGAGGCCTTGCAGACGCTCCAGCGTGGGCGGCCGGGCGGGCAGCGGACCCGGCTGCGGCCCGGCGGCGCCCACGGCGGCGGGACCGGTGGCGGGCTGCGTGTCCACGGGTTGCGGCTGCACCGGGTCGGGCGGCAACGGCTCATCGACCCGGCGCAGCCGCACCAGCCAGCGGCACCGCGGCCCGGCCTCCAGCGTCCCCGAAAAGCCGGAGTCGGCGAACTGGCCCGCCAGGGCGCCGAACTCGCCGTCGTGCAGCGCGACCGTACCGTCCGCCGCCACCGCGCCGCTGAACCGCAGGTTGGCGCCAAAGGCCACGTTGCCATCCAGCACCAGCATGTCGCGGGGGACAGGCGTCGTGACGGATGCACCGGGGCAGCCCGGCTCGGTGGCGGCAAGGGTACCCCGATAATACCCGTCGAAGCCCATGACGGCCGGCGGTCCCGGCGGCACCGAGCGACCCGCTGGCGGCAGGCTGGCAAAGTCATCGGGCAGGCCGGCCAGCACGCGGCCATCCCCGTTGCCGCACCCGCCGAGCACGACAGCCAGCGCGAGCGCAATGGCCCTGACCGGCACTAACGCCCTGGCCCACGGAGAGCCTGCACTACTCCGCCGCCAGGCTCGGCACCGCCTGCATCCCGCGCCAGGCAGCATCCAGGCCCTGCCCGAACCGGCGGCACATCTCGCCGATCTCCGCCGCATCGATGATCAGCGGCGGCGTAAAGGCAATCCGGTCGCCGATGGCGCGCACGATCAGCCCGGCGGCCTCGCACTCCGTCTGCACCCGCAGTCCCACCTTCAAGCCCGCCGGGAACGGCGTGCGCGCCGCCTTGTCCGCCATCAGCTCCACCCCCGCGATCAGCCCGACCCCGCGCACGTCCCCCACCAGCGGATGCCCGGCATACCCGGCCAAGCCGTCCAGGAACGCCGGGGCGACAGACCGCACATGCCCAACGATGTCGCGCTCCTCATAGATCCGCAGCGTCTCCAGCGCGACCGCGCACGCAACGGGATGCCCGCCATAGGTATAGCCATGGCCAAAGCTGCCATGCCGCCGGCTGGCCTCCAGCATCGCCTCGTGCACCCGGGCGCCAACCATCAGCGCGCTGATCGGCTGATAGGCGGCCGAAAGCTGCTTGGCGCAGCTCACCATATCCGGCTGCAGGGCATAGGTGTCGCTGCCCCACATATTCCCGGTCCGGCCAAAGCCGCAGATCACCTCGTCGGCGATGAACAGGATGCCATACTTCCGCAGCACCGCCTGGATGCGCTCGAAGTAGCCGCGCGGCGGGGTGATCGCGCCGCCCCCACCCTGCACCGGCTCGGCAAAGAAGGCGGCGATGCTGTCCGGCCCCTCCGCAACGATCAGCGCCTCCAGGTTGTCGGCCATGCGCTGGCTGAACGCCTCCTCGCTCTCCCCGTCCTGCGAAAAACGGTAGAAGTTCGGGTTGTCCGTATGCAGGAAGCCCGGCAGCGGCAGGTTGAACCCGGCATGCATATGCGGCTGTCCCGACAGGCTGACGCTGGCGACGGTATTGCCGTGATATCCCCGGACGCGCCCGATCATCTTGGTGCGGCCGGGCTGCCCCTGCACGCCCCAGTACAGCCAAGCGAGCTTGATGGCGGCGTCGTTCGCCTCCGACCCGCTGCACTGGAACAGCACGCGCTGCATGCCCGCGGGGGCAACCGACAGCAGCTTCTCCGCCAGCTCGACCGCCGGGGTATGCCCCTTCTGGAAGAACGTGTGGTAGTACGGCAGCTCCAGCATCTGCTTATGCGCGGCGTCGGCCAGGCGGCGCTCGCTGAAGCCCAGGCTGGCGCACCACAGCCCGGCCATCGCCTCGATATACTGCTTGCCCTCGCTGTCCCAAACCCGGCAGCCCTCGCCGCGGGTGATGATGACGGCGCCCTCGCGGGCGTGCTGGTCCAGGTCGGTCTGCTGGTGGACCAGGGAGGCAATGTCGCGGGCATGCAGCGAGTTGGGGGTCAAGGGCGGCTCCTAGTGGTGGCTCAATCCTCGCTCATCGCCCAGATCAGCGACAGCACGCGCTCCCGCATGGCGACGAACTCCGGGTCGCTTTTCACCGCCCGGATGCCGGCGTCCGCCATCTCGCGGGCGAACGGCACCGGGATGCGCTCGACGATCCGGCCGGGCCGCGGTGACATCACCACAACCTCGGTGCCGAGGTATACCGCCTCCTCCACGCTATGGGTGATGAACACCACCGTCATGCCGGTGCGCCGCCAAACCCCGTGCAGCTCCTCCTGCATCCGCTCGCGCGTCAGGGCGTCGAGCGCCCCGAACGGCTCGTCCATCAGCAGCACCTTAGGCTCGTTGCACAGCGCCCGGGCAATGGCCAGGCGCTGCTGCATGCCCCCCGACAGCTCGTACGGGTAGCGGTCACGGAACTCCCACAACCCCACGGTGCGAAGCCAGCCCTCCACCCGCTCGGCCGTCCCAGGATCCCGGCGCATCCGAGGTCCGAACCCGGCGTTGGCGGCAACGGTCATCCACGGGAACAGCGCCGCCTGCTGGAACACCACGCCGCGTTCCGGCCCGGGTCCCTCCACCCGGCGTCCGTCCAGGCTGACGGTGCCGGTGGTCGGCTGCAGGAACCCCGCCAGGGTCTGCATCAGCGTCGTCTTGCCGCAGCCGGACGGCCCGACGATGCAGACGAAGCTCCCCTCGGCGAACCCCAGGTCAGCTTGCTCCAGCGCGCGGACCGCCGACGCTCCCTGCCCATAGCGGACGGACACGCCGGCAAAGCTGACGAAATCCGCCGCCGCCGCAGGGACGCCGGCGTCCATGCCCTACGCCGTAGCCTTGCGGATATAATCGGTATTGATCGCCCGCTGGAACACCTCCAGCCCCGGCGCGCTGCGGATGCTGCGCTGCGCCACCAGGAAATCGGCGGTGCCCTTCAGCGTCTCGGCGAACTGGCCCGGCGCCGCCGCGGTGCCCAGCCAGCGCGGCCCGGCCTGCTCGCCCAACGGGATGAAGTCATACTCCTTCATGTCGGCCATCGCCGTCGCGGTACTAACGCCGGCCTGCTTGCCGACGATCTCCGCCGCCTCGTCCGGCTTCTGCCGCCACATCGTCAGCGCCCGGCCATAGGCCTGCAGGAACCCCACCACCGCATCGGGATACGCCTGCGCGAACGCCGTGCGGACGACGATCAGGTCGGCGATGACATACCCGGCCTTCTCCAGCGCGACAGAGGTATCGAACAGGCTCCCCCCCGCCTCCAGCAGCTTGCTTTTCGCCGGCGACCAGACATAGGCGCCGTCGATGTCACCCTTGGTCCAGGCCGCCTGGATCGCGGCGGGCTTCATGTCCAGCACCGTCACGTCACGCTGCGTCAGGCCATTGGTCTTCAGGAACCCCAACAACCGGAAATGGCTGGTCGAGCCAAACGGCGTCGCCAGCTTCTTACCCTTGAAGTCGGCCGGGCTTTTCAGGTTGGCGCTGGTGCGGACGACCATTTCCTCCGCCGGGCCGATATTATCGACCATGCCGATCAACTGGAACGGCAGCCCCTGCGCAATCCCGGCGGCAGTGGCGACAGAACCGGTCGCCAGCCCGATATCACAGCTTCCGGCAACGATGGCGGTATTGATCTCGGCCCCGCTGCCCATCTCGGTCCAGTTTATTTTCTGGCCCACGCCGGTATCGAACCAGCCAAGCCCCTTGGCGATCATCGTCGGCTTGGTCTCGGTAAAGAACCCAAGGTTCACCCGATCCGGAGCCGCAGCCCAAGCACGTCCCGCCATTCCCGGTGCAGCCAATCCCAGCGCGCCCATCCCACCCAGCGCAGCCCGGCGTGTCGTGACCAATGCCATCCCGTATCCCCCGTTACCGTCCAGCCCAGTGCACCACCCGCCGCTCAACCAGCAGCAGCAGCCGGTCGATGGCAAGCCCCGCCACCCCGATGATCAGGATACCAGAAAACACGTAATCCGACCGCAGGAACCGCCCCGCATCCAGGATCATCCACCCAATGCCGTTCGACCCGGCGATGATCTCGGCCGCGATCAGCGTGCCATACACGATGCCCGCCGCCAGCCGCGCCCCGGTCAGGATCTCCGGCAAGGCGCTGGGCGCGATCACATGGACAAAAACCTGCCACGGCGACGCCCCCAACGCCCGCGCCGCGAGCACCCGGTCCGGCGCGACATTGCGCACCCCGTCCCGCGCCGCCACCGCCGACACCGGCAGCGCCGCCAGGAACAGCATGGTGATCTTGCTGCTCTCGCCGATCCCCAGCCACACGATCAGCAGCACCAGGTACGCCAGTTGCGGCAGCGGCCGCAGGAACTCGATGAACGGCGACGCCGCCGCATCCAGCCAGCGCACCGTCCCCATCCCCAGCCCGAGCAAGGTCCCCACCACCGCCCCGGTCACGAACCCGGCGCCGACGCGCATCAGGCTCATGCCAATATGCTCGCCCAGGCTGCGCCCCTTGTAACCTTCGTCCAGCAGCTCCTGCATGCCGCTCCACAGGTCCGCCGGGCCGGGCAGGAACAGGTCGCCCACCAGCCCGCTGCTGGTGACGCCCACCCAGGCCGCCGCCACGACGGCCATGGCGATCCCCGTCACGGCCCAAAGCGGAATGGATCGGGGAACGCTGCGCCCCGGCTTCACCTGCACCGCCCCACCTTCACAAACGGCGCCATGGGTAACCGCGCCGCCGCACGGTCAGCCCCGCGTGCGCGTGTTCACCGGCCGCCGCACCGGTACCTGTCCCCGGCCACGTCATACCCGCCCGCGCCAGTGCACGAACCGCCGGTCCAGCAGCCGCAGCCCCCATGCGAGCGTCATGCCCATCGCCCCGAGCAGCAGGATGCACAAGATAATAACGTCGTTGCGCAGGAACGTGCTGGCGGAGATCACCATCCAGCCGAGCCCGTTGGTCGCCGCCATCAGCTCCG
>CAXTFY010000004.1:23619-45352 GCA_964243265.1 uncultured Acetobacteraceae bacterium | reverse complement strand
GACGGCACTGAAATCCTGTGTTTCACCCTGGCCAGCGCCGGCCTGCGCGCCCGCATCCTGACCTACGGCGCCGTCATCGCCGCGCTGGAGACCCCCGACGCCCGGGGCGACTGGGCCGACGTGGTGCTGGGCCTGGACAGCCTGGATGGCTACGTCCGCCGCAGCCCGCACTTCGGTGCCGTCCCTGGGCGCTTCGCCAACCGCATCGCGCACGGGCGCTTCACGCTGGACGGCGTGACCCACCAGCTCACCTGCAACGACGGCCCGAACACCTTGCACGGCGGCCCCACCGGGTTCGGGCACCGCGCCTGGACGCCAGTGTCCAGCAGTGCCGGGCATGTGAAGCTGCGCTACGTCAGCCCGGCTGGCGAGGAGGGCTACCCCGGCACCCTCACCACCACCGTCACTTATACCGCCGAGGCCGGGGACCTCCGCATCGACTACCACGCCGAGACCGACGCCCCGACGGTGCTGAACCTCACCAACCACAGCTACTTTAACCTGGCCGGCGAGGGCAGCGGCGACGTGATGGGCCACCTGCTGCAGATCGAGGCCGACCACTTCACCCCCATCGACCCCACGGGCATCCCGACAGGCGAATTCCGCCCCGTCGCCGGCACCCCGTTCGACTTCCGCGCTTCCCAGCCCATCGGCGCCCGCATCCGCGAGGCGGACGAGCAGTTGCAGCGCGGGCGCGGCTACGACCACAACTGGATGCTGCGGCCCGGCCCCGGCGTACGCCCTGTCGCCCGGCTGCACCATCCCGGCAGCGGCCGGACCCTGCAGGTGCTGACCGACCAACCCGGCGTGCAAGTGTACTCCGGCAACATGCTGACCGGCGCCCTGGCCGGCCCCAGCCGCCGCATCTACCGCCCAGGCGACGCCGTGTGCCTGGAGACGCAGCATGTGCCGGACAGCCCGAACCAGCCGACATTTCCTAGCACCGTGCTGCGTCCGGATCAGGTATTCACCTCCTCGACGGTGTTCCGGTTCTCCTGCCAGGATTAGTAGGCCAGGATTAACAAAACCGGTGCCGGCCAAAGAGGATCGGCAGGTTTATGTATTTCCGGCTCGTCACGCTTGCCTTGCTGCTCTTCGGCTCGCCCGCCTGGGCCGAACCGGCCCTGTGGGTGGCGCGCGGGCCGCACGCGACGGTGTACCTGTTCGGCAGCGTCCACATGCTGCGCCCTGGGACGAAGTGGCCCAGCCTGGCCCTGCGCCGCGCCTTCGACGACGCCAGCGAGTGCTGGTTCGAGATCAAGCTGCCGGGCGACCCGAAGACGATGGCGCAGCTCATGCAACAGGTCGGCTTCGATCCCGGCCACCGGCTCTCGGCCCTGCTGACCACGAAGCAGGATGCCCAACTCAAGGCCCTTGTGCAGCGTGCGGGTCCGCCCACTAGCCTGGATGCCATCGAGGGGATGCGGCCCTGGCTGGCGGCGCTTGTCCTCATGGTCCAGCCGCTGGCCAGCAGCGGCTACGACCCGGACCGGGGTCCCGACGCCGTTCTGCAGCACAACGCCGTGGAAAAGGGCAAGAAAGTCGCGGCGTTCGAGACGTTCGATGGACAGATGCACATGCTGGCCGACTTGCCGAACGCCTCGGCGCTCGGCTTCCTGGCGTCCACGCTCGACGATGGGGACCAGGGGCCGGCGTTGCTAGACGCGATGGTCGCGCAGTGGATGGCCGGCAAAGCCGACGAGTTGGCCGACACCGCCTCCAAGTCCATGCGCGAGGAGGCGCCGGAGCTGTTCAAGGCTATGTTCACCGACCGCAACCTGCACTTCGCCGACGCCGTGCAGGGCCTGTTGATGGGCAGCAAAACCGTCCTGGTCACGGTCGGCGCTGCGCACTTCGCCGGGCCAGGCAACGTGCGGGAACTGCTGCAAGCGCGCGGGATCGAAGTCGAACGCGTGCCGGACTGACCTCCGCTAATCGTCCTTATACGGGTTCTTCGTCCCCCGCAGCAGCAGCCGGATCGGCACCCCCGGCAACTCGAACTTGTCCCGCAGGCTGTTCACGAGATACCGCTGGTAATCCTCCGGCATCTGCTCCGCCCGCGTCCCGAACGCGATGAACGTCGGCGGACGCGCTTTTGCCTGCGTGATATACCGCAGCTTCAACCGCCGCCCATCCACCAGCGGCGGCGCATGCCGTTCCAGCGCCCCCTCGAACCAGCGGTTCAGCTCCCCCGTCGCCACCCGGCTGTTCCAGGTATGGTGCACCGCCCGCACCGCCGGCAGCAGCTTGTCCACGCCGAACCCCGTCAGCGCCGAGAAGTTCACCACCGGGATGCCCTTCATCTGCGCCATGCTGGTTTCCAGCCGGTCGCTGATCGCCCGCCGCGTCGCCGTGCGGTCCGCCACCGCATCCCACTTATTGAGCGCCAGCACGCACGCCCGTCCCTCGCGCTCGATCAGCCGGGCCAGTTGCAGGTCCTGCTCGTGCAGGCCCTCCGTGGCGTCGATGCACAGCACCACCACCTCGGCCATCTTCAGCGCCTCGATGCTGGCGCTGACCGACATCTTTTCCAGCGCCTGCTCCACCCGGGCCTTGCGGCGCATCCCGGCGGTATCGACGATCTCGATCGGACCCATGTCGTCCGCCAGGTAGGATGCGACGGCATCGCGGGTCAGGCCCGGCTCCGGCCCGGTGATCATGCGCTCCTCGCCCAGCAGGCGATTGAGCAGCGTGCTCTTGCCGGCGTTGGGACGGCCGACGATGGCCAGCTTCAACGGGCGGTCGTCGTCGCTCTCCGCCTCCTGCTCCGGCAGGCGGTCGGCGATCTCGGTCATCAGGTCCGACAGCCCGTCGCCATGCTCGGCCGACATCGCCAGCGGCTGACCCAATCCCAGGCTGTAGGCCTCCAACGCCGCCCCGGCCCCGGCCCGCCCCTCCGCCTTGTTGGCCACCAGCAGCACCGGCCGGTTCTGCCGCCGCAGCCACGCCGCAAAGTGGCTGTCCGCCGGCGTCACCCCCGCCCGGGCATCGACCACGAACACCACCAGGTCCGCCAATGCCACCGCCGCCTCGGACGACGCCCGCATGCGGCCCGGCAGCGAGTCCGGCGCCGCCTCCTCCAACCCCGCCGTGTCGATCAGGCGGATGCGCTTGCCGCGCACCAGCGCCTCCGCTTCCTTGCGGTCGCGCGTCACGCCGGGGATGTCGGACACGATGGCAAACCGCCGGCCCGCCAGCTTGTTGAACAGCGTGCTTTTGCCGACGTTGGGCCGGCCGGCGATGACGACGACAGGGAGCGGGTTCACCGGAACGCCTGCATGGACCCATCATCCGTGATGATCAGCAGCGTGCCCCCGGCCGCGATAGGGGACAGCGCGGCGGCATCCCGCAGCTTTTCCTGGCCGATGATCTTGCCGTTCGCCGGGTTCACCGACAGCGCCGTCTCGTTGCTGCCGGCCAGCACCAGCTTACCGCCGGCCAGGATCGGCCCGGTCCAGAACAGCGGGTCCCGCCGCTTCTCCGGGTTGTCATAGCGCGGCAGGTCGGTCAGCCAGCGCAGCTTGCCGTCGTCGCGCCCGATCGCGGCCAGCGTCTGGTCCAGCGTCTGCACGAACAGCCAGTCCCCCGCCAGCCACGGCGTCTCCAACCCGCCGACCTCCCGCTCCCAAAGCCGCCGTCCGGACCGCAGGTCAAGCGACACCAGTAGGCCGCCGACGCCGATGGCATACACCCGGCTGCCGTCCACCACCGGCAGCCCGCGTATCGCCGACAGGTCCACCAGGCTGTTGCGCCCGCGCGCCGCGGCCAGGCTGTCGGTCCAGGCCAGGCCGCCGCTCTCGGCGCGCACCGCCACCAGGTCGCCGGAGCCGAACCCGGCCACCACCAGCCCGTCGCTGAACGCCGGGGCGGACTGCGCCAGCACGGTCGTGGACGACGTGGCGGCCTGGTAGGACCACTGCCGCTCCCCGGTCTGCGCCGACAACGACAGCAGGCGGTTATCCAAGGTGGTGACGAACAGCCGGTCGTCGGCAACGCACGGCGCGGACCGGCCCGGCGAGTCCAGCGGCTTGCGCCAGCGGATCTCGCCGTTGCCGGCGTTCATCGCCAGCGCCTCGCCCCGGCCCGTCGTCGCATAGACCGTGGCGTTGACCGCCGCCAGGCCGCCGCCGACGTTGGTGCTGCGGTCCTTCTCGTCCTGCGTGTTGGTGCGCCATAGCCGCGTGCCGGCCGCCAGGTCGAACGCGGCGACCGATCCGTCGCTGTCCATGGTGAACACCCGGCCGAAGGCGATCACCGGCTGCGCGGTGATCTTCTGCCGGTAGCCGCCGCCCTCGCCGATGTTCGCCCGCCACGCCGGCGCCAGCCCGGCCATGGCGATGTTGCCGACGACATGGTTGGCATTGCCCCCGGCCTGCGGCCAACTGGCGACGGCGACCTGCGGCGGCACGGTGATCGGCGACGGCGGACCGTCCAGGGTCAGGCCGCGGCGGGCGGCGACCACGGCCTCGCGCTTGCCGGGCAGCGGCGTCTTGTTGTCGTTAAAGAGGTTGTCGAACAGGCTGCACCCCCCCGCCGCCAGGGGCAGCAGCAGGGCACCGCGGCGACGCAGCCGGGCGGTCATTCGCCAGCGCCCGCCGGAGCTTCCGCAGCCGGAGCTTCCGCAGCCGGGGCATCTGCAGGCGGGACATCGGAAGCTGGGGCAGCCACGGCATCGCCCAGCCGGGCCAGCAGGGCGTTGACGCGATCATGCAGCCCGTTGGGCGCCGAGGCGTCGGCAGCCAAGCCACGCAGGATGTCATGCGCCTGATCGGTGCGGCCAGTCCGCAGGGCCAGCAACGCCTGGCTCTCCAGCGCCAACGGGCGCCAGGGACTGTTCTGCGCGGTCAGCGGCTGCAGCCGCGCGTCCACCGCGGCCGGGTCCCCGGCATCGACCTGATGCTGCGCCCATGCCAGGTTCGCCAGGTCCCGCAGCAGCGGATCGGCCGAGGCATCGTTGGCCAGCGCATCCCACTGCTGCAACGCGCCCGGCAGGTCGCCGGCCCCGACGCGCAGGGCCGCATCGCGCAGCCGGGCCAGGCTGCGATAACCGGCCGGCGCGGTCGCGATCAAGCGGTCGAACCCTGCCTGCGCGGCGCCTGCGTCCGGCGCGGGCGCATCCGGCGGCCCGGCCTCACGTGAGGCAGCCAGGTAGGCGCCCGCGACATCCCCGGCCTGCCGTGCCTGGTTCCAGCGCCATGTCTGCCAGCCGCCAATGCCGGCGGCGGCGACCAGGACCAGCAGCACGGCCGGTCCGCCGTAGCGCCGGGCCAGTTGCTTCGCCTTCTCGGCCCGCAGGTCCTCGTTCACCTCGTCGAAGATGTCAGCCACGCTTAGTTCCTTGGAATGCGGGCGGAACCATAGCGGTGCGGGGGGTGCCGGGCAACTTAACCCGGTTTTAACCGCGTCAGGCCAGGGTGCGGCGTGCGTCATCCTCCGCTCCTGCTCGCGGCCGGCCTGCTGCTGGCCGGGCTGCCCGCCTGCTCCCCCGAACCCTGGGCCGTGCTGGGGGCGGTGGACGTGGTCAGCGTTGTGGTGCTGGGCCGCAGCCTCGGCGATGTCGCGGTGTCCGCGGTCACCGGGCGCGACTGCTCGGTGGTGCGGCTGGATAAGGGGCAGACCTACTGCACGCCGCGCAACCAGCCGCCGCCGCCGGAGCCGTTCTGTACGCGCAGCCTCGGGGTGGTGGACTGCTGGGTCAATCCAGAGGTGCTGCCCGCCCCGCAGCGCTTCGTGGGCGACGACCCGCCGCCGACCGAGGCGCAGGACCGGTACCGCCGCGCGCGCTGGCCGAAGGCGCTGAACGCGAACTGACAGCGGAGGCTGCCAACGTAACCTGCCCTTGGCGCGTTGAGGCGGCATGACCGCACCTGGCATCCCTGACGGCCCGCCCCGCATCGGCTACTGCTGCCTGTACCGCTCGCCCCTGGCCGATGCGAAGGAGGAGGCGCGGTTCAACGTGTCCGGCACCACCGTCACCTCCCTGCAGCGCATGGAGCCGGCGGACGCCTTCGCCAAGGTGCTGGCCCTGGTGTCGCGCAACCTCGCCGCCATGGAGAACCATCTGCGCCGGGTCGCCACCGCCGCCCCGTTGGAGCGGCTGCTGCGGCTGGACGGCAACGTGCTGCCCGCCTTCACCCACCCCGTCGCCCGCTGGATGTACGATGAGCCGGTGATGCAGGAGCTGGTGCAGCACGGCCTGGCCACCGCCGGGCGGATCGCGCTGCAGGGCGGCGTGCGGCTGAGCCTGCACCCGGGTCCGTTCTGCGTGCTGGCCAGCCCCAACCCGGCCGCGGTGAAGAACGGCATCGAGGAGCTGGAATACCATACCGACCTGATGCGCTGGATGGGCCTGGCCGGCGGCTGGCACCCGCACGGCGCGCACGTCAACATCCACGTGGGATCGACGCAGACCGGGGTGGACGGCTTCCGCGCCGGCCTGGCCCGGCTGTCGCAGGATGCGCGGGACCTGCTGACGGTGGAGAACGACGAGGTCAGCTTCGATCTCGACAGCCTGCTGCCGCTGGCCGGCGACGTGCCGATCGTGCTGGACCTGCACCATGAGTGGCTGAGCAGCGGCGGGCATTACCTGAAGCCGGACGACCCGCGCATCGCGCAGGTGGCGGCGAGCTGGCGCGGCGTGCGCCCGGTCAGCCACATCAGCGTCTCGCGGGAGGACGTGCTGCCGGACCACGCGCCGGACACGCTGCCGGACTTTGCGGCGCTGCTGGCGGGCGGCCACTCGGTGCGCGACCTGCGGGCGCATTCGGACACGATGTGGAACCGGGCGGTGAACGACTGGGTGATCGGCCACCTGGGCTTGACCGACATCGAGGTGGAGGCGAAGCTGAAGAACGTCGCCTCGCTGCAACTGGCGGAGCAGGTGCGTGCCCAGGCTCCCCTGGACGGCCGAGGCAGCCAGCACCCCCTGTGAGGAGCCGCCGGCCGGCATGTGTCAAGCTGGCGCGTGCCGCTTTCCCGGGTGCGCCTACGGCCTTATAGGCGGCTTCGTCGAGCAATCTGAGCGCCAGGGCCGGTCATGTCAGCACTTCCGAGAGCTTCGGCAATTCCCAAATCCGCTGAAAGCCAGATGAACGAGGCGATCCGCCACCATAGGCTAGGTGCAATGGAGGCAGCCGAGCGCATCTATCGCGACCTGCTGCGGCAACATCCCGACAGCGCCGCCATAACCTATAATCATTGCCACCTTCTTGCCGCGACAAACCGCCTGCGGGCTGCGCAAAACAAGCTGGAGGGGTTCCTTAAGCGGTGTTCCCGCACGGATGGAGCGGGACGGCTGCATCACCTGCTCGCAACCGTCCTTGAACGCCAGAAGCTGCATGCACGATGCCTGTTCCACTATGCGGCAAGCATCAAGCTCGATCCAGGCCATGCCGATGCGCATGTGGACCTGGTGCGTTGCCTCGCCGAGCAACGGAAGCTGGAGGAGGCCAGGCGCATCGCCGCGGCGGCAATGACCCGGTTTCCCGAGAATGCGGCCTTGCCTTACTACCTCGGCGTCGGCGAGCTGCTTGAGTGCAATGCCGACGCCGCGGTCCGGCTGTTCAAAACGGCAGTGGCGCTCGACCCGGAACACCACTTCGCGCTTTATAACCTGGCGACGATCTGCGAATCCAAGTCCGAGCTGGACGAAGCCGTCCGGCTGTATCGGGCCGCAATGGCCGCCGACCGCAACGGCGAGCTGCCGCCGGTCAATCTCGGCGACATCGAGCTGCGGACCGGCGACATCGCGGCCTCGATTGCCAGCTCGGAGGCGTGGCTTGCCCGGTGGCCTGACGACCCGGCCGTGTGGGGCAACCGCCTGCTGGCGGCCCTCTACGACCCGGCAGCGACACCCGAGCAACTCCTGCGGCTGAACTGCCTCTGGAACGACCGCGTAGCCCGGACGCTGCGGCCCCCTGCGACATCCTGGCAGGACGCGCCCAAACCGGAGCAGAAGCTGCGCATCGGCGTGGTGTCCGCCGACCTGCACAGCCACCCCGTCGGGTTGCTGACCATCGGCGCCTTCGAGGCGCTCGACCGGGGCGGGTTCGACATCACGGCCTATTACGGCGGCGGGGTGGACGACGCGATATCCCGCCGGTTCGCCCGTGCGGCAACGGCGTGGCACGGGACGGCCGGCTGGCCGGACGAGCGCCTGTACCGCCAGATCATGCAGGACCGGATCGACATCCTGCTCGACATGTCGGGTCAAACGGCCGGATCGCGCCTGCTGGTCTTTGCCCGCCGTGCCGCCCCGGTCCAGGTCGCCTGGCTCGGCTATGCCGGCACGACGGGCCTGGGCACGATGGACTGGCTGGTCGCCGATCCCTACCTGATCCCGGCCGGCGACGATCCCCACTATGTCGAGCGCATCCTGCGCCTGCCCTGCTCGTCCATCTGCTTCGACCCGCCGGCGACGGCGCCCGAGGTTTCGGCGCTTCCCGCAGGCGACAGCCGCCCCCTGACCTTTGCCGCCTTCCACAACCCGGCAAAGGTCAACGGCGAGGTCGCAGCCCTTTGGGCGCGCGTGCTGCTTGATCAGCCGGGATCGTCGATCCGGTTCGTCTATGGCGGATACCAGTTTCCAAGCGTGCAGCAGCGCATCCGCGGCCAATTCGCCGCCGCCGGCGTGGAGGGCAGCCGGCTGTCCTTCACCGGCAAGGTCGAACGGGACAGCCTGCTCACGCTGTACGGAGCGACCGACATCGCGTTGGACACGTTCCCGTACGGCGGCATGACGACCACCGCGGAAGCGCTGTGGATGGGCGTTCCTGTGGTGACTCTGCCGGGCAGGACCCTCGCCAGCCGGAATTCGCTCCTTACCCTCTCGGCAGCCGGCGTGACTGGGACGGTTGCCCGCGATGCCGACGGCTACGTTGCCATCGTCCATGCCCTTGGGGCCGACAGGGCCGGGCTGAGCACGTTGCGGGCTGGCTTGAGGCAAAGGCTGGCAGCATCGCCGCTGTGCGACGGCGGGCAGTTGGCGGCGGACCTGGGTTCCGCCCTCAGGCGCATCTGGCGGGAGCGGACGATGCCAGCGTCCGGCACGCAGGGGAGCCTCACCATGGACCGGACGGCATCGGCCTAGTGCCCGGCCTATACACTCCCGCAGGGAGGGAGCAGACGGACATTCATGGATACCGACATCGCGATCATCCTGTTGCAGGACGGGGTGGTCAACGGGGCGATCTACGCCCTGCTCGCCCTGTCCCTGGTGCTGGTGTTCGCAACGACGCGCGTCATCCTGATCCCGCAGGGCGAGTTCGTCGCCTATGGCGCGCTGACCTATGCCGCGCTCGACGACGGCCGCCTGCCCGGCAGCCTATGGCTGCTGGCGGCGCTGGGCGCGGCGGCGATGCTGGCCGGGCTGGCCGCGGCGCGGCATGCCCTGTCGCCCCGGGTGCTGCTGGGCTTGATCGCCGAAACAATGCTGGTTCCCGCTGCCGTGCTCCTGGCGGCCTGGCTGCTGCCGCGCAAGCCCGGCGTGCTGATCGAGGCGCTGCTGAGCCTTGCCATCGTCGCCCCCATGGCGCCCTACCTGTATCGCCTGGCATTCCAGCCGCTGGCGGAGGCGTCGGTGCTGGTGCTGCTGATCGCCGCCATTGGCGTCCACTTGGCGCTGCTCGGGTTGGGGCTGGTGCTGTTTGGTCCCGAGGGCTACCGCGCCACCGGGTTCTCCGACGCACGCCTGGAGCTGGGGGGCATGATCGTGCCGGGCCAGGCGGTCTGGATCGTCGGCTCCACCGTGGCGCTGATGGCGGGGCTGTACGGGTTCTTCGGCCGCACCCTGGCCGGCAAGGCGTTGCGGGCGACGGCGGTCAACCGGCTGGGCGCGCGGCTGGTGGGCATCCCCACATCGCTGTCCGGGCGGATCGCCTTCGGGTTGGCCGGGCTGATCGGCGCATTATCGGGCGTGCTGATCGCGCCGCTGACGACGGTGTACTACGACAGCGGGTTCCTGGTGGGGCTGAAAGGCTTCGTGGCGGCGATCATCGGCGGGCTGGTCAGCTATCCCTTGGCCGCGCTGGCGGCGGTGCTGGTGGGCTGCGTGGAGAGCCTGTCCTCATTCTACGCCAGCGCCTTTAAGGAGGTGATCGTGTTCACGGTCATCATCCCCGTGCTGCTGTGGCGCTCGCTCCGCAGCCCGGCGGAGGAGGAATGAGCGCATCGCCCATCACGGGCACTCGTCGCCGCAGGCCGGCTCCGGCGCGGCAATCCCGGGCGGCCAGGGCGGTGCGTGCGGCCGCTGGATCGCCACGCCGCAAGTGCCGCTCGCGATGACGAGTAGTGCCGCTGCCGCAGTCCGGCTGCTGCCCTTGACGCTGCTGGCGGGATGGCTGTGCGTGCCGTTCATCCCCGGCGTGCCGAACTTCTGGATCACGCTGGCCGACTACGCCGGCCTGGCCAGCATCGTGGTCACCGGGCTGGTGGTGCTGACGGGCTATGGCGGCATGACCTCGTTCGGGCAGGCGACGTTCATGGGCTTTGGCGCCTACGCCTCGGCGCTGCTGACCACGCAGGCGCACTGGTCGCCCTGGCTCACCCTGCCGGCGGCGCTGCTGGCGGCGGGCGTGGCGGCGCTGCTGATCGGGGCCGTCACGCTGCGGCTGTCGGGACATTACCTGGCGCTGGGCACCATCGCCTGGTCGGTCAGCCTGTACTACGTGTTCGGCAACCTGGACCTGTTCGGCCGCAACGACGGCATCGGCGGCATCCCGCCCTTGGGGCTGGGCGGCCTGGCGCTGACCAGCAGCCGCGCCTACTTCGTCGTGGTCTGGCTGGCGGTGGCGCTGGTGCTGCTGCTGACCCGGCGCCTGCTCGACAGCCGCATGGGCCGGGCGATCCGGGCGCTGCGCGGCGGCGCGGCGGCGGCGGCCAGCTTCGGCGTCAACCTGCCGGCGACGCGGATGCTGGCCTTCACCTATGCGGCGGTGCTGGCGGGCCTGGCGGGCTGGCTGTACGCGCACATGCAGCGCAGCGTGAACCCGACGCCGTTCGGGCTGAACGCCGGCATCGACTACCTGCTGATGGCCGTCGTCGGCGGGGCCGGGTCGGTGTGGGGGGCGCTGCTGGGCGCCGGGCTGGTGACGGTGGCGAACGACCAGTTGCAGACCTGGCTGCCGCGCCTGCTGGGGCAACAGGGCGACTATGAAACAATCGTGTTCGGCGTCCTGCTGGTGCTGGTGCTGCAGACCTCACCGGAGGGCCTATGGCCGCATGTGCGCCGGCTGCTCGGCCCGGCCCGCGCCAGCAGCCGCGCCCTGGACGGCTCGGCCCGATCCTTGGGCGACCCATCCCTGGGTGACCCGTCCCTGGGCGACCCGTCCCTGCCCGGCCGCACCCTGCCCGCCCACGGCGCACCGGTGCTGGCGGCGAGCGGCCTGCGCAAGACGTTCGGCGGGCTGGTCGCCGTCAGCGGCATGGCGCTGTACCTGGACGCCGGAGAGATCGTCGGGCTGATCGGCCCGAACGGCGCCGGCAAGAGCACCACCTTCAACCTGCTGACCGGCGTCGCCCACCCCACCGCCGGGCAGGTCCGCTTCATGGGCCAGGACGTGTCCGGCGCCACGCCGCCGCACATCGCCAGCCTGGGCATCGCCCGCACCTTCCAGCACGTGAAGTTGGTGCCCGGCATGTCCGTGCTGGAGAACGCCGCGCTCGGCGCCCACCTGCGCGGCGCCGCCGGCCCAGTGCGCGCCCTGCTGCGCCTGGACCGGGCGGAAGAGGCGCGGCTGCTCGGCGAAGCCCGGCGCCAGCTTGCCCGCGTCGGCCTGCAGGACCGCGCCGGGCAGTCCGCCGACAGCCTCGCCCTCGGGCAGCAGCGTGTGGTGGAGATCGCCCGCGCGCTGTGCCTGGACCCGGTGCTGCTGCTACTCGACGAGCCGGCCGCCGGGCTGCGCCATGCCGAGAAGGCGGAGCTGGCCGCCCTGCTGCGGCGCCTGCGCACGGACGGTGTCACGATCCTGCTGGTCGAGCACGACATGGACTTCGTGATGGGCCTGGCCGACCGGGTGGTGGTGATGGAGTCCGGCGCCAAGCTCGCCGAGGGGCCGCCCGCCGCGGTCCGCGCCAACCCGGCCGTCATCGAGGCCTACCTGGGCGCCGCCGCATGATGCTGCTGGAGGTCGCGGACCTAACGGTGGCCTATGGCGGGATCGAGGCCGTGCACGGGGTGACGCTGGCGGTCGGCGCCGGGCAGGTCGTGACGGTGATCGGCCCGAACGGCGCGGGCAAGACGACGCTGCTGAACGCCGTCATGGGCGTGCACGCCGGCCGGGGCGCCGTCCGATTTGCCGGGCAGGACCTGGGACGGCTGGGCATCGAGGAGCGGGTCCGCCTGGGCCTGTGCCTGGTGCCGGAGAAGCGGGAGCTGTTCGGCTCCATGACCGTGGAGGACAACCTGCGCCTGGGCGGCTTCCGCCTGCGCCATCAGGGCCGGGCCGCCGCACGGCAGGCCGTGGCGGAGGTCTATGCCCTGTTCCCCCGCCTGCACGAGCGCCGCGGCCAGGTGGCGGCAACGCTGAGCGGCGGCGAGCGGCAGATGCTGGCGATGGGCCGGGCCTTGATGGCCCGGCCCGGACTGCTGATGCTGGACGAGCCCAGCCTCGGCCTGGCGCCGCTGATCGTGCGCGAGGTGTTCCGCATCATCGCCGGCCTGCGCGACCGCGGCTGCGCGATCCTGCTGGTCGAGCAGAACGCCCGCGCCGCCCTGCAGGTAGCCGACTGGGGCTATGTGCTGGAGACCGGCCGTGTCGTGCTGCAAGGGCCGAGCGCGGCGCTGGCCGGGGACGGCCGGGTGGTCGCGTCCTATCTCGGCGCAGCCGGGCCGGGTGCAGCCGGGGAAACGGCCAGCGCGTGACGGCGCTTGCGGCCATGGAGGAACACGCCGGCGCCTGGCTGTTCGGGACAGCGCTGCTGGACGTGTTCAGGTGCGTCATGGTGCCGCGCGCGGCGACGGACCGGCTCCGGCTGGGTCCAGTGGTGAGGTCGGGCGCGTTGCGTGCCGTCCTGGCCTGCACCCGGCGCCGGCCGCAGCAACGCCGCACCCTACCCGGCGCCCTGGGGGCGGCGCTCGCGTTGCAACAGGGCAACGGCACCTTTCCGCTCCACCTCAACCACGCCAGGACCACGGTGGACGGACGCCATGCCGGGCCGACCCTGGAAGCCGCCCTCCAGTCGCCGCCGACCCGCAGCCACGCAGCCAGCGATGCCTTGGTCGCGGAGGCCTCGGCGTTGTTCGGCCTTGCCGCCGAAGCTCTCCACCCTCGGATACCGCCGGCCATCGCCCACGCCGGTGCCGACCACCTTGTTCTTGCGCTCTGCAGCCGCGCTTCGCTCCAAGCGATGCGCTATGCCTTCGATACCGGACGGCCGCTCGCGTTGCGGGATGGCATTGGCACGTTCAGCCTGATCCAGGCCGAGACGCCCCAGCGGTTCCACGCACGCAACCCTTTTCCGATCGGTAGGGTGTACGAGCACCTTGCGACGGGCACCGCCGCGGCTGCACTTGCGGGCTATCTGCATGACCTTGGATGGCTGCATGGCGGCATGATCGAGATCATCCAGGGTGAGGAAATGGGTGTTCCCTCGCGCCTGCGGGCCGAGATTACGCCGACACCGGGCGCAAGCATCCGGGTTTCGGACGATGCGCGCCTGATGCAGGCAGCGGCAGCCACATAGGATCGGCTTGGGTTGGATGCTCTCCTGTCTCAATCGGCGATGATTGCGGTGGCCTCGATCTCAATCCGTGCCACGGAGGGTGTCAGCCCGGCCACCTGGACAAGCGTGCTTGCTGGGCGGGTTGACCCGAAGGCTTCCGCATGGGCGCGGGCTACAAGCGGCGCGTCCGTCATGTCCACGACGTACACGACTGTCCGCACGACGTGGCGAATCTCAGCGCCTGCCTGGGCAAGAGCTTCTGCCACGGTCGCCAAGGCAGCTCGCGCCTGTACGTGCGTGTCGCCATCAAGGTGGGGCGGGTGGGCTGTGGTGCCGGAAACGAAGACCTGGTTCCCGACCCGGACCGCACGCGAGTAGCCGTAGGTATCCTCATAGGGGTAGCCTGATGAGAAGTTCTGCCTTTCCAACACCGTTCTCCGTGAAGAGCTAAGGCTTCAAAGGGCTGCTATGGACGCATTGCCTCACCTTAATTGTCGCGCTGCGAACCATAGGCCGACATCCGTGGGCGTGGAGGCGTGATGACTGTGCGAGGTGTTCCGGCTGCTGACCAGACGCCGAACCGAACAGGCTGGTCCGCGGATGGGGCAGAGGCAGGCGGGGTTGTAACGGCTCCACCATTGCTACCAGAGACCGACACCAGCAGGGCAGCCCCTCTGTACGACAGTCGAACAGGCTGACAAAAGCCCCAGGTGCAAGAAGGCCAAGTGCGTGGCGTTGGTGTTTTGGGGCGCCTAGGTGACGATCTTCGTATTTACGCCAGGCAACCGTGTCCCGCGCGCGCGTGGTGCCTAGAAACTACAACGCCTGCCGCGCTAGGACGGGGCTACCGCCGCGGACCATCATCCCGGCAGGTCTGCTGGGAGTCCGCTACCGAGAACTGACCGTTTCGACTACAACATAGAGCCAAGCATAACCCATTGTAAACACTTGGTGCCGACTCACAGGATTGAACTGTGGACCTACTGATTACGAATCAGTTGCTCTACCACTGAGCTAAGTCGGCGCCGGGGAGGCCTGGGCTTCACGTCCGGCGATATACTCGCCCGACCCCCGCACCGCAACCTGCCATTCCATCCCGGCTGAACAACCGACCACAATACGGGGGAGCGCCTACTCTAGGGGAGTCGCATTTGGATTTCGGTTGACAAGTAGGTAGGCGCTTGTCGTGAAGCGGCGGGGTGATGTCTGCCATGGGGGTGTGACTTGCGCCCTTGGAGGACGGCTTGGACCTGTTTGTCGCGTGCTGGGACGACCTGGCCGACCCTCGAAGCGGCAACGCCGGCCTGCACGACGTCCATGAGCTGCTCATGATCGCGTTGTGCGCCGTGCTGTGTGACAGCCCGGCGGAAACGGGGCATCTGCGCTAACCTACCCTGTCCGCGAGTTGCCCCGAGCGCCGCCGTTGTCGCGAGGGGCACTTGCGACGTGGCAGTCCAGGATCGCAGGACCGCACCTGCCGCCCTTGGATCGCCAAGCCGCAAGCTGTGGCCGGCACCGACGCGGCCCACGCACCGCCGCAGTGTGAGCCGCCTTGGGCCTACGTTAACGCCTATAAGGGAGAAGGCCATCACAGTCCCTCGCCGTCTGGTTGCCCTGCCACCCAACCGGCATACGCACCGGCCGTCCCCGTGCTATGCTGCCCGGCGAACCTCAACCGCCACCCCGGCGTTCAGGACCCAAATGCCCGACGCTGCCAACTACGACCCGCCCGCACCGGAAGCCACGATGCGGGAATGCCCGGAATGCGGGCTGTTCCAGTCCGTGCCGCTGCTGCGCCATGGTCAGGTCGCCCTGTGCACCCGATGCAGCGCCCTGTTGCGGCGGCGGCGGCGCAACAGCCTGACCACGACGCTGGCGCTCAGCCTCACCGGGCTGGTACTGTTTGCCGTCGTGCTGGCCTATCCCTTCATGGGCATCCGCATCCTGGGACAGCAGCGCGAGGCCACGCTGCAGACCCTGCCGGCCGCGTTCGAGGCGCAGGGCATGTGGCAGCTCGCCCTGGTGGTGCTGTGCTTCACCGTGATCGCGCCGATGCTGAAGCTCGGGCTGACCGTCGGCGTCATCGTCGGGCTGCGCCAGGGTATCGCGCCCTCGACGCTCGCCGCCATGGCGCGGCTGCGGCACGCGATGACGCCCTGGGCGATGATCGAGGTGTTCCTGCTCGGCAGCCTGGTCGCCTACACCCGCCTGGCGGTCACCGCGACCGTCCTGGTCGGGCCGGGGCTGTGGGCGCTGGGCGGCATGATGCTGGCCATGGTCGCCGCCGACGCCTGGCTGGACGAGCATGCACTGTGGGAGGCGATCGGCAAGGCGCGGCGTACCCCGGCGCCGATGGGCACGGGTCCGCTGATCGGCTGCGACACCTGCGGCCGGGTCAGCCGTGCGGCGCCGGGCCAGCGCTGCCTCCGCTGCAACGCCACCCTTGAACTGCGCAAGCCGAATAGCGTCGTGCGGTCCTGGGCCTTCCTGGGGGCGGCGGCGGCGCTGTATGTCCCTGCCAACCTGTATCCGATCCTGACGCTGATCCGCTTCGGCAGCGGCCATCCCAGCACCATCCTCGGCGGCGTGCAGGAGTTGATCGAGTACCGGATGTGGCCGCTCGCCCTGCTGGTGTTCACCGCCAGCATCATGGTACCGGTGCTGAAGCTGGTGGGCATCGCGACGCTGCTGCTCATGACGCAGCGCCGGTCCGGGGTGCGGCTGCGCGACCGGACGCGGCTGTTCCGGATCGTGGACGCGGTGGGGCGCTGGTCGATGATCGACATCTTCATGCTGTCGGTGCTGGTAGGACTGGTGCGGATGCAGCTCCTGGCATCGGTCACGCCGGGGGTCGGCGCGGTCTGCTTCGCCGCTGTCGTGATCCTCACGATGCTGTCGGCCTTCGCCTATGATCCGCGGCTGATGTGGGATGCGGCCGGGCAAACCGCCTGCGCCGCGGCGGAGGCCGAAGCATGAGTGACCAGCCGCCGCTGCTCCCCCCCAGCCCGCCCCCCAGTGACCCGGCGGACGCCTCCCGTCCCAATGTCACGCGCGGCGGCGTGGTGTACAGTGCCCCGGAGACGGCCGCCACGGTCCGGCGCAGCCGCATTTCCGCGGTGTGGATCATCCCGCTGGTGGCGATCTGCATTGCCGCCTACCTCGGCTACCGCACCGTGTCGGAGGAAGGCCCGCTGGTTACGCTGACCTTCCGCAGCGCCGATGGCCTGACTGCCGGCCAGACCCAGGTGCGGCACAAGGCCGTGCAGCTCGGCGTGGTGGAAAGGATACGGCTGTCGGACGACATGGCCAGCGTCGTCGTCACCCTGCGGATGCAGCGGGCGGCCCTGCCCTACTTGACCGACACTGCCCGGTTCTGGGTAGTCCGCCCGCGGCTGAGTTCGGGCAGCCTTGCCGGGATCGAAACCCTGGTGTCCGGCGGCTACATCGAGATGGACCCTGGCGCGCGGGACGGCCCGGCGAAGCTGGACTATACCGGGCTGGAGCAGCCGCCCGGCGTACGCTACGGCGAGCCCGGCCGCACCTTCGTGCTCAGGTCCGAGCGCGTCGGCTCGCTCACGGCGGGCGCACCGGTGTTTTGGCGCGACATCACGGTCGGTGAGGTGCTGGGCTACGATATCGGCGACGGCAAGGGGCCGGTGACGCTCAACATCTTCGTACGCGCGCCGTACGACGCCTTCGTGCACACCAACTCGCACTTCTGGAACGCTTCCGGCCTGTCGGTGCAGGTCGGCGCCGCCGGCTTCCATGTCGAGGTCGCCAGCCTGCAGGCGCTGCTGTCCGGCGGCGTCGCCTTCGACTCCCCGGCGCAGGGGGCCAACACGCAACAGGCGGCGGCGGAGACCGTGTTCCCGCTGTTCCATAACTACGACGAGGCGCAGGCGTCCGGCTTCACCAAGACGCAGACCTTCGTGACCTACTTCGAAAGCTCCGTCCGCGGCTTGTCGAAGGGGGCTTCGGTCGAGTTCTACGGCATTCAGATCGGCACCGTGACCGGCATCACCCTGCAGCCGGTCGCGGCCAATGGCGAGGTGCGGGTGCGCGTCGATCTGGAAATCCAGCCGGAGCGGGTATTGGGTCCCAACTCCGCCGCGGCCGAGGACCCGGTGGCCGTCGCGCGCCGGCTGGTGGCCCACGGCATGAAGGCGCAGTTGCAGACGGCCAGCTACATCACGGGCCAGCAGGTGCTGGCGTTGGTGATCCCGCAAGGGGCGACACCGGGGGAGATCGTGCAGGATGGCAAGGACCTGGTCATCCCGAGCACCGGCGGCGGCCTGGACAACATCCTGACCGCGGTCAGCGACATGGCGGGCAAGCTGGACCGGCTGCCGCTGGACGAGATCGGCCAGAACCTGAACGGCACGCTGCGGTCGGCGTCGGGGGCGATGGCCAGCGTGCAGGAGCTGGTCCGCAACGCCAATGCCGGGCTGACGCCGCTGTTCCGCCGGGTGCCGGAGATCACGGCGGCCCTGCAAGACGCCGCCGCCAAGGCCAGCCGGACGTTCGGCTCGTTGGACAACAGCTATGGCAGCAACTCGCAGTTCCAGCGCGAGCTGGAGCGGGCGATGACGCAGGTGGGCGACACCGCGCGGTCCATACGCATCCTGGCGGACTTCCTGGACCGGCACCCGGAAGCGCTGGTGCGCGGCCGGACGGGGCTGGCGCAATGAGGCAGTCCGGATGAGGCCCCCAACTTGAAACGTCGCACGTTGCTGGCCGGTCTCGCGCTGTCGGCCTGCAGGTCTGCGGAACCGGCCTACTTCACCTTGGCTGCCATGCCTGGCACAGCCGGGCCTGCTGGGCCAAGGCTGGTGGAGGTGCAGCGGCCTGGCCTGGCCGGTTACCTGGACCGCCCCGGCATCGTGCGGGCCAATAGCGCCTACCAACTGAGCGTCGCCGGCATGGAGCGTTGGGGGGAGCCGCTGGGCGACCTGATCGGCCGCGTCCTAGCCGAGGACCTGAACCAGCGCCTGCCCGGCAGCAGCGTGTTCACCACTGCCGGCACTATCAGCGCCCAGCCTGACGCGACCGTCGAACTGGACGTGCTGCGGTTTGATCCGGACCCGGGCGGTCAGATGGTGCTGCTGGCGCAGGTGGCGGTATCGCGCGGACGCGACCGCGCGACCGCCATCACCCAGACCGTCCGGCAGACGATGCGCCCTGCTAGCCCGGCCACCTCCGACCTGGTTGCGGCGATGAGCACCGTGCTGGGCCAACTGGCCGACACGGTGGCGGGGATGTTGCGCGGCGCACGGGGCGGCCGGGCCTAGACCGGCTCGCCGACTGGCTTGCTGATCTGGCCCTGCTTGTGCGCAGCCAGCGCGGCGAGGCGGGCGTTGCGCCACGCGGTGCGGGCCTGCAGGCGGTCCGGTTCCGGCACATGCGGCCATGCCGCAGCGATGCGGGCGAGATTGGCCTCGCCATAAACCTCGGGACCGGCGGGCGTAGCAGCCAAGCTTCGGTAAAATCCGGTGTAGCGGGCGCAGTAGTCGGGGATGCCGCCGGGCGCGTTCAGCTCGATCGTCGCAAATGGACCCAGGAAAGACCAGCGCAGACCCAGCCCGTCGCTGATTGTCCGGTCCAAGTCCTCCGGGGAGATCACGCCGTCGCCGACCAGGCGGAACGCCTCCGCGAGCAGGGCGCCTTGCAGCCGGTTCAGCACGAAGCCCTCGACCTCCTGCCGGACCAGCACCGGCACTTGGCCGACAGCGCTATAGATCGCCGCAGCTTGCTCCAGCGTGGCCGGGGCGGTCCATGGTGCGCCGCACAGCTCCACCAACGGGATCAGGTGCGGCGGGTTGACGGGATGCCCAACCATGCAGCGTGCCCGGCCCGGCAGGCCCTCGGTGAAGCGGGACGCAACAATGGCGGAGGTCGAGGACGCCAGCACCACCTCGGGCGCGGCCAGCCGGTCGAGGTCGCGGAACAGCGCCTGCTTGTCGAGCACCGCCTCGGGTCCGCTTTCCTGCACGAACGCGGCGCCGGCCAGCGCATCGGCCAGGTCCGCGTGCGCCGTCATGCCCTGGACGGCCCTCCCGGGATCGTCGGCCAGGCCGTGGGCATGCAGCATCTCCAACTCCGCCCGCACCAGTGCTGGCGCGGCGTCCAGTGTAGCGGCATGCGGGTCATAGAGCCGCACCGCCCAGCCGGCGCGGGCGAACACGGCCGCCCAGGCGCGTCCGATCAGGCCGGCGCCGACTATGGCGACTGTTTGGTCCATTGGCGGCCCTCCACGACCTTGCCTGTTTTGCCCCGTGGTTTCGTGTAGGCTGGCGGCAGTCGCGGGACAACCCGCACCTCGGGGGATGGCCATGACGTGGCTGCTCACGACGGCTGCGTTGCCTGTGTGTGGCCTTTTGGGATCGTTGTAGGGTTTGTGAGCCTAAGCATGCTGGCGCGGCCTGGTACACAGGCCGCGCCAGCATGCTCAGCTTTTATCTGTTCGCAAACCGGCAGAGTTTTGCTTGGGATGGATGGGTCTTGCGCTTCGTGGTAAATCATACACGCAAGGTCCTGTCCCACTAATAGCAAGCCCCTGGTGGCCTGCCTGAGGCGGCAGGCCGGGCGCCTGCCACCGATGCAACCAAGGCCTGGCTTTCGCGCAGACTGCCCCGGCGACCCGCAGCGTCCCGCCACCGGAGACCCCATGGCTGACGATCCCTACCAAGTCCTCGGCATCAATCGGGATGCGACGGACAAGCAAATCCGCAGTGCGTTCCTGAAGTTGGCCAAGACCACCCATCCGGACCTGAACCCGGGCGACGCGAAGGCGGAGGAGCGGTTCAAGGCCGTCAACGCCGCGAACGACCTGCTGTCGGATGCCGAGCGGCGGGCGCAGTTCGACCGGGGTGAGATTGATGCGGCCGGGCAGCAGAAGCCGCCGCCAGGGCCGCCGCCGGGCCAAAGGCGCTACCGCGACCATGCGGACGGCGCGGCGGGCGCCTTCTACAGCGCCCGGCCTGGAGCAGGGTTCACAGGAGCAGGGTTTGGCGGCGACGATGAAGACCTAGGCGATATCTTGTCCGGATTGTTCGGCGCACGCGGGCGGGGCGGGGCGCCGCGCGGGGGCGGAGACCGCCGCTACTCGCTCCCAGTGGCTTTTCTGGACGCGGTGCGCGGCGTCACGCAGCGGCTGACGCTGCCGGACGGCGGCAGCCTGGATGTCCGCATCCCGGCTGGGCTGGAGAGCGGCCAAGTGCTGCGCCTGCGCGGCAAGGGCGACCCGGGGGACCCGCCCGGCGATGCGCTGATCGAGGTCACGGTCGGTTCGCACCCGCTGTTCCGCCGTGAAGGGCGGGACATCCTGCTGGACCTGCCGGTGACGGTGGCGGAGGCCGTGCTGGGCGGGCGCGTGACGGTGCCGACCATCACCGGGCCGGTGACCATGACGGTGCCGGCCGGGTCCGACACCGGCGCCCGGTTGCGGCTGCGCGGCAAGGGCGTGCCGGCTGCTGCGGGCCAGCCGGCCGGGGACGCCTATGCCACCCTGCGGATCGTGCTGGGTCCGCCGGATGAGGGCTTGGCCGCCTACTTGCGAGACCGCAAGGATGCGCCCGCCTTCGACCCGCGGGTGGGGCTGGAGGACGCGGCATGATCACCATCGACACCCTGGTCGTGACCATCCACGGCCTGGACCGGGCGGAGGTGGAGCACTGGATCGCCCAGGACCTGCTGCGCCCAGCCGGGCAGGGCGGCGCCTGGCTGTTCCGCGACATCGACGTGGCCCGGCTGCGGCTGATCCAGCAGTTGCGGCATGAACTGCGGCTGGAGGAGGATGCGCTGCCGGTCGTGCTGCGGCTGATGGACCAGCTTTATGACGCCCGCCGCCGCCTGCGCCGCCTGCGCGATGCCGTCGAGGGCAGTACCCCGCCCGACGTGCGGGACGCCGTGTTGCGGGCGTTGCTGGCACCGGCGCAGGAGTAGCGTCTGCTCCCTCGCCCTCCGGGAGCGGGCTGGGATGGTTGCAACCCGCCTGGCCCTGCGGGGCGGAGTCCATGGGCAACGTTGGGTTGTTCCGACGGGGAGCCTGGCGCCCGCCCTGCATCCTCGTCAGCCC
>CAXTFY010000004.1:2134-23519 GCA_964243265.1 uncultured Acetobacteraceae bacterium | reverse complement strand
TTTGGGTCGAGACCACGCCCAAAGGCCACACCTGGCTCGCCGCTCCGACGCGGTGATCCGGGGCAACACGCTGTTCGAGAACGGCCAGGCGGCGCCGGGCTGGGCCTGGGGCGCGGAGGTCCAGGTGGCGGCGCCATGCAACGTCAGCGTCACCGGCAACGTCCTGCGGGTGCGCCGGGATGGCAAGGCGATCATGCTGATCGACCAGAACCGCCGGAGGGCAGCGGGCGGCTACTACCGGACGCAGGGCAACCTGGTGCGGGACAACCGCATCACCCTGCTGGGCAGCGGCCTGTCGGGCGGGGCCTCGGATGCCGGCCCGGCGGCGGCCAACTTCGGCACCATCCAGGCGGGCGGCAACCGGTTCGACCGCAACACCTACCGGACGTCGGCGGGCGGGACACCCTGGTCCATTTAGGGCAGTAGGTGACCGACGCACCGGGGCTCCAGCGCCCGGGCCAGGAGGCGCGTGGCGTGCTGCAGGTGCTGCCGCCTGCCACAGCGGAGGCCGCGGACCCAACGCCGGCGGCGGAGGGGCCGGATGGCCCGCAGCATCCGATGGGACCCGTGCCGGACCTGCTATGACGCCTACCCCGAAAGGGCGACGTTAACTGTCCGTAGTAGAGGCTTGCCCGAAAGCTGTTCTTCGATCAGCCCTGTCAGGCCCAGAAAACTCCAGAGTGGAGGGCCGCCGTGACCAACCTACCGATGGTCGAACTGCGGTGGTGCCGGCTGTGCCTTCAACTTCTGGATGACCATGCCGAAGCTGGCGCGCAGCGGAGGCGTATTCCCGGCTTGTAAGAATTCTGGTTGCCTGGATCAGCAAGCCGATGGGTCCACTGATCCAAATGGACCCTGTGCACAGGTGGAAGCCAGGTGTCATTCCACGCGCCCGGGTTGCTTTTCCAGAGATGCGTCAACCATAAATGAACGAGTCTTCACAAAATCGTGATCGTTGGCTGATGGCTCAAGTTAATTGTGGCTAAATTGTCGGGTTTCATTAGTGATCAATCAACAAAAGGTGAGTGCATGACTGATGTGACGTCCATAAAACCTGACGATCCACGAGATGTTGGACAGGGTCCGGTGGGACTCGCTCAGTCTCGGTGTCGCCTGGTTTGCGGATGGCTGATCGGAGGCCTGTTATGGCGCTAGGCCAGGTGATCATTGTTGGAGCACCCTGGACACTCCGGCAAGGGGTGAGACAGACCTTAAAACAGCTTGGCTTGGTAATCGTTGGCGAGGGCGACACACTCGACGAGGCTTCGGCCAAGATGCCGGACGCAATCGAGCCAAGCATTATTTTCGTCATCGCCGGGCAAGGCGAGCAGCCCGCGGTGGCGCTCGCGGAGGCCAACAAAGCGAAACAGACATACGAAAGCGCGAAGCTGGCCATCCTGAGCGAGTCTGCTTTGGCGGAGGAAGTAGCGGCTGCACTCCGGGCCGGCGCCGATGCGCTGCTCTCGTTGCAGCTATCCAGCCGCATGCTGGGCCACTCCCTGCAGCTTGTGATGCTCGGCCAGAAACTATTCCCGGCCCTGCCTGCCTGTGAACAGGGCGTAGAGTGGGCAGTTGCAGCCGAGCCGGCAGTGGCGGCAGCCCCACCGCCGCTGGTGCCGGCTGAGCCGCCTCATCTTGCCGTGGTAGCCCCGGTTGCAGCGTCCCAGGTCATCCAGATCGCGGGCCATGTCCACCCTGCCCGGCCGCATGGTTCTTCGGCGAGCCTGGTTTGGGACAACACCCGGCCTGAAGTCGCAGGCCCGGTACGCCCGGCGGTCCCGTCCGACCGGGAGTGGGAGATCCTGCGCTGCCTCTCCTCGGGCAGCTCCAACAAGGCGATCGCACGCGAACTCTCGATCGCGGAGACGACGGTGAAGGTGCACATCAAAAGCCTGCTGCGGAAGCTCGCGGTTTCAAACCGGACGCAGGCGGCGATCTGGGCGCTCAACCATGGCGGCAATGTGGGCGCGCAGGCAAAACCGGCCCCGGCGCATCTGAATAAGGAGCCTACGGGCGCCCCGAGCCCTTGCAAGCTGGGCTAGGTAGGATCGCCAGCCTGCCGCCTCGACGTGAAACATGCCCTTAAAGGAGTGGACGATGAGCACCAAGCGTAAGCGGATCATGGTCACAGGCGGAGCCGGGTTCCTCGGTTCGCACCTTTGCGAACGGCTGCTCGGTCAGGGCCACGACGTTCTTTCGGTAGACAACTACTTCACCGGCCGGAAGGACAACATCGCACACCTGCTGGGTAACAGCCGTTTTGAGGCGATGCGCCACGACATCACCTTCCCGCTTTATGTCGAGGTTGACGAAATCTATAACCTCGCCTGCCCGGCCTCCCCGGTGCATTACCAGTTTGACCCCGTGCAGACGACCAAAACCAGCGTGATGGGCGCGATCAACGTGCTGGGCATTGCCAAGCGCGTCAAGGCAAAGGTTTTCCAGGCTTCGACCTCGGAGGTTTACGGCGATCCGGCGGTGCATCCGCAGACCGAGGACTACCGCGGCAACGTCAATACCACGGGTCCGCGTGCCTGTTACGACGAGGGCAAGCGCTGCGCCGAGACGCTGTTCTTCGACTATGCCCGCCAGCATCGCGTCCGGATCAAGGTCGTCCGGATCTTCAATACGTATGGTCCGCGCATGCACCCCAATGACGGCCGGGTGGTCTCGAACTTCATCGTCCAGGCGCTGCAGGGCAAGGACATCGCGATCTACGGCGAGGGCAGCCAGACCCGGGCCTTCTGCTACGTCGATGACCTGATCGACGGTTTCGTCCGCATGATGGATACCCCCGACGATGTGCTTGGGCCCGTCAACCTCGGCAATCCCGTCGAGATGACCATCCGCCAGCTCGCCGAGACCGTCATCCGGTTGACCGACTCGCGCTCGCGGCTGATCCAGCAGCCGCTGCCGGCCGACGATCCCGTGCAGCGCTGCCCCGACATCTCGCGTGCGATGGACTGGCTGGGCTGGGAACCCCGAGTGGACTTGGAGGCCGGCCTGGAAAGGACGATCGAATACTTCGACCGGCTACTCGGACTCGGCCGAAGCGAGGCCCTGAGGCGGCACGCTGCAGCCTAAGCAGGCTTGCGCGGCTTGTCACACAGGGGGCCTACGGCCGTATCAGGCCGCGCAAGCCTGCTTAGGTTTCTATCTGTGCGTAAACCTGCGAGGGTTTGCTCAAGGCAGGCCTGCACGGCCTGGAGCACCCATACCCGCCTCCGGAACCAGGCTGTGTAGGCCCGGTTAGGCCCATGTCTTCCAGAGTGTTCGCCTGCGCTCCGGTTGTTGTCGATGGACATGGGGCCGGTTCGGGTTGACCCGGTATAGCCTGTGGTCCCGGAGCGACTCGGGCGGCACATGCTGGCAAGCGTGATGGCTCGGCTGGCGCTAGGATGCACACTGCCGCAGGCAGGTTGAGCGGGGCCACCAAGGCGCGCCAACAGCGGCAGTGGGCGCGCGAGCAGCATTCCACCAGCGTGGTCGGGCTGACCACGCTGGTGTCTTTGGGCCTGCGCCCTTCGCCGCACGCGGTGGCGCGGCAGATGCCGAAGCTGCCGGTGTCGCCGGCCTCCTTTGACAGGGTCAACCGCACCAAGCCCGGCATCCTGCGTGCGCCTTCCACAGCTTCGCCGCGGTTTGCTGCGCAATCGGACCACTGCGCGATCATGCGCGGCAGCACCGGGCGTCCAGGCCGGTGATCGGTCCAGTGATGACGGCCCTGGCGCCGGCAACCGGATGGCTGCGTGTCCTGGACGGCAACCACCTGCCCGCGAGCGAGAGGCGCCTGACGTCGCTGCGCAGGTTCCAGGGTGCGGCCCTTCTGGGGCAGTTGCGGGCGGTGCATGGCCTGGACCTTGGCCTGGCCACGGACCTCGTAGCCTGCGAGCACGCGCATGCGAGCGAGCGCGCTTTCTGAATGCTGCGCCGAATGCGGCGGAGTGGGCTGGCTGTGGCAGCAGGGCAACAATTTAGCCCCGGGCACGCTGCATGCACTCGCAAGCATGTCGAACTTTTATGCTGCGAGCGGGCAGGAGAATGCCGGCTAAATCGCGATTTTTGCCGCGTAAGTTCCCCAGCGAGATAATATCTAAACGGACTTTTCCATCACGCACTTGATGAAGCCCAATCGGTCTGCGACCATTGCCTGCCATTGCAACATCGATCATGTTTCGCAGCAGCGGAGACCGGCCGTTAAGCAGTCTGCTTACAGCTACAGCGCCCGCAGCCAGCCTAGCCTTGGCGCCGAGCGCCTATGCCCAACAGTCCGGACCCGCCGCCGCCACGCCCACAGCACCCCCGGGGTCCACCCCGGCGCCATCCGCTGCAGACTACTCCGCCAACCCCGATCCCCACAAAACCATAGCTGCCTTGACACCTATCTCATCGACAACGTGGCGGTTCGGCTTTACAACCATTGCAAGCTTGAACTGGTTCAGGGCTTGGCGCCGCCGGACCCCTCGGTGCCTCCTGGCCGGCGCGACGGCTGGCCGACTATACCAGAGACCACGCCGCCGATGCCGTTCACCGAATGGCCATACGGCGCCGCCACCAGCCTCGGCGTGAACCGCCCCAATTCGGTCGACAGCCCGCTTATGGCTGCCATCGCCAATACCAATTTCGGGAAGGTCCTGTCCGACCTGCACATCCAGCTCCATGGCTGGGTCGCCTCCGGCGGCAACATCAGCATCAACAACCAGCGGCCGGCCGGCTATGCGTACACGCCGAACGTCGCCCAGCTCGATCAGGCGGTGGTCTATATCGAACGCATGCCGAATACCGTACAGCGGGACCATATCGACTGGGGCTTCCGGGTATCCGGCATCTGCGGCGACAACTACCGCTACACGACCTCCTATGGCTTGGCGAGCTACCAGTTCCTGAAGCATGACAATCCGGACGGCTACGATTTCCCGATGGTTTACGGCGAAGGTTACCTACCGAACATCTTGCAGGGGCTGGTGATCCGGGCTGGCCGTTACATCTCGTTGCCGGACATCGAGGCGCAGCTCGCCCCGGACAACCACATGTACACCCACTCCTTCTATGACTTCGACAGCTACACCAGCACCGGCGGCGTCGGCACCCTGGCCGTCACCAGGGACCTGTTGCTCCACCTCGGCATCAGCGGCGGCACGGAAACGCCGACCTGGCACGCCGGGGCGCAGGTTCCCAACCTGATGCCGAATAACGCGCTCTATTCCGGCACCCAGTTCAAGGAGGACCCGGGCAACCAGCCCTCGTTTACCGGTTGCGTCCGCCATAGCTGGGACGACGAGCACAACGATGTTCGGCCCTGCTTAAATGCGATCAACCGGGGCTACAACAACCTGCAACGGTATGGCACCACGTATCATCATAAGTTCAACGACCACTGGCACCTGTCGGTCGAAAGCTGTTACGAGCACCAAAACGGCATGCCGAACGCCAACGGCGCGCAGGCCGTGGCGATCTACCAGGCAGGCGGAACCGCGTTCTCGCCGCAGTATACCCCCGTCAATGGGCCGAGCCTGGCGCAGTGCGGCAACGCCGCCGCGCTGCGTTGCCGGGCCAGCGCCATCGGCGTGGTCGCCTATCTCAAACTACTCGCCGGACCCGCTGAACAACTTCTCGCTCCGCCCGGAGTACTACCACGATCCGCAGGGCCAGCGGACCGGGACCAAGGCCGATGACTGGGAACTCACGCTGGGCTGGCAGCACTGGCTGTCGCCGCAGATCGAGTTCCGGCCCGAAGTCGGCCATTGGGCCGCAGACCGTGATGCGTTCAACGGCAATCCCACCCACGGCATCACCCCGAACAACAACCACCCGGTCCTCGGGGCAGCCGACGTGATCGCGCACCCCTGCCTCGCCGCCCGTTCCATGCCGCCCGCCTGGCTGTCACAAGGACGTGGAGGCTGCCCGGCCGACCCTGGGCAGCCGCTTGCGGCGACTGTATAAGCCGCGCCAACGGCTGTGGGTCTAATCGGAAAGCTGTGATGGAACTGAAGCCGCCCCCGTCTGCCGGGGAGACGACGCCGCTGGCACTTCCGTCAGGCCCCGAGCACAGCGGCCCCAACCCGACGGGCCGTCCGGGCCGCCGCCTCTCAAGGCGCCTGCAGCTCCTGCTGGTTGCCTGCGGTGCCGGGCTGCTCGCGGCCTACCTCATCCTGAGCGGCCTGTTCTCCCCGGGCGAGGCGCCCCCGGCGACCCAGGCCACGGCGTCGTCAGACAGCTTCAAGCCGACTGAGGCGCAGTGGGCCGGATTCAAGGTCGCGACCGTACAGGACGCGGCGTTCTCCGCCATGGAGGTGACCGACGGCAAGATCGCCATCGACGACGACCGGACCGTCCAGGTGTTCTCCCCCTATACCGGACGGGTGACCAAGCTGCTGGTCAAGGCGGGCGACGTGGTCAAGGCGGGCGACCCGCTGATGGTCATCCAGGCCGCCGAGTTCGTGCAGGCGGCCAACGACCTGGTCGCGGCAGTGGCGGCGGACCGCACCACCAAGGCGCAACTGGCGCTCGCCACCACGACGGAGAAGCGGCAGCACGACCTGTATTTGGCGCAGGGCGGCTCGCTGAAGGATTGGCAGCAGAGCATCAGCGACCTCGCCAACGCCAAGGGCGGCTTCAGCAGCGCGGAGGTGGCGCTCGGGGCCGTGCGCAACCGGCTGCGCATCCTCGGCAAGGGCGACCGCGAGGAAGCAACCATGGAAACCGCGGCCGACCCGACGCGGTTCAGCCCCGAGGCGACCGTCGCGGCCCCGATCAGCGGCACCATCACGCAGCGCCAGGTGGGCCTGGGCCAGAACATCGTCAGCCAGTCCAACAACGGGTCCACCCCGGTGTTCACCATCGGCGACACCTCGCGCGTCTGGCTGGTGGCCAATGCGCGTGAGGTGGATGCGCCGTTGATCCACCTCGGCGACGCCGTGCAGGTCAGCGTCCTGGCGTTCCCTGGCAAGACGTTCAGCGCCAAGGTCACCTACGTCGCCGCCAGCATCGACCCGACCACGCACCGCCTCCCCCTCCATGCGGAGGTGGACAACAAGGACGGGCTGCTGAAGCCCGAGATGTTCGCCAACTTCCGCATCATCACCGGGCAGGCCAGCCAGGCTCCTGCCGTGCCGGAGCAGGCGATCGTGTATGACCCGGACGGCGCCCATGTCTGGCTCGCCGGCGCCGACAAGACCCTGCGCATCCGCAAGGTGACGCTAGGCCCCGGCCAGGATGGCTTGGTCGAGGTGCTGGATGGCTTGAAATCGGGCGACAAGGTGGTGACCGAAGGCTCGGTGTTCATCGACCGCGCGGCAGAGAGCAACTAGGCGTGGGCGTCTAGGCATGGACGCCGTCGTCTCCTTCGCGCTCCGGCAGCGCTTCCTCATCCTCGTGCTGATGTTCGCGGTGTTCGGCGTCGGCGTGTTCAGCTTCCTCAACCTCAACATCGAGGCCTATCCCGACCCGGTGCCGCCCCTGGTGGATATCGTGACCCAGAGCACCGGGCAGTCGGCCGAGGAGGTCGAACGCTACATCACGATCCCAATCGAGATCGGCATGGCCGGTATCCCCAACGTCACGGCGATCCGGACGATCTCGCTGTTCGGCCTGTCGGACACCAAGGTGCAGTTCACCTACGCCTTCACCTATGACGAAGCCGAGCAGCGGGTGATCAACCGGCTGTCCCAACTGGGCTCGCTGCCGAACAACGCGCAGCCGCAGATCTCGCCGGAAAGCCCGATTGGCGAGATCATGCGCTACCGGGTGGTGGGTCCGCCGGGCTACTCGGTCACCGATCTCAAGACCATCGAGGACTGGATGCTGGAGCGGCGGTTCAAGGCCGTGCCCGGCGTCGCCGATGTGAACGGCTGGGGCGGCAAGACCAAGACGTTCTCGGTCGCAATCGACCAGCACAAGCTGGTCGCCTACGGGCTTACGGTGCCGCAGGTGCTGACGGCGCTGAACAACGCCAACGTGAACGTCGGCGGCCAGACGGTCGATTTCTCCGACCAGGCCGCCGTGGTGCGCGGCGTCGGGCTGATCCACTCGCCCGACGACATCCGCAACACCATGGTCGCCAACAACAACGGCTCGCCCGTGTTCATCCAGGACGTGGCCACGGTGACGGTATCGAACCAGCCGCGGCTCGGCATCGCCGGCATGGACGACAACGACGACATCGTCCAGGGCATCGTGCTGATGCGCCGCGGCGAACAGAGCATGCCCACGATCAAGCGGGTCGAGGCCGAGATCCAGAAGATCAACACGACGGGCGTACTGCCGCCGGGCGTGCGGATCGAGCCGATCTACGACCGCTCCGACCTGATCAGCCTGACGACCCACACCGTGCTGGAGAACATGGTCGTCGGCATGGTGCTGATCTTCCTGGTGCAGTGGATCTTCCTCGGCACGCTGCGCAGCGCAGTCATCGTGGCGGCGACGATCCCGTTCGCACTCGCCTTCGCCATCGCCATCCTGGTGCTGCGGGGGGAGTCGGCGAACCTGCTCTCGGTCGGGGCAATCGACTTCGGGCTGATCGTGGACGCCACCGTCATCATGGTGGAGAACATCTTCCGCCACCTGGCGCAGCAACCCGGCGAACGCTTCCAGCGGTCGGCCATCGTGCAGCGGTCGGCCGCGAACTACACCCTGGGAGGCAAGTTCCGCACCATCGCCAACTCGGCGCGCGAGGTGAACAAGTCGATCTTCTTCGCCGCCACGATCATCATCGCCAGCTTCATCCCGCTGTTCACGCTGAGCGGGATCGAGGGGCACATCTTCGGCCCGATGGCGAAGACTTACGCCTACGCCATCATCGGCGGGCTGATCGCGACCTTCACCGTCGCCCCGGCGCTGAGCGCGCTGCTGTTCCCCGCCAAGGTGGAGGAGGTCGAGACCCTGGCCGTGCGCGGGATGCGGCGGCTGTATACGCCGTTGATCCGCTTCGCCCTGGCCAACCAGGTGATCACGCTCGGGGGTGCGCTGCTCCTGCTGGCCTGCGCCGGCGTCGCGGTGCGGGGCCTGGGCCTGGAGTTCCTGCCGAAGCTGGAGGAGGGCAACCTCTGGATACGGGCGACCATGCCGACCTCGATCTCGCTTGCGGCGGGCAGCCCCTACGTGGACGGCATGCGCCGGGTGATAAAAAGCTACCCCGAGGTCATCACCGTGGTGTCGCAGCACGGCCGCCCGGATGACGGCACCGACGCCACGGGGTTCTTCAACGCCGAGTTCTTCGTGCCGCTGAAGCCGCTCGGCTCATGGCCCGCCGGCGTGGACAAGGACAAGCTGACGGCACAGATGACGGCCGAGCTGCAGTCGAAGTACCCGGGCGTGGATTTCAACTTCTCCCAGTATATCGAGGACAACGTCGAGGAGGCGGCGTCCGGCGTCAAAGGCGAGAACTCGGTCAAGCTGTATGGCAACGACCTGAACGTGCTGGAGCGGACGGCGAACAAGATCAAGGACGTGCTGGCGACGGTGCCGGGCATCACCGACCTCGCGGTGTTCGGCTCGCTGGGGCAGCCGACGGTGCGGATCGACATCGACCGGGCGAAGGCGGCCCGCTATGGCCTGGCGCCCGGCGACGTGAACGCGACGCTGCAGGCGGCCGTCGGCGGCCAGGCCGCCGGCAACCTGTATGAGGATGGCAGCGACCGCAACTTCCCGATCATCGTCCGGCTGGCGGACCGCTACCGCAACAGCCTCGACTCGATCCGGCAAATCCCCATTGGGGCCACCAATCCCAATGGCGGCTATGTGCAGGTGCCGCTGACCGACGTGGCGAACGTGCAGTTGACGTCCGGCGCGTCGTTCATCTACCGCGAGGGACAGGAGCGCTACATCCCGATCAAGTTCAGCGTGCGCGGCCGGGACCTCGGCGGCGCCGTGCTGGAGGGCCAGCAGCGGATCACCCAGGCGCTGCGCATCCCCGACGGCTACCGGCTGGACTGGGTGGGGGAGTTCGGCGACCTGCAGGCCGCCATCGGGCGGCTGGAGATATTGGTCCCGCTGGCGCTGGGCCTGATCATGCTGCTGCTGTTCGTCAATTTCGGGTCCGTCGCCGACACGCTGCTGGTGGCCAGCGTGATGCCCATGGCCGTCGTCGGCGGCATCTTCGCGCTTTCGTTCACCGGCACGCCGTTCAGCGTGTCTGCCGCCATCGGCTTCATCGGGCTGTTCGGCATCGCCGTCATGGAGGGGATACTGGTGCTGTCGTACTACAACCAGTTGATCGACGTCGGGCTGCAGCGGGACGATGCGGTGCTGCGGGCGGCGGAGACCCGGTTCCGCCCGGTGATGATGACCTGCATCGCCGCCTGCGTCGGCCTGCTTCCGGCCGCCTTCTCCACCGGCATCGGCTCGCAGGTGCAGAAGCCGCTGGCGCTTGTGGTCGTGGGCGGCATCCTGTTGGCGCCCGTGCTCATCCTGGTGATCCTGCCGGTGCTGATCGACCGGTTTTCCCGGCGGACCCTGCGGGACAGCAGCGCCGCCGGCAGCCTGGACCTGGAACCGGCGGAGTGAGGCTGGCCCCGAATGGGTCCGCGGGACTGTCGTTGAGCCTTGTTGTGCTGGCCAGCTGCGCTGTCGGACCCAATTTCAAGCATCCGGCGGCGCCCGACGTTTCCGGCTACACGCCGGAAAAGCTGCCGGTCGAGCTGATCGCCGACCGCACCGCCGCCAACCCGACGCAGCGCCTGGTGCCGGACCTGGACATCCCCGGCGAATGGTGGACGCTGTTCCACAACAAGCCGCTCAACGACCTGCTGGTGCAGGCGCTGCGCAACAACCCCGACCTGTCTGCCGCGCAGGCGGCGCTGACGCAGGCGCGGGAGAATATCTATGCGCAGGAAGGCAACTACTTTCCCACCGTAGCCGGCAGCTTTACCTCAAGCCGCAACAAGACGGCGACGGGCAGCCTGTCGGCCGCGACGATCACCGGCAACCCGTACTACTCGCTTTATACGGCGCAGTTGAACGTGAGCTACAATCCGGATGTGTTCGGGCTGAACCGGCGCCAGGTCGAATCGCTGGTCGCCCTGGCCGACGTGCAGCGGTTCCAGCTTGAGGCGACCTACTTGACGCTCACCTCCAACCTGGTCACCGCCGCCGTTATGGAGGCGTCGCTGCGCGGCCAGATCCAGGCCACGGAGGACATCATCAGGCTGGAGCAAGGCTCGCTGGTGATCTTCCGCAAGCAGTTGGCCTTCGGCGCCATTGCCGGGGTGGACGTGCTGTCGCAGGAGGCCGCCCTGGCGCAGGCGGAGGCGAGCCTGCCGCCGCTGCAGAAGCAGTTGGCCCAGGAACGCGACATGATCACGGCGCTTGCGGGCAACCTGCCGAGCGACGCGGTGCCGCAGACCTTCACGATGGACGGGCTGCAGGTGCCGGAGGACTTGCCGGTCAGCCTGCCGTCCAAGCTCGTCGAGCAACGGCCCGATATCAAGCAGGCGGAGCAGAACCTGCACTCGGCAAGTGCGCTGATCGGCGTCGCGGTCGCAAACCGGCTGCCGTTGCTGGCGCTCAGCGCGTTCGGCGGCAGCCAGGCGGTCCAATTCAACCAGTTGTTCACGCCGGGCAATGGGTTCTACGCAGTTGCCCAGAGCGTGACGCAGCCGCTGTTTGACGGCGGAACGCTGCTGCACCGGGAGCGCGAGGCCCGGGCGGCGTTCGACCAGGCGGAGGCGCAGTACCGCAGCACGATCGTCACGGCATTCCAGAACGTCGCTGACGTGCTGCGCGCCTTGCAGACCGACGCCGACGGGGTGCGGGTTGCGACGACCGCCGCCAACACCGCGGACGCGGCGCTCGGCATCGTCCGCAAGCAGCTTGGCCTGGGCCAGATCGCCTATCTCAGCGTGTTGAACGCGGAACAGACGGAGCTGCAGGCGAAACTGACCCTGATCCAGGCGCAGGCCGCCCGGCTGGCCGACACTGCCGCGCTGTTTCAGGCTCTCGGCGGCGGGTGGTGGAACCGCGGCGATGTCAAGGTTCGCGACATCAAGGGCGATGACATCCTGAGCATCATCGGCCTGCATTGAACCGGCTTTTGGCCGCCGCGCCAGCGATGCAGTTGATCGCCTCTTGCGGCGCAACGGGTTCGCCTTGTTTCGGCGGCCCGCTGCCCTGACCGGTTCGCCTGCCCCTCGCCTATTATTGCCTCGCTTGTCATTGCGACGTGGCGTTCCAGGGGACGCCAGGATGGAACCCCAGCCCATGCGTCCCCGGATCGTTGGGCCGAAGCCGGCTCGCAATGACGGCGCCTGATCGAAAGCAGCACTATGATGGTCAGCGCGGAGATCCGCTGGCATCAGTCCCTCAACGGCCAGCAAAACGTCGGTGCCGGCTGCGGCGTCCCCCCGCCTCCCTGCGAAGATGATCCCCGGTCGCCTCGGCAATAAGCCTCCCATGGATGCCCCGATCTGGCGTCGCTTGCTGCGGACGCCCGGAGCGGAGGGCACCCTGCTCCTGGATCGCGCGCAACCGTTCATCGACTTGGCCGAGCGTGCGACTAAGCCGTTACACCCTCCCGGCGTTATGCTGGCACGGCCGGTTTTGGACTTGCTTCCATGGCTTGAAAGGTCCATCGGGCCTTGGTGTCGAACCCGAGGCTGGCGACCGTCTTGACCGCAGCTCGCCGCAACCAGGTCAGGAAGCCGATGACCCCGCGAACTGCCAACCGGTCCACAGCAGGAGCTTCGCACGCGCCGGAATGGCCTCTCAAGGCTGGTTTTGCGGCGGGATGCTCCCGTTCCCGCCCAGGTTGATCCGCTGACGCCGCCGCGGCCATGCCGTTCCGGAGTTGCGCTAAGGAAGGCGGCTTAGGGCCGCCCTCGTCGCGGTCCCACAGGCAGGCTTGGGGGCCGGGACGCCCCTTGATGAAAGACAGGGCCTCGAACCCGCACCCGTTACCGGACACTGGAGGGTCGCTTGGTGCGCTTTTTTGGGTTGATTGCGTTTCCTTGTTTGACATCAATCTCGCTGATGATTGAAGCGGCGATCAGCATTGGGGATGTCCGATGATTGACTGCCTACCGGTGTGCATGTGGAGAATTCTTGGGGGAATAGGATGGTTGGCCGCCGTTGCCATACGACCACGGCTGCATTCGATGACCACGTTGCTGATGAGCATCGCCTTCGCCTGCGTCAGCCAGGCCGCCATCGGTGCAACGGGGTCACCGACGCCGGAGGAGGGCGAGTCTAGCCCGGCGCCAGGCACCAAGCCGCAATCGGACATATCGACGGCGGCCACCGCGCCAACGGCCCCGCCCGTGTTTCAGAACTGGGCCATACACGGGCAGTCCACGTTCACGGAATTCTACCAGCCCGCGTTCCGTTCACCCTACCGCGGCGCGCAGAGCCTCGACCCCGGCAGCCGCGGCCGGGAGACGTGGGATGTCACCCTGTATGGCGGGGTGCGCCTCTGGAGCGGCGCCGAGGCATGGGTCAACCCGGAAGTGGACCAGGGGTTCGGCCCCAGCAACACCTTCGGCGCGGCGGGATACCCAAGCGCCGAAGCCTACAAGCTTGGTGCGGCGGAACCCTATGTTCGCGTGCCGCGGCTGTTTCTGCGTCAGACGATCAACCTTGGCGGGGCTGATCAGCCCATAGCGCCCGACCTCAACCAGCTCGGCGGCAGCCAGACCGCCAACCGCGTGGTGATCACCTTTGGCAAGTTCTCCAGCTTCGACGTATTCGACACCAACAAGTACGCTCATGACCCTCGCAACGACTTTCTCAACTGGTCCTTGATCGACGCGGGGAACTTCGACCAGGCCGGGGATGCCTGGGGCTTCAGCTACGGCGCCTCGGCGGAGTGGTACCAGGACTGGTGGACGATCCGCGGCGGCGCCTTCGACATGCCGACAACGCCGGGCTACAAGTATCTCGACCCTCATCTGTTCCATCAGGTTCAATACATTGCTGAGTTCGAGGAGCGGCATACGATCTTTGGCCAGGATGGCAAGGTGAAGCTCTCTGGTTTCTTCTCCCGGGGCCTTTTCGGCAGCTTCGCGCAGGCTGTCGCATTGGGGCAGGCGACGGGAACGACGCCGAATATCGAGTCGGTCCTCCGCCTCCGCGGCAAGGGGGGCGGCAGCGTCAACGTCGAGCAGTCGATCACCGAGGACCTGGGCTTTTTCCTCCGCGCCGGCCTATCGGACGGCACGAGTTCGATCACGTCCTTCACCGACATCGACAACACGGTTTCCTTCGGCTTTTCGCTTGCCGGCAACCGGTGGGGTCGTCCTGACGACACCTTGGGGATCGGCTTTGTACGGAACGACATCTCGCGCCATTATAAGGACTACCTCAACGCCGGCGGCCTCGGCATCCTGATCGGCGATGGCAAGCTGCCGAATTCCGGACCGGAGCAGATCCTGGAGACATTCTACAGTTACACGATCCGCAAAGGCGTAAATCTTTCCGCCGACTATCAGTTCATCGATAATCCTGCATACAACCGTGACCGCGGCCCTGTAAGCTTTTTAGCAGCACGTCTTCATGCTCAATTCTGAGCAACACGGCTGGCAGAATTTTAGTCGCGGCAGATATCGCCGTGCCCGAAACCAAAGGAGAGATGCAGCCCCGCTAGGTACCGACCGCAGCTTGGGCGATAGAACGCAAGCAGGTTGACTGGCTCTTGCCGGCACGGTCGGCGTCATGCTTGAGATCGTCATGGTATCCGATGGTTGGGCTAGATCATTGGGTTTGCATGCGGGACATTGTGGTCGCCTGACACGATGGTTTAGCCTACGCGACCAACGTCCCTGATAGTGGCGAACCAAAATGGTCGGCAACCCTGATCCTCAGAGTCCATTGCATCTATTAGCATCAATCCCTGGACATCTTAGCCATGCCCGAGACGATGTGGCCTGCTCACTCCGGCGCTCCTGCCACGCCCGGGCTGCTCACACCGCCTGTGCCCGGCGTGGAACTGGTGCCGAAGACCGACATGCTTGAGCCGGGGCCCGTGATAGCCGAGCCGCTTCCTGCTCCCAACGCCCCGGTTGTTCCAGGCGCCGTGCCATTGTTCGGTCCACCACCAGGACCGGGAGTCCCAGGGGTCGCCAATCCCGGCGTCTGGCCAGGACTGACGGGTGAAGCCGTTGTAATCCCCGGCCGTCCGGGTAGATTGCCGACGTCACCTGGCGTCGTGAGGGTGCTAGCGCCGGGTGCGGCAAGGCCGGGTGACGCAACCGCGCTCGGCGACCCAGGCGCAGTACCGCTCAGTCCGCCACCGGATGCCGCTCCGCCAGCACCGCCAGGCGCCCCAGCCGCAAGGACCGGCACCGATGATGGAGCTGTCAGCACGAGAACGGCAAGGGCATAAGCGATCACGCGCATGTTGGTTGGTCCCTCTATGTCGCGCTGCCTGCGCGAGGATATCCTATGTGCGATCCGTTACGCTGGAGCCTTGCACGCGTTTCACGCGCGCAATGCTCCAGTGTTCAAACCTGCCGCTGTGACGTTTCCCCATGAGAAAGGTGGTCGTGTCATCGCCGGGGCAGCCTTTTCGCCTTTCGCGATGCGGGCAGGCAGCAGCTTCGGGATGGTGCTCAAGGACCTTGTTGAACAGGTTGCAAACCAGGGTGTTGGTGCGGAAATCGACGACTGGCGGGCTTTGGCTGTACGAGGGGCACGCATATGGAGCTGCTCCTTCAACCTGATCAGCCCGTGACCTCCAGCACCAGCCACGCTTGGTGCTCCCGCCCGTGCTCGTCCGATGCCAGCACCGTGATCCGGTGCGCACCTGGCGGCAGCCCGGCTGGCAGGGTCGCCTGCCAAAGCTGGGTGGACCGCCCGGACTTCACCCAGGGCTTCCGGGTGGCTGCGTTGCGGGCATACACCTCGTCCACGAAGGGGTCGCTCCGCTCCACCCGGCGCATCGCCGCCGGCGTGCCGTTCGGCCCCACCTGCATCCGCACCACCGAGCGCGGATCGCCATCGAACAGGTTGACCACCACCCGCGTCACCCCGGTGGCCGCCTGCGCCACCGCGCCCGTCAGCAACGCGCCGGGTTGGTAGTCCCGCAGCACCTCCGGGTTGCCCCCGTGCACCTGGCTGTCGAGCACGATCCGCATCTGCGAGCGTGCCGGGTCGCGCGCTGGCACCAGGGTGGTCTGATACTGGGGTCCATCGACCGAAAGGATGTGGAAGCCGTTCGGCGTGCCGTCGGTGGCGAGCGCGATGGGAATGCCGCGCTCGTCGAACGGCCCGCTCCACCAGCTCCCGGACACGGCGGATAGCACGTGGTGATGGTGCGTGCCGCCGGGGAAGCCGTCGGCGGCGCCGAAGTAGTAGTGCTCGTTGGTGTGGGTATGGCCGCTGAAGCTGACGCTGTTCGGATGGGTGGAGATCGCGTCCAGGAAGTCCCGCGTGTCGGTGTTGGCCGTGTTGGGCTCGGTGCCCTCCAGGGTGCGTAGGGGGATGTGGAACGACACCACGACCAGGCTGTCCCGCGGCACCGTCGCCAGCACGTTGCGGACGAAGCCGAGCTGCTCCGGCCCGAACCGGCCCTGGTACTTGCCGCCGCTGTTCGGCTTGGTGGGGTCGGCGCCGAGGTACTCGACGTTGTCCAGCAGGATGAACGTGGCGCCGGCATACTGGAGCGCATGGTGGCGGGCGCCGTAGATGCGCTTGAAGGTGTCGCGGGAGTGGATGTTGTCCGGCGCCTCGAAGTTGATGTCGTGATTGCCGGGGCAACTGTGCCAGGGCAGGCCGATGGTGCCGACGATGCGGTTGTAGCGGTCATAGTACGACAGGTCGTCGAACATCACGTCGCCATGGGTGATGCCGAAGGCCGCGGCGACGCCCGCCGTCTGCGCCACCCCAGTCTGCGCCATCACAGTCTGGGCCATCACAGTCTGCGCCACCACGTCGTCGCGGATGTAGCCGACCTCGGCCAGGCTTTCCGGCTGGGTATCGGTGAACAGGATGACGTTGAACGCCGCTGGCTCCGACTGGCGGTGCAGGCCGAAGTCGATGCTGTCCGGCAGCGCGCCGGTTGGGGGCAGGCCGGCGAACCGGGCGTCCATGTCGGCGGGCGTGCCGTCCGGCAGGTGCAGGTAGGAGAAGCGCGGCAGTTGCGTGGCGGGGTCCACCGGGGTCATCCAGCCGCTGGGCTTGATGACGAACACGGCGTCACCGGGCTGTACCGGCAGGCCCCAGGCCCCGTTGACGTCGGTCTTGGCGACGTCGCGGCCGTTGGAGACCAGCACCCCTGGCACGCCCTTGCTGCTGGGAGTGCGGCGGAAGCTGCCGTCGGTGTCCTCGAACACGGTGCCGCGCGCGATGGCGGCGGCCGTCTCCGCGTGCGCGCCGGCCAGGGCGCCCGAGAGGCCCAATGCTGTCGCGCCGGTCACCGCTTGGCGCCGCGTGATGCCAACCAGTGCCGGTGCGTCGTCTGTCATGCGATGATCCCTGCTGCGTGCGCCGAACCATAGCCGGCGGCCGTGGCAGTTCCGTGACCGCCATGTTGCAACACTGCGTCGCTGAGGGATCGCGGCAACCCCGGGTCTGCCGGCAAGCCTTAAGTCAGCGCATGGAGCGGGATCCATCCCGTTCACGTTGCCAGGGCACCCATTCCTACCCGCCCAACGCCTCCACAACCCGCCCCGCAAAGGCCCGCGTCCCCACCGGTCCCCCCAGCTCCCGCGTGCGGTGCTCCGGCACAGCAACCACCCGGTCCAGCGCCCCCTCGATCAGCCCCGCCGCGCGCAGCAGGGCCGCGTCACCCCGCCGCTCCCCCAGCCACGCCAGCAGCATGGCGGCCGAGCCGATCAGCGACGCCGGGTTCGCGACATCCTGCCCGGCGAGGCCCGGCGCCGAGCCATGCTGCGCCTGCGCCACGCCGTACGCCGCCCCGGCATTCAGCGACGCCGCCAGCCCCAGGCTGCCCGACAGCTCCGACGCCTCATCGGACAGGATGTCGCCGAACATGTTGGTGGTCACGATCACATCGTATGAGCTGGGGTCGCGGATCAGCAGCGCGGCCATGGCGTCGATCAACTGCTCCTCATACGCCACGTCCGGATAGCCCGCGGCCACCTGCCGCACGCACTCCAGGAACAGCCCGTCCGACACGCGCAGCACGTTGGCCTTGTGCACCGCCGTCACCTTGCGGCGGCGCTGCATCGCCAGCTTGAAGGCGCTCTCGGCGATGCGCAGCGACCCCTGGCGCGTCACCTTGCGGAACGCCATTGCCAGGTCCGGCGTGGGCATCACCTCGCCGGTGCCGACGTGCATGGTGCGGTCGGCGTAGAAGCCCTCGGTGTTCTCCCGCACCACCACCAGGTCGAACGGGATGCTGCAGCGCGGCGCCAGACCCGGGCGCACACGGGCCGGGCGGATGTTGGCATACAGGTCCAGCCGGCGGCGCAACTGGCCCGAGGGGTTCAGCCCGCCCTGCTCCGGCGGCGGATACTCGTTGTGCGACACCGGCCCCAGCACCACGCCATCCGCCGCCTGCGCCTGGGCGAACACGGTATCGGTGAATGTCGTACCCTGCGCCGCCAGCGAGGCGAAGCCGATGTCGGCCTGGGTGAACTCGAGCGGAAAGCCGGCGATCCCGGCGGCGGCGGTCAGCACGTCCACGGTGGCCGCGCTGATCTCGGGGCCGATGCCGTCGCCGGGCAGAATGAGCAGATGCACCACGGTTACTCCCGCACCATGACCAGCTTGAGCGAGGCCGCCAGCAGCGTCGCCGCGAGCATGACGCCGGACATCGCCAGCAGCCCGCTCTCGAACGACCCGGTGTACTCCCGCAGCACCCCCATCATATACGGCCCGGCAAAGCCGCCCAGCGTGCCGATGGTGTTGATGAACGCCAGGCCGCCCGCCGCGGCCACCCCGGTCAGGAACCGCGTCGGAATGGTCCAGAACACCGCCCGCGCCGCCGTCACCCCGACCAGCGCCAGCGTCAGTCCCGTCAACCCCGCCAGCAGCGACCCGGACAGCACCGACCCGGCCAGCCCCACCGCCGCCAGCAGGCAGGTGATCACCAGGTTGCCGATCTTCTTGCCCGTTCGGTCCACATGCCACGCCCAGGCCAGCATCCCCAGGCAGGCAAACAGGTAGGGCACGGCCGAAACAAAGCCGATCTGCAGGTTGGTCAGCCGGTGCTCCTTCACGATCAGCGGCAGCCAGATGCCGATGCCGTATGACCCCAGCGTGAAGCCGAACTGCACCAGGGCCAGGATCAGCACGCGCGGGTCCGCCATCGCCGCCAGCACGGAGGCGCGCGGCCGTTCCCGCACCTCGTCGCGCAGCATGGCGTCCATGGCGTCGCGCTCGGCCGGGGTCAGCCAGGCGGCGTCCTGCGGGTGGTCGGCCAAGGTGGACAGGATCAGCAGGCCCAGCCCGACGCAGGGCAGGCTGACGGCCAGGAACAGCCACCGCCACCCAGCAAGTCCCAAAACGCCGTCCAGCTCCAGCAGCAGCCCGCAGACGGGTCCGCCGATCAGCGAGGACAGCGGCACGCCCAGCAGGAACCACGCCAGCATGCGGGTGCGGTACTGGGCGGGAAACCAGGCGGCGAGGAAGAACGTGACGCCGGGGAAGAAGCCGGCCTCGGCCACGCCCAGCAGCGCCCGCACGGCATAGAAGCTGTTGGGCCCGGCGACAAAGACTCCGCCGGCGGACACCAGGCCCCAGGTGACCATGATGCGCGCAAGCCAGCGCCGCGCCCCGAAGCGGTGCAGCGCGAGGTTGCTGGGCACCTCGAACACGCAGTAGCCCAGGAAGAACATGCCGGCGCCCAGGCCGAATTGCGCCTGGCTCAGCCCGATGTCCTTGTTCATGGTCAGCGCCGCGAAGCCGAGGCAGGTGCGGTCGAGATAGTTGAACACGTAGGCCACGGTCAGCAGCGGCACCAGGCGCCATGCGGCCTTACGCAGCGCGCTGGCCTGCACCGAGGGAGCAGCCAGGGTGCCGGCGCTACTCAAAGCCATACAGCCGGGCCGGGTTGCGGCACAGGACGGCGTCGGCGCATGGCCCCGGCGGCAGGCTGGCCCGGAAACCATCTAGTACGGCGGCGTAGTCCAGCACGCGGTGCGGCAGGGCGGCCTGGTCCCCGGTCTGCAGGGCGTGCACCGGCGTGTGCGGCCAGTCGCTGCCCCACACGCAGCGGTCGCCCCCCGCCTGTAGCAGCGCCGCCAGCCAGGCGGCGTCGGGCCGCACCGCAAGGGCGTCGCCGCTGGACCGGTAGGGGGCGGACAGCTTCATCCAGACGTGCGGCCGGCGCAGCAGATCGAGCAGCGCGGCCCCAGCGGCATCCTCCGGTGCGCTCCCGGCATGGAGGCCGTAGTGGTCGAGCACCACCGGCACGCCCGCCCCGGCGAGCATCGGCGCCGCGGCGGCCAGCATCCGGACCGGCGCGATGACCTCGACATGCCAGCCCTGCCCGCTCGCCGCCGCCGCCGTGTCCGCGAACATGCGCTCCAGCAGGCCGTCCTCGACCCGGCTCATCGAGCTGTACAGGTTGATCCGCAGGCCGCGCACGCCCTGCCGGGCCATTGCGGCAAGCTCGGGCGGATCGGCGGCGGCCGGGTCGATCACCGCCACGCCGCGACCGCGCCCGCCGAGGGCATCCAGGGTGCGGAGCAGCACGCGGTTGTCGGTGCCGTAGAAGCTGGGCTGCACCACGACGAAGCGCCCCACGCCCAGCGGGGCAGCCACCCGCTCCAGATCAGGCAGGGCGGCAGGAGCGGCGGTATAGGTGCGGTCCGGGGATTGCGGGTCCCCTGCCCCGATGACGTGGACGTGGGCGTCGCAGATCGTCATGCGCCGGCCACGGCGGATGTCCGACCCGGCGGTTCATACCCTGTTGCCCAGGCGGGCGCGGATCGCCGCGTCATCATCATGCCCTCCCCCCTTTGCGGTACATTGGCGTGCCGTCAATGCTTCGGGCCAGCATACCATAACCCTGGCTCCACGGGAGCAGGCGGCATCCGCTGGACTGGTTGGGGCGGCCGCTTGCTCTGCCGCCGCGCGGGACAGGCGCTTGAAAGATGCTCATGTTGACTGCCGTAGCGCGGCTTCGAGGGTGGTGGTGTCTCAAGCAGCCTGCTTGCGTCGCACCTTGAGGCGGTTCACGTCAGCCGGCTCGGCGCAACGTTTCCTCCCCCGCCGTCACCGGGCGCCCGCCACCCGGCATCATGCCGCCGGGACCGAGGCCGATCAGGCGTGGGCCGAGGTGACCGGCGTTGCACGCAAGGGCGTAGCCGTCACCGCGCCCGGTCCAAGCCAAAGGACGTCACTCGACCGCAGCCACACAATGCCAACGGCCGTTTGCGATGACCGATTTGCTTCTTCCTCCACCCGTCATTGCCCCGTCTGTCATGGCGACACGGCAATCCAGAGGGCGCAAGACCGGGACGCCAGGGCTTGCAGCCCCATAGGCCCTGCC
>CAXTFY010000004.1:0-2034 GCA_964243265.1 uncultured Acetobacteraceae bacterium | reverse complement strand
GAGCGCATAACGGGCGCCGGATCGACGGGATAGCGGTCCGAGGCGGCGCGTCATGGAACCATCGGGAGGCAAGTCGCCGTGAACGCACATGGCACTTCCTTTGTTCAGCTTCTGATGACGTTCCAGCACAAAAATGAAATCCGCCGCACTGTCCAGCCGGACTCATTCCCCACAAAGGCGTTCTCAACCGGCAGACCTAAGCAGGCTTACGCGGCTTGTTACACGGATGGCCTGCGGTCGTCCCAAGCCGCGCAAGCCTGCTTAGGTTTTCATCCCTACGCAAACCCGCAAAGGTTTGTTTAGCCGAACCATGACGCCCAGCCATCACACCGTGACAGCCACATCGACGCCCGCTATTAGCCGCCCCTCGGAAACGGCGTCAGCCAAAACCCGGCGACAAACCCGAGACCTGGCGACAAATAATATGTGGACGAGGAGCCAATGCTGTCGGCACTCTCCAAGTTGCCAGCTTGTTCGCTGAACATTGCCTGGGCAAATGTCTCATGACCATCTGCGAAAGTTTTGTTTAGGGCGTCGGGCTGGTTAGGGCGTCGGGCTGGGCAAAAATGTAGGTCGGATGACTTCGCCGACATCATCAGCAGATCGTCTGCGGACGCGGCAAGCTGCACCTTATCTCTGGCGCGCGGTGGTCCCGCACGGCGTCGTGCCCGACATCCCCCCGTGCAGAGCCGTCGCAACGCCATCGCGCCGCGATATCCCGGCGGGGATGACAGGGAAGCTGACAGTTACCGCCCGATGCTTCCTTTCGGCCCACGGCTGCATCCACGACCACGTCCGGCTCCGCCGCCTGATCGCTGGCCGGCACCGAACCGCTGGAGAGGCAGTCCTACGCACCTGCGCCTGCGGCTGCTCGCGTTCACTGATGTCGATGCCGGGCGCATCAAAGAAGTCGTCCCACACCGCATTTGCTGGCACGATCACCCGCCGCGCGCCCTCCCGCAAGATCGACACTTCGCGCACGCTGTCCGGGAAGGCCACGTCTTTGGGCAGGCGCACAGCCTGTGTGCGGTTGTTCAGGAACAAGGTTGTCCCGGTTATGCTGCGCCCCAGTTGGGATATACGTAGGATATATTCTAACTCTCTGCATGTCAGATTTGGCAAAGCCAACCCGACAGGGCGACAAGCAACACCCGCCAAACTTGACACCCGGCCCCCAACCAGCCTACCAGCCGCCGCAGTCCATGACGCCGCTCCGCGAAGGTTCGCGCAGCGGCGCCTTACCTGTTTGGGGTGAACCGATGTTCGACACCTTGTCGGGCAAGCTGTCCGGCGTCTTCGACCGCCTCCGCGCCCGCGGCGCGCTGAACGAGGCCGACGTGGCCGACGCCCTGCGCGAGGTCCGCCTCGCGCTGCTGGAGGCCGACGTCGCGCTGCCGGTGGTAAAAACCTTCGTCAGCACCGTCCGCGACCGCGCCCTGGGCACCGAGGTGCTGGAAAGCGTCAGCCCCGGCCAGCTCGTCATCAAGATCGTCAACGACGTGCTGATCGAGGCGCTGGGCGGCGCCGGCGTCGTGCCCCTGAACCTGAACGTTCCCGCCCCGGTCCCCATACTGATGGTCGGCCTGCAAGGCTCCGGCAAGACCACCACCTCGGGCAAGATCGCCCTCCGCCTGTTCAAGCGCGAGCGCAAGCGCGTCCTCCTCGCCAGCCTCGACACCCAGCGCCCCGCCGCGCAGTTGCAGTTGCAGCAGTTGGCGCAGCAGGCCGGCGTCGTCTCCCTCCCCATCATCGCCGGCCAAACACCAGTGGAGATCGCCCGCCGCGCCATGGAGGTCGGCCGCCGCGAGGTGTTCGACGTGGTGATCCTTGACACCGCCGGCCGCCTCAGCATCGACGAGGCGCTGATGGACGAGGTCCGCGCCATCCGCGAGGCCACCAACCCCGCCGAAACCCTGCTGGTCGTGGACGCCATGACCGGGCAGGACGCCGTGAACACCGCCCGCGCCTTCAACGAGGCCGTCGGCGTGACCGGCATCGTCATGACCCGCATGGACGGCGACGCCCGCGGCGGCG
>CAXTFY010000003.1:40264-50852 GCA_964243265.1 uncultured Acetobacteraceae bacterium | reverse complement strand
AGCGCCTATAAGCCCGGTCATTGCGAGCCATGCCTGGGCATGGCGATCCTTCATCAAGGCGGCCGGGCATGCGCGACCTCGATGGGCACATCATCCCTCATCGCAGCGGTGACCGGCCCGCATGACGCCATTGCATGGGTCCGGACCTGCTGTCAGGGTCGGCGGCAAGACACGCTGCGACCTCGGAGCTACCGGACCATGACAAGCCGCACCCTTCGCATGGCGCTGCTGCTCGCCTGCGCCATGCCGGGCCTACATGCGCAGCCCTACCGCATGGGCGCCGGGACCGAGGACCGGCAATGGCTGCCCGAACGCGCCCGCGTGGACAACCCGCAGGCGCGGTTCCCAGTGCAGGTGCAGGACGGGGTGACGGTGACCGCCCGGGACGGCGTCAAGCTCGACGCCCGGCTGTTCCTGCCGACCCTCGCCGCCGGCGCCCCGCCCACGCCGTGCGTGCTGATGTCGGACGGCTATGGCCGGTCCTCCAACACCGGGGCGAGCGCCGACCCGGTGCTGATGGACATCGCCGCCCGCGGCTATGCCGTGCTGCACCTCAGCCTGCGCGGGTCCGGCGGGTCCGGCGGCGACGCCACGCTGTACAACCAGTTCGGCCAGGACGGCTACGACACGGTCGAATGGATGGCCAAGCAGTCCTGGTGCAACGGCCGCGTCGGCATGGTCGGGCCATCGCTGCTGGGCATCTCGCAGTGGCTGACCGCCAAGGAGGCGCCGCCGAGCCTGCAAGCCATCGTGCCGCAGGTGGCGTGCGGCGACTGCTACGGCCTGCTGTGGTATCCCGGCGGCATGCTGCCCGGCCCCGGCCGCGAGGCGCGCAAGCTGTCTCCGGGGGCAGAGGCGGAATACGCGACCGCCATCCAGCACCGCAACCTCGACGCCTGGTGGCGCGAGCGGACGACGCAGGACGCCGACGTGCAGGCGATTGCGGCGCGCGGGGTGGCGGCGTTCATTTCCGGCGGGCTGGACGACTACATCACGCCGGCCAACGTGCAGGCCTACGAGGCCTTCGGCTCGCCGCGCAAGCGCCTGCTGCTGGCGCCGCACGCGCATGGCTGGCAGATCGACTTCCTGCAGGAGTTGCAGGTGCAGTGGCTGGACCACTGGCTGAAGGGCATCGACAACGGCGTGGAGCGCGCGCCCAAGGTGATCCTGTTCGTGAAGGGGGTGGACCGTTGGCGCTACGAGGCGGACTGGCCGATCCCCGACGCGCAGGCGGCCAAGCTGTTCCTGCAGGCGGGGCATAGCGGGACGATCGGCAGCCTGAACGACGGCTCGCTGACGGCGCAGCCCGCCGCGGGACCGCCGGCGACGCTGCCCTACGTGCCGGGCGCCGGTCCTGCCCTGCCGGTGCTGCTCAGCGCCACCGAGGGGCGGCCGGCGGGCGATCAACGTGATGTCGAGCAGAAGGTGCTGACCTGGACCACCACGCCACTGCCGGTGGCGACCGAGGTGACGGGCGCCCCGCACGTGTCGCTGTGGGCCGCGTCCAGCACGGATGACGGCGACATGGTGTTCAGCCTGGACGACGTGGCGCCGGACGGGGCCTCGGTGCAGGTGGTGCAGGGCTATTCCAACGTGCCGCACGGGGCGTCGCTGGCCAGCCCAGCGCCGCTGACGCCGGGGCAGGCGCGGCAGGTCGAGGTGGACCTGCTGCCGACCGCCTACGTGTTCCAGCCGGGGCACCGGATGCGGCTCGCGATGGCGGGCGCGGCGGGCGTGGCGCCGGGCCTGCCGTCGCCGCAGGGACCCGGGCCGAGCCCGGCGGCGTTCACCTGGACGGTGCTGCAGGACGCCGGGCACCCGGCGGTGCTGGCGCTCCCGATCGTCGGCACCGCCGGGGAGCAGTTGTCGCGGATGACGCTGGCGCAGCATTGAAGGCTGGCGCGGCATTGGCGCAGGCTGAACCGCGCCCGATGTGGACCGATCACCCCGACCTGCAGCCGGATGCGCCGCGCCGCGCCCATCCGTTGCAGCACTACGCCGCGCTGGGCGACGGCCGCTCGGTGGCGCTGGTGGCGCCGGACGGCACCGTGGCCTGGTGGTGCGTGCCCAACATCGACTCCGACCCGCTGCTCGACAGCCTGCTCGACCCCGTGCAGGGCGGCTACTTCATGCTGCAGCCGGCCGGGCCGTTCCGCGCCGAACGCCGCTACTTGCCCGACAGCAACGTGCTCGAGACGGTGTTCACCACCGCCGGCGGGCGGGTGCGGATGACGGAGTCGATGAACAGCACCCTGGCGGGCCGGCTGCCCTGGTGCGAGCTGGCCCGGCGGATCGAGGGCCTGTCCGGCACGGTGGCGATGCACGCGCACCTGGTGTTCGGCACTCGCGGCGACCGGGTGTCGCCCTGGCTGCAGCCCAACCGCAACGGCTGCATCTTCCACGCCGGCCCCGTGCTGGGCCTGTTCCGCGCCAGCCCCAACGTGCGCACGGCCGAGGAGGACCGCGCCATCCGGGCGGACGTCACGCTGCGCGCGGGCGAGCGAGCCGTCATGGCAGTGGTGGCCGGGGAGGACCAGCCGCTGAGCGTGCCCGCCATCGAGGACATCGATCAGCGCATCGACATCAGCGACGCCGCCTGGCGCGCCTGGGCGGAGGGCCTGCGCTACGACGGCCCATACCGGGCGGCCGTGCGGCGCAGCGGGCTTGCCCTGAAGCTGCTGCTATTCTCGCCGTCGGGCGCCATCGCCGCCGCCGCTACGTCGTCGCTGCCCGAGCGGGTCGGCGGCGACAAGAACTGGGACTACCGCTATGCGTGGGTGCGCGACGCCGCCTACACGCTGGCCGCCTTCGTGCGGCTGGGCGTGGTGCCCGAGAGCCAGGCGGCGCTGGCCTGGCTGGTCCACCGCCTGGGCGAGACGGGCGCCCAGGTGTGCTACCGCCTGGACGGCGGGCCGGTGCCGCCGGTGCGGCGGCTGGACCTGCCGGGGTATTTGAATTCGCGGCCGGTGGTGACCGGCAACGCCGCCGCCGCGCAGCACCAGCACGGCATCTACGGCGACATCTTCCAGGCGGCGTCGAGCTTCGTGGCCGCCGGCAACGTGCTGGACCAGCATAGCGCCTTCGTGCTGTCGCGCCTGGCCGACGAGTGCGCCGACCGCTGGCGGCAGAAGGACTCCGGGATTTGGGAGCTGCAGGAGCTGCAGCACTACACGATGTCTAAGATCAGCGCCTGGCAGGCCCTGACGCGCGCGGTCGAGCTGGCCGAGGCCGGGCACCTGCCCACCACCTGCGTGCCGCGCTGGGGACGCGAGCGCGAGCGGATCGCGGCCTGGATCGGCGAGCACTGCTGGTCGGAGGCGAAGGGCGCCTACACGTTCTATGCCGGCACGGACCGGCTTGACGCTTCGCTGGCGCTGGCGGCGGTGTTCGGCTTCGATGGCGCCGACCGGTTGTCCTCGACCTGCGACGCGATCCGGAGGGAGCTGGGGCATGGCCCCTGGGTTTACCGCTACAGCGGAGCCGAGCAGGAGGAGGGCGCCTTCCTCGCATGCACGTTCTGGCTTGTTGATGCCTATGCGGTGCTGGGCCGGCAGGGCGAGGCCGAGGCGCTGATGAACGATGCGCTGGCCAAGCTGCCGGCCGGGGTCGGCGTGCTGGGCGAGATGGTGGATGTCGGCACCGGCGACATGCTGGGCAACCTGCCGCAGGGCCTCAGCCACTTGGCGCTGATCCACGCCGCGATCTCGCTGGCCGGCCGCCCGCCCGTGGGATGACGGCGGATGGCCGCAGGCAGTTGCGGTCCCGTCGTGGATTGCACTTCGGACTAAAGGGCCGTCGCCGACGCGCATAGGCCCTGCCTGCTTCCTCCCTTCGGGAGAAGGTTGGGGGCATGGGCGCTGACCAGGGCCAGGTGCCGGGTGCTCTGGCCGGACATGCCGACACTGTCATTGCGAGCCGCGCTTGCGGCGCGGCAATCCAGAGGCCGCCAGCGCAGTCCTTGCAGCCCTGGATTGCCGCGTCGCAAGCGCTCCTCGCAATGACGGCGGCGCGCGTAACGACGGCGGCGCTCGGGGCCAAGCCGGCCTGGGTTAGCGCCCATGAAGGCTGGGGTGAGGAGGGTCTGCATGATTGGGGTCTGCGGCCAGGCAGGCCCGGATGCCGCCGCCGCCGCGGTTTTGGTGGCGCACGTGGGTAGGCAAGCAAGACCCCCTTACCCCGTCCCTCTCCCGAAGCGGGGAGAGGGGGCAGATCTTGGTATTACGCCGGGTACGGTTCTGCCGCTTGGATGTCGAAGAGGACCCTTGCAATCGATGGGTCTAAGATATATCTTCTATTTCGATACATCGAAACTGGATCGGAACCCACATGCATCACGGACACGGCTTTCCCTGGCACCGCCTGCGCTTCGCCCGGGGCGAGGGCGGCCATCATCATCCTACCGAGCACGGGCACCCCGGCGAGGGCCGGCGCGGCGGCCGACGCGGCGGGCGCGTGTTCGACCACGGCGAACTCCGCCTGGTCGTCCTCGCCCTCATCGCCGAGCAGCCGCGCCACGGCTATGAGATCATCAAGGCGATCGAGGAGCGGCTCGCCGGCAGCTACAGCCCCAGCCCCGGCGTGATCTATCCCACGCTGACGCTGCTGGAGGAGCTGGGCCACGCCACGATGTCCGAGCACGACGGCAAAAAGCAGTATGCCATCACGCCGGAGGGCACGGCCTGGCTGCAAGCGAACCACGCCGCCGTGGCCGCCGCGACCGCCCGGATGCGTGAGGTCAACGCAACGCATGGCGGCGGCCCGGCGCCGGAGATCATCCGGGCGGCGGAGAACCTGAAGCTGGCGCTGCGGCTGCGGCAGGGGCGCGGTCCGCTGGACTCCGAGCAGGCCCGCGCCATCGCCGCGGCGCTGGACGCCGCCGCCATCGCCGTGGAGCGGAGCTGACGGGCGGCGCCATCCCGCCCGGCGCGGCAGCGGGGTAGGTGGGGTTGGCGTTGCTGCATGCCTCATCCAGCCACGCCGGACGGAAGGTGCGGCATCGTGACATCGCGGGTTTTAGGATACATGGCCACCGGGCGCTCCGTCCCACGTGTCCTGTAATCCCCTGTCAGCCGAGGAAGCCCAGCCGTGCCACCTGCCGCGCAGACCCTGCCCGTCCCGACGCTGCTGTTTCCACTTGACCTGCCGCCGGCCCCGGGCGGGATGGCGGAGGTCGCGCCCGGCATCACCTGGCTCCGCCTTGCGCTGCCGTTCCGGCTGGACCACGTCAACGTTTACCTGGTCGAGGACGGGCCGGGCGTCGCGGTCATCGACACCGGCCTCGGCAACGCCGCCACGCAGGCGGTCTGGGAGGATCTGCTGGCCGGCCCGCTGCGGTCGCGCCCGGTGACCCAGGTGATCGCCACCCATTACCACCCCGACCACGTCGGCATGGCGGGGTGGCTGTGCCGCCGGCTGGATGCGCCGCTGCTGATGAGCGGGACCGAGTACCTGACCAGCCTGGCCATCCGCCTCGATCCGCAGGCCCTGGACGCCGAGCCGTATCGCAGCTTCTACCGGCGGCATGGCCTGGACGGCGCCACCACGGCGCAACTGCTGAGCAACGGGCACAGCTATCTTCGGATGGTGACCGAGCTGCCCCGCACGTACCGCCGCCTGGTGACCGGGGACACGCTGCACCTGGGCCACCGCCGGTTCGAGGTGCTGTCCGGCGGCGGCCACTCGCCCGAGCAGATTATGCTGCACTGCCCGGCTGACAAGCTGCTGCTCGGCGCCGACCAGGTGCTGGCGCGCATCACCCCTAACGTCAGCGTGCAGGCGATGGACCCGGAGGGCGACCCGCTGGGCCTGTTCCTGCGCTCACTGCAGGAGCTGCGGGCGGCTGTGGCGGCGGATACCCTGGTGCTGCCGGGCCACAACCTGCCGTTCGTCGGGCTGCACGTGCGGGTGTCTGAACTGCAGGCGCACCACGCTGCCCGCTGCGCCGCCATCGCCGAGGCCTGTGCCGGCGCCTCGGGGGGGCGTACCGTGGCGGAGCTGGTACCGGTGGTGTTCGGCCGGGCCATCGACGACCCGCACCAGATGGGCTTCGCGTTCGGCGAGGCGTTCGCCCACGTCAACCTGCTGGTGCGCCAGGGCCGGCTGCAGTTCCAGGACGGGCGGTTCCGCGCGGTGGCATGAACCGGCCGCACCTCCACGCTTCTCGGGCCAGCGCGGTTCTCAGCCCGGCTTGTCCGCCTCCGCCTGCACCGGCGCGCCGGGCCGGAGCTTCTGCAACTGCCCGGTGATGACCCGGTCCCCGGCCTTCAGCCCGTCCGTCACGACCACCATGTCGTCGTAGGTGTCGCCCAGCTTGACCACACGCTGCTCGGCCTTGCTGTCCGCGCCCACCACCATGATGGTGCGGCCGATCTGGCTGGCGCCGACTGCATCCTGCGGCACCAGCAGCGCCCCGTCCTGGTCGCCCAGGTGCAGACGCGCCGTCACGTATTGCCCCGGCAGCAGCGCATGGTCCGGGTTGGCGATGGTCGCGCGCACCAGGATCGTCCCGGTCGTGCGGTCCACCTGGTTGTCGATGAACGTCAGCGGACCCGTATGGCCAAGCGCGCCGCCGCCCACCGAAACGGCGGTCTCGATGGGTCCGCGGGCCTGCGTGCGGTTGATCGCCACCAGGTCCGCCTCGGCCGGGTTCAGGCTGACGTAGATCGGGTCGATCTGCACGAGGGTGTTCAGCGTCGCCCCGGCCACGCTGATCAGGCTGCCCTCGAACACCTGGCTGCGGCTGATCCGCCCGGCGAACGGCGCGGTGATCCAGGTCCGGCTGAGGTTCAGCGCCGCCTGCTGCATTGCCGCCGTGTTGGTCGCCACGCTCGCCTGGCCCTGGTGGAAGGTGCTGGTCGCCTGGTCGGACGTGTCCTGCGACGTCCAGCCGTCGCGGGCGAGGATCTGGTTGCGCCCCTGGCTGACCCGCGCATAGCTCAGGTTGGCAATGGACTGGTCGCGCTGGCCGAGCGCCTGCGCCAGCGACACCTGGTAGTCCCGGGCGTCGATCCGGTACAGCAGCGCCCCGGCGGCCACGTCCGCCCCGTCCTTCGCCCCCTGCGCCACCAAGTACCCGGTCACGCGGGCCTGGATGGTGACCGACCGCATCGCTTCGGTCGCCGCGGGGAAGCTGCGATACACCGGCACCGTTCGCGCCGCCACGGTCATGACCGGCACCTTCATCGGCGGCTGCGCCTGCGCCTGCGGGTGCGGCCGGTCCTGGAACCACCACCAGGCGCCGCCGGCCCCGGCTGCGATCAGCAGCAGGACGAGCAAGCTGATCCAAACGCCGCGATGCCCCTTGGCCGGCGGCGTCCCGGCGAGCGGGGCGCCTCGATTGGCATCCGGATGCTCCGGGGACGTGACGCCCGGCTTGTTGTCAGGCGAGCCGTCCGGGAGCAGGCCGATTGGCTTGGCGCCGGCTGGCGCCACGCCGGGCTTGTTCGGGTCGGGGTTGTCCAAGTCGAGCATGTTCGCATCGGGCATGGCGCTACTCCGCTGGTTGTGCTGCGGGCGGGGTGCCCGGCTTTGCGGCGCCCGGCTTCGCACTATCCGCCGCCTTTGTTCCCCGCTCCCGCAGCCACTCGATCGTCACGTAGAACACCGGCGTGAACACCAGCCCGAGCACCGTCGAGGCCAGCATCCCGCCGAACACCGTCGTCCCCAGGGACTGCCGGCTCGCCGCCCCCGCCCCAGCCGCGACCACCAGCGGCGACACGCCCAGGATGAATGCCAGCGCCGTCATCAGGATCGGCCGCAGCCGCAGCTTCACCGCCTGCATTGCCGCGTCCAGCACCGTGCTGCCCTCCTCGCGCAGCCGCTTGGCGAACTCCACGATCAGGATGGCATTCTTGGCCGACAGCCCGATCAGCATCACCAGCCCGATCTGGCCGTAAACATCCAGCTCCAGACCGCTTAGCCGCAGGGCCAGCATGGCGCCGAGCAGCGCGAACGGCACCGACAGCAGCACCATGAACGGCATCGACCAACTCTCATATTGCGCCGCCAGCGACAGGAACACAAAGGCGAACGCCAGCGCGAAGATCAGCACCGCCGCCGACCCGGCCAGTTGCTGCTGGTAGGTCACCCCCGTCCACTCGTAGCCAAACCCCTCCGGCAGCGCCGAAGTGGCCCGCTGCATCGCCGCAACCGCCTGGCCGGAGCTGACCCCCGCCGCAGGCTGCCCGGTGATCTGCGCCGAGCCATACAGGTTGTAGTGCGGCACCGTCGCCGGCCCGGTGGTGGGCTGCAGCGTGCCGATGGTGTCCAGCGGCAACAGGCCGCCGCTGGCATTGCGGACGAAGATGTGCGCGAAGTCGAGCGGGTCGCTCCGCGCCCCGGCCTCCGCCTGCACGACGACGCGGAAGGTGCGGCCGAACAGGTTGAAGTCGTTGATGTACAGCGACCCCAGGAACACCTGCATCGTTGAGAACACGTCCGACAGGTTGAGGCCCAACTGCTTGGCCTTCGGGCGGTCGAGCACGAAGTTCAGCTCCGGCGTCAGCGTGCTGAACGTCGTGAACACCTGCTGCGCGTCCAGCTCCGGCTGCTTGCGCGCCTCGCCCAGCAGCGCCTGCGTCGCCGCGTCCAGCGCCGCCGGCCCCTTGCCGCCCAGGTCCTCCACCTCGAACTCGAAGCCGCCGGTGGTGCCCAGGCCGGGGATCGACGGCGGGTCGAAGCTGAGCGCGATCGCGGCCGGCAGGCCCATCAGCTGGGGCTTCAGGTCGGCGACGATGCTGTGCGCGGTGTGCTGCGCGCCGGGGCGCTGGTCCCACGGCTTCAGGATGACGAACTCGGCGGCGGCGTTGGGCTGCGTCGAGTTGGTGAGGAAGTCCAGGCCGGTCACGACCACCACGTCGTCCACCTCCGGCCGCTGCTTGGCGATGTCGCGGACCTGCTTCGCCACCTGTTCCGTCCGCGTCAGCGCGGCGCCGTTGGGCAACTGGATGATGATGAAGAAGTAGCCCTGGTCCTCCACCGGCGTGAAGGAGGTCGGGACCCGCTGGACCAGAACGTATGTGCCGGCGACAGACCCCGCCAGCAGCAGGAACATCACCGGCCAAAAGCGGGAAGTCGTGCGGACGCCCTGGGCAAAGCGGTCGGCGAGCCAGGCGAAGCCCTGGTCGAACTTGCGGAACGCCCAGGCCGGCTCCCCGGACTTGGGCTGCAGCAGGATCGCGCACAGCGCCGGGCTGAGGGTGAGGGAGTTGAACGCCGACAGCCCCACCGAGATGGCGATGGTGAGCGCAAACTGCCGGTAGAGCTGCCCGGTGATGCCCGGCAGGAACGACACCGGCACGAACACCGCCATCAGCACCGCCGTGGTGGCGATAATCGGACCCGTCACCTCCAGCATCCCGGCCTTGGCGCCCTCCAGCGGCGTTTTGCCGCCGTCGATCTGCCGCTTGACGTTCTCCACCACGACGATCGCGTCATCCACCACCAGCCCGACCGCCAGCACCATGCCGAGCAGGCTGATGGTGTTGATCGAGAACCCCGCGACCTTCATCACCCCCAGGGTGCCGATCAGGGACACCGGGATGGAGATGCCGGGGATCAGCAGGGTCCGCCAGCTCTGCAGGAAGATGAACACCACGGCGAACACCAGCGCCATCGCCTCGGCCAAGGTGATGACGACCTCCCGCAGCGAGGCGGTGACGAACATCGTCGTGTCGTACTTGATCTGGTAGGCGATGCCCGGCGGGAAGCGCGGCTGCAGCTCCTCCATCTTCGACCGCACGGCCTTGTCGAGCGCCAGCGCGTTGGCCCCCGGCACCTGGTAGATCGCCATCAGCACCGTCGGCTTGTCGCCCATGTAGGCGTTCGAGGTGTAGGACTGCGACGCCAGCTCCACCCGGCCGAGGTCCTTGATCCGCACCATGGCGCTGCTGGCGTTGCCGGAGCGCACGATGATGTCCTCGAACTCCTTCGCATCCGACAGGCGGCCGAGCGCGTTGATCTGCAACTGGAACGCCTGGTTGGCCGGTGAGGGCGCTTGGCCGAGCTGACCGGCCACGACCTGCAGGTTCTGCTCCTGGATCGCCGACTGCACGTCGGACGCGGTGACGCTGAGCTGGGCGAGGCGGTCCGGGTTGAGCCAGACCCGCATGGAGTAGCGCTTCTCGCCGAAGATGGTCACGTCGCCCACGCCGGTCAGGCGCTTGATGGGGTCCACGAGCTGCAGGTAGGCGTAGTTGCTGAGGCCGACGGCATCGACCGAGCCGTCGGGCGAGACCAGGTTGACCATCAGGGTGAACTGCGGCTGCTTCTTCTGGATCGTTATGCCGCCGAGGTTCACGATGGCCGGCAGGTCGCCGGTGGCCTGCGACACGCGGTTCTGCACGTCCACCGCGGCGATATCGACGTTGTAGCCGACCTTGAAGGTGACGGTGATGGTGGAGGTGCCGTCGTTGGCGCTGACGGAGGACATGTAGGACATGCCCTCGACGCCGTTGATCTGCTGCTCCAGCACGGTGGTGACGGTGTCGGCGACGGTCTGCGCGCTGGCGCCGCCATAGGCCGAGCTGACCACGATCTGCGGCGGCGTGATGTCCGGGAACTGCGCGACCGGCAGCAGCACGTAGCCGAC
>CAXTFY010000003.1:34122-40164 GCA_964243265.1 uncultured Acetobacteraceae bacterium | reverse complement strand
CTGCTGCGCGCTTTGGGACAAACTAGCCCGTCGCGTCGTGTTGGTCGTACTGCAGGAAGTCGGCCAGGACAGCGCGGACGTGACGCAGCGAAGTGCCATTCTCGCCGGGAGGACGGACCGCCTCACGGGGCGCGGTGAACCCATCCTGCTGATACCCTGTGGTCGCCGTCTGGACGCTGCCGAGAACGAGGCCCTGAGGCTGGCGTTGAATCGTATTCATGGGCGGTCCTTTTCCGATGAGGCGACGGGACTGCATTGCAGGTTCCGGAGGTTTTCCCCTAAGGGTGCGGCTGATCTGCCCGCGTCCGGCCATCACGGTAATTCCGAACATATCCTGACGGACCCCGGCAGGGCAGGTTCGGAAATTACCTACGTGGGTCCATCATGCCCGGCGCATAGCCGAACGGGGCCGGGTCCGCGGTGGAGCGCGTGCTCGTGCGTGAGCCATGCTGCACCGCCCCGCTCAACGGTCGTTCCAGGGGCACGGCCCCGTTCGGCATCGCCGACCATTGCGGACTGGGCCAGCATGGTGGTCCCAGGACAGGCGGCAGGCTTCGAATGCCCGGTGGATACCGCGCCCGCCCAGATCGGATGCAGCCGGCGGATCGCGGTTTCCGTCGAAAGCCCGGCTGCGGTGCACGGCGTGCTGACGGGGATCGACCTGCCCTGCGCCTTCGCGCCGGTTTTTCGCCCGGTTCGACCAGGACCTCGACGACTCCGTGCTGCTGCTGCGCCTCGCCGAGTAGGTGCTGCCGGCCTTTTGGCACTCCGGCAACCAGTCGGGTTCCGGTCATCCCTGGCTGCACGAGTTGATCGAAGGCGCCGCAGCCGCCGATCCCTACGGCCCGTGCGAACCCAAGCCGGCGGGCGTTGGCGGTGGCCAGAGAACTTGCGGCCAAAGCCCGCACCGGCCACCTCGGTATCCCGCGCGAAGGTCAGGCCGATGTGGCAAGCTGGTGCAGGTAGGCCGGGTCGAACCCTGCCGCCTGCTTCAGCGCCTCCCAATCGAGCGTGATCAACGTCTTGTTGTTCATCTCGATCAGGCCCTCGCGCCGCAGCTCCTGTACGGTGCGGTTGACGTGCACCGGGGACAAGCCGGTCGCGTCGGCCAGCTCCGCCTGAGTGATGCGCAGGTCGAACGCCCGGTCCTGCGCCAGCCCGGCCGCGCGCAGCCGTACGACCAGCTCGCACAGCAGGTGGGCGATGCGCTCGCGTGCCGTGCGCCGGCCGACGTTTACCACCCACTCGCGGAAGATCGAGGCATCGATCAGCGTGTCCAGCCACAACAGGCGGCCGAAATCGGGGTACTGCCGCATCCAATCCAGCAGGGTCGCGTGCTTGATCGAGAGCAGGCGAACCGCCGTAAGGGTGGAGATGCTGTGGTCCAACGCCCCCAGCAGCAGGCTGTTCAGATCGACGATATCGCCAGGGACGTGGAACGACACGATCTGCCGCCGTCCGTCGTCCAACACCTTGTAGCGGCAGACGAGGCCCTGGAGGATCAGCTTGCAGTCCGGCGGCCGATCGCCTTGGCGGAACAGGTCTTGATCGGCGGCGGCCCAGTACGGGGTGGCCGTCATTGCCTCCAGCGCCGACGTCGCCTTGGCGGATAGCAGGCCGAGGCGGTTCAGCTTGCGCAGCAGCGGGGCAGCCACGGGCGAGCCGCAGGCCTGGTCAGCCGGGTAAGGCCGGCCCGGGGTCCGGTCTGTGATGCCTGAGGCGGCCATCTGCGGCGGGCGGCGTAGAGGCGTCTCGATGGTGCAAGCTCCCCTTGCCCAATGCACGGACGATGGAAGGATAGCGCAAATTCAGCGCCGGCGTCGGTCCATTAGCAGACAGTTCGCGGCATATCTTGTTCTGGATGGGTCCGAATGCCAAGCTGCCTGCCTGCGGGACCGCCGCACAAGCCGGTGCCAGCAGCAGGGGCGCCGTCAAGACCACCAGGTCAAGACCGCCAGTCCGATCAAAACCCATGCGGCGGCGCTGAGCGCCAAGCCGAGCATGATGCCGCGCGCCGGGCGATCCCGTTCATCGCAATGCGGGTCATTCCCAGCCTGGTCGTTCCCAGCCTGGTCACGCCCAAGCTGGCCTTGGTCCAGGCCAACCCTCAGATTGTCATCCGGCACCTCGCCTTGGCCCGGTCGCACGTCGGGGCGGATCAGCACGAGGCCATCAGCCAGCTTCTCGACACGCCGGCGCATTGGGATTCACCGCACAAGGGACGCCTCGCCAGCGTCCGCAGTTGCACAATGTCACATATCTGCCGGGGACTCCACCTCCGGTTGAATCAGACCCGAGGCGGGCAAAACCGCATACGCGCTGGTTCAACCGACCCTTCGTCTGCTCAAGGCACCAAGGTCAGTTGCAAGCCGGCGCCGGTGCGGCAATCCGGGGGGTTGGAGGCTGCACTCGCCGTCCTGGATGCCGTACCGCAAGCGCGGCCTGCAATGACCGGGCCTGCATGGCCGCTCAAGACGTTCCGCAGTTGGCCCAGTTGGCGCGCATGGGGCGAAGCCGCGCCCGCCAGCCGTGCTAGGCCGCCGCCACCGTCAGGTCCAAGGCCTGGCCCGGCCACACATCGGCCGGATGGTCCGGGCAGGCGCCATGCACCAGGTAGGTGCTGAATACCCCGCCGCCGGTGCGGCGCACTTGGAACAACTTCTCCTTTGCAGGTCCTGCCAGATGGATCGCGCTGATCAGCTCATAGGGCGGGTAAGGCTTGCAGAACGCTCCTTCGGCGTCGTTCCACATCGGCGTGCCGCGCTCGCAGATCCAGTTGCAAGCGGGGTCGAGCATGGCCACAGGCACGCGGTCCCGCCCGCGTATGTGCAACGCATGGTTGAGGGCGAACTGGTCGTGCGGCACCAGCTTGCCGGTGCGCCGCAGCGCCGCCTCATACCGGCGCGCCCAGGCCGCCCATTGCGGCGCGTCCGCCGTGAGGGCGAAGAACCCGGCATTGACGTGCGCCCGCGCCAGCAAGTAGGCGCCGGTCAGCGGCCCGTACCCCAGCAGGAAGTGCTTTGCGGTCCAGCCAAACAGCCAGGGCTGGAACCGGTAGGCCCGCTCCTCCTCGTGCGTTACGGCCAGGCCGTACTGGGTGGCGCCGTCGATGTACTTGGCGACTACGCCGGCGTCCTGTAGCCAGATGTCGGAGTCGATCCACACATAGTAGTCGTAGCCCGGGAAGTACTCGCGCAGGAACGGCCGGGCGAGGAACGACAGCAGCGGCACCGGGTGGTCGGCGGCGTCCAGGCCGAAATGCGCCTCGGGCGCGCGGACCAGCGCGCCCTGCCGCAGCAGCCAGGCCCGGTCCTCCGCTCCCAGGCCGATGTCGAAGCACGCAAGCTGCACCGATGGGTCTTCCAGCAGCGGCTGCAGGGTGGCCAGCAGTCCGCGCAGCAGCCCGGAGAACCGGCTGTTGCAAGCGGTGACGATGATCGTGCGAGCGGGAAGGGTGCGAGGGGGTTGGGTCATGGGGCGCTCCGGACGGCGTCAGGCGCCGCCGAGGCATCAGGGGTCGCCGCGGCGTCAGCGACCGCCGTGACAGGGGGGGAGCGGCGCAGCGCTCGGCGCACCCGGCCGACGATGCGGGCGGTCAGCAGCGGAAAGGTCTGCGGGTTGCCGGCGATGGTGGCGATGCAACGCATCCAATGCCCCTCCGACGCCTGCTTCTGCGCATCGAGGTAGGGGATCATCGCGCGATACTGGCGATCCCGGCGGTGCAGCATGGCCTCGACCGCCGCTTCGCCGCGCTGCTGCATCACGCCGATGAAGTGCTGGTTGGCCACCAGCGCCGGGCGGTAGTCGTAGCGCCAGGCCCCGCCGCCCGTGCCGGTCCAGCGGCGGGACACCGTGCCGAACGGCATGGTCCAGCGGTACAGCGCCTCGCCCACCACGCAGGCCCGGCCGCCGGCGACGAAGAACATCAGCAGGTAATAGAAGTCCTCGGCCAGCCGGGTGCCCTCGTAGTACTGCAGCCCATGGTCGATCACGAAGCGCCGCCGCACGACCGGCTTCAGGATGGCCAGGTCGAAGTCGGCGAAGCTGTCGGCGGTGCGCACCAGGTCGTCGGTGCCGAGCACCCGCACGCCAAGCGCCGGGTCGAACCCGGTGCGGAGCACGCGCTCCACGCCAGCGTCCCAGTACAGCAGGTTGTCCGCCACCATGTCCACGCCGCTTCGCTCGGCGGCCCGCACCAGGTGGTCCAGCCGCTCCGGCAGGTAGGTGTCGTCGGCATCCAGCACGGCCACCCACTCGCCGCGCGCCTCGGCGATCATGCGGTTCATCGCCCGCGGCTTGCCGCCGTTCGGGTGCAGGCGGATAACCCGGATGCGGCGGTCGTCCAGCGCGAGCGCCTCGGCGACGGCGGCGCTGCCGTCGGTGCTGGCATCGTCGGCCACCAGGATCTCGATGTCGCGCAGGGTCTGCGCCGATGCGGAGCGGATGCAGCGCGCCAGCGTCGTCGCGCTGTTGTACACCGGGATCGCCACGGTGACGCGCGGCGCGGCGCCGGACTCGGCTGATGGATGCTCGCTCACAGGCTGCCGCTCACCGGTCGCTTCGCCCGGGGCTTCGGGGTCCCGGCTTACAGGTCAAGGATGCGTTCCGGCGCCAGGCGGCCGCGCAGCATGTCGAGCAGGGCCAGGGCATTGCCGCGCAGGCGTCCGCGGCGGTCGATGTAGCCCTCGGGCTGGAACGAGCGCAGGGCATTCATCGCCATGTTGCGGCCGACGCTGCGGGCGGCGCGGCCGAAGGAGTAGCTGCCCTTGCCGAACAGGTACACCGGGTTCGCCACCTGCGAGTAGCCCAGCCGGCGTCCCGGCGTGCGGCCCTGCTTCACGCCCAGGTGGACCCCGCGCGCGCCGTGCAGCTTCGCCAGCCAGCCGTGGTGGGCCAGGCGGTGGGTGAAGTCGATGTCCTCGGACCAGGCATACAGCGGCAAGCGCTCGTCGAACCGCAGCCCGTGCTGGCGCACGGTATCGAGCCGGACGGCCATGTTGCAGCCGTAGCCATGCGGCGCGCGCTCCAGCCCGGTGCCGCCTGCGTCCCCGGCGATCAACGCGCGCCCAGCGGCCACCGACAGCCCGGGGCCGCGCGCGTCGTCAACGATGCAGACGCCGGTGGTGCCCACCAGGTCGGCGTCGCCGGCAAAGGCCGCCGCAGTCGCCGCGACGTAGCCAGGAGCCATCAGGAAGTCGTCGTCGAGGAACAACACCACGTCGCAGTCGGCTGTGCGGTCCAGGATGGCGTTGCGTTGCCGGGGCAGGCCAGCCGGGGCGAGGAACATTTCCAGGTTGTCTGGCGCCCCCCCGGGCAGGCCCTGCAGGTCGGCAGGCTCGGTGCCGCAGATCAGGATGCGGTCCGGGGCGAGCGTCTGCGCCCGGACCTCGTCCAGCATCTCGGCCAGGACAGCGGCTCGCCCCCGGGTGGCGATGCCGATGGCCAGGCGCAACGGCGTGGAGGGCGGCTGGATCATGACGGTGGAATACTTGATCGCACGGTTGCGGGTCGCATCACAAGGCAGTTTGATGTTGGTGCGAAAACGGACCTGCAATGGAATGGAATGGCGCGACCGCTGCCTGCCGCCGCCTTCGAGGCGGGAACGGGGCGGGTGCGACGCGGCGCTTCGAGCGTCGGTCGCGCTCCGAAGAAGGCAACATGGGCCAGGTTTCATAACAGGGCCAGAAGGCAAAAGCGCTGACCTAAGCAGGCTTGCGCGACTTGTCGCACAGATGGCCTGCGGCCGTGCCAAGCCGCGCAAGCCTGGTTAGGTTTTCATCCCTGTGCAAACCTGCAGAGGTTTGCTTAGCCTCGGTTGTGGATTGTTCCCAGCGCCGCCGTCATCGCTAACCGGCTTCGGCGCGGCAATCCAGAAGGTGAGGGGTTGCGCCCGCCGCTCAGGATTGCCGCGCAGCAAGCGCGGCCCGCAATGACGGGGCTTGCATGCCCGCCCAAGATGCCTTGTGGCTGGCCTGAGTCTGCGCACATCGGGGTCCGCGCACATCGGGCCGGGCGTGACGGCTCGCGGCAGCGGACCCGAGC
>CAXTFY010000003.1:4680-34112 GCA_964243265.1 uncultured Acetobacteraceae bacterium | reverse complement strand
ACCCGAGCACCCCTGGGTCGGCACCTGGCGCACAACCGATGCGATGTCGAACAGGTTTCAGACCCAACGATGTCGCAATCCGTACAAGTTCAACTGAAATTGTCTTACCGGATGAACGTTGCTGTGGGTAACTTTGTCAAAAATCAGATACATTAAGCGGGTGCCCCTCTCTTTCATTCCGCCCCTGCCGGCGTCCAATCCCGCCGAGATGCCGGATGGCATAACCCATTCGCTGTTCCCGGCCACACCGCGTCCGGACCAGGTTGTGGCGCACCCGGCCTGGCAAGCCGCGTTGGCCGGGGTCGAGGCTAACCTCGGCAAGTCTGGCCTGATCGCGGTGATAGGCGCACCAGGGAGCGGCAAGACGCTATTGCTGCACGCTGTGGCGGAACGGGTGCTGGCAGCAGGTGGCGTGGCCGCGCTGTTCCAACCGTCGCCGGTGCCGGGCAGCCGGCGGCCGGATGTCGTGCTGATCGACGACGCGGGCCGGCTGACCGTGTCGATGCTGCGGGCGCTGGCGCAGCAGGGGCGGCCCATGGTGGTGGCCGGTGGCCAGGATTTGGCCGAGCGGCTGCAGGGTGCGGGCGTTCCGGCGATCATCGTGACGCTTGGGCTGCTGACGCCGGACGACGCGGCGACATTCCTCAGAGTGCAGCTTGCTGCGGCTGAGCGGTCGGCGGAACTAATCCAGCCGGCTGCCTTGATGCAGCTCGTCCAGCGGTCGCAGGGCGTGCCGCGCAACCTGCAGATGCTGGCCGGGCTGTCGGTGTTCGTGGCGCGGCTGGCCGACGCCCCACAGGTGACCCCGGCGCATGTCGAGCAGGCCGCGCTGATCCAGACCGGAACCGAGCCTGGCGACGATGACCCGGACGGCGAAGAGGATGAGCCGGCTGTCCCCAGGCCCGCCCGGCGGTCGCCCTCCCCGTTGCAAGCGTCTGGTCAATCCTTGCCGGCCCAGCCTGTTCCTGCCTCGCCCCTGACGATGCTGCCGGTTCCGTCCCAGCGGCGGCTCGGCGGCTGGACGATGGCGGCGCTCTCGCTGGGCGCGCTGGGCGCTGGGGCGGGGGCCGGCTGGCTGCTGATCCCCTATGTGTCGCCGTGGCTGCTGACCCTCGCTGGCCCTGTTGCGGGGCGGCCGCCGGCCTCCCTCGCGCTGGCGGACCCGCGCCCGGCCCTGCCGCCCGGCCCCGCGGCGCCACGGGGAGTTGCGGCGCCGTCGGACACCGTGCCGGCGGCTGCGTCGGCACGGCCATCCCCGCCCCGGGCAGGCGCCGACGTTCAACCGACGCCGCGCCCGCCGCAATCCGTGTCGGGACAGCCCGTCCCGCCGCCAGCCGCGCCGACTGCGGTGGTGGCGCCCGACCCTGCCGCACCTAACAGGCCCGTGCCGGACGTTGCGGCGCAGCCCGTGCCGCCCGCCGCCGCGCTGCCGGCTGCTGCATCGCAACCGGTCCTGGCTACGCCGGCGCCGGCCCTTGCTGAACCTCAGTCCGCTGCGCCGTCGGCTGCACCGGTTCCGATGACGCCGGCGGCGCCTGCCATACCGGCGGCGCCGGGCCTGACGCCGCCCGCGAGGCTGGTCCGGCCGGCGGTCCAGGCACCACCGCTTCCCACGGCGCTGCCGCTCCACATCGCCATCTACTACGACGGTGGCGACGGCGATGTCGGTGCGCAGGCAACCAGCCTGGCGGAGGAACTGGTCCGGCGCGGCTACCAGGTGCCGCCGCCCGCACCGGGCGCGGTGCGCGGCGAGCCTACGGTGTCCTACGCCTTCGCCGAGGACGCGCCGGCTGCTGCGGCGCTGGCGCACGCAATCGGGGCTGAGGCCACCCAGGTTCGCCCGGGCGCTGACACGCGGCCCGGCGCCATCCGCGTGGCGGTGGGCGCTGTTGCGGCTGGGCGAACCCTCGTCAACGTCCAACCAACGGGAAGCAGAAGATGATGCATCGCCTTTCGTCTCCGGCCATAGGCTTGCTTGCCCTGCTCGCCAGCGCGGTGCCTGTGATGGGACAAACCAACCTGGGGCAAGAAGCCCAGGCCGAGGCGCCGAAGTCGCTCGTATTGTATTTCGGCCCCGGCAGCGCGTCGGTCCGGTCCAACGACACCGCGGTGCTCGACCAGGCCGCGCGGCTGTATCGCGACGGCCACCCGATCATCATGGTGCTGACTGGCTCCACCGACGCGGTCGGCTCGCCGGAGGCGAACCTGCGCATCTCGCAGGCACGGACCGCCGCCGTGCTGCGTGGCCTGGTGTCCCGTGGCATCCCGGCCGAGCGGTTCCAGCTACTGGCCAAGGGTGAGTCTGAGCCGGCGGTTCCGACGCCGCCCGGGGTCGCGGAGGCGCAGAACCGCCGTGTGGAGATCCGGTGGCGGTAGGGGCGGTGGGACCTAAACCCCTGGCGGCGCGCGTCCGGCTGCGGGCCTGGCTCGGCGGTGCGTTGCTGGCGGGGCTGGTTGGCGTCAGTCCCGCCATGGCCAGCGCCGACGATGGCTGGGCGGCCTACGACGGCGAGCGCTTCACTGACGCCGTGCGGCTGTGGCAGCCGGAGGCGGACGCCGGCGACGCCAGCGCGCAGTTCGGTCTGGGCATCGCCTACGACCTGGGCCAGGGCGTGCCGGCGACCTCCGCGGCAGCCTGTGCCTGGTACAGCCGCGCCGGAAGCTCCGGTCACGTACTAGCAGCCTTCAACACGGCCGTCATGCACGACAGCGGTCGGTGCGGCGGCCCGCGGCGTGCGGACCTGGCGGCGCTGTGGTATGCCAGGGCGGCTGCGGCTGGACATGCCCGCGCCCAGTTCAACATCGCGCAGCTTTACAGCACCGGAGACGGCGTGCCCCGCAATCCAGACGTCGCTGCAGCCTGGTTCCGCGCCGCAGCCGCCAACGGCATCACTGCCGCCGAGGGCCGCGACGCGCCGCGGTCGAGGGGCGCCTCCAAACGGCCGCTGCTTCCGGCGCTGCCAGCCTCCGTGGATGGGGGCGCCCTCGCTGCGGACGGCTCCGCCGTGCTGGTCTGGACCGCCCCGGCGCAGCCCAGCCAGGTGCGCTTCTTCGTCGAGTTGGCGGCGTTGCAGCCGGATGGCCCGCATGAGGTGCTGTCCCAGTATGTGGACCAGTCCGCCGTGCAGGTTCGGCTTCCCGCCGGGGACGCCAGTCTTGCCTGGCGCGTGCTGACCGTTGCGACCGATACGCCACGCTATGCCATAGCGCCCTGGCAACGGCTGGAGACACGGCCATGACCCCCCGCCTGCTGCTGGCGGCTGCGGTGGCGCTGCATGCTGCGCCGGCCTGGGCTTCGGGTGCTCCAGCCCGGGTTTCGACATCCTCGGCTCGGGCTTCGACGTCCCCGGTGGACCCGAATGGCTGCTTCGCCGCCATTCGGGTCGCCGAGGGGGCCAGCCATCTGCCGCCAGGCCTGCTCGGCTCCATCGCGATGGTCGAGAGCGGGCGGTCCGACCCGCGCACCGGCCGTCCGGCGCCCTGGCCGTGGACCATTAACGTCGCCGGGGCCGGCTTCTTCTTTCAAACGAAGGAGGAGGCTATCGCCGCTGTCGAGGCCGCACGCGCCACCGGCGTCCGCTCCATCGACGTCGGGTGCATGCAGGTCAACCTGATGCACCATCCCGACGCCTTCGCCACCCTCGACCAGGCGTTCGACCCGGGGGTCAACGCGGCCTATGCGGCTGGCTTCCTGACCCGGCTGTTCCATCAGGCGGGATCGTGGCCGGAGGCTGCTGCGTCCTATCACTCGGCGACGCCGGGCCTGCGGGAGGACTACCAGCGCCGGGTGCTGCTGGGCTGGGCCGGCGGCGCCAGCTATGGCGGTGTCCTCGCCATGGTCACCGCCAAGCCCGCCATCGACCCGCAGGGCCACTACACCCCGGCGTTCCGCGCCCAACTGGCGGAGAACGCCTCCGACCGCGCGGCCTGGGTGCGGATGGGCCTGGTTCCTGTGGCGCCCCCCGCAGCGCCCAAGGTCACCCACACCGCCGCCGCCGCCCCGCGCAGCCATATCCGCTTGGCCAGCCTCGCGCGCCTCGGCTCCGCTAGCAACTGAGCCAGGCATGGCCGACCAGACGCCATCGGGTAGCGGGCCCGATCATCGGCTTGGGCAGGAGGTTGCGTCCGACGCCGCGACGCTGAAGCAGCGCTCGGTCCGCGGCGCTGCGGCGACGATGGTGTCGCAAGGCATCCGGATCGTGCTGCAGTTCGGCTCGCAGGTCGCGCTGGCGCGTCTGTTGCTGCCCGGCGAGGTCGGGTTGGTGGCGCTGGTCGGGCCGTTGCTCGGCTTCGTCAGCATATTCACCGAGCTGGGGCTGACCCAGGCGACGGTGCAGCGCGAGCGCATCACCCAGTCCGAGCTGTCCGGGCTGTTCTGGATCAGCACCAGCATCGGCGCCGTGCTGGCCGGGGTGATGTGCGCGCTGGCGCCCCTGGCGGCAGCGTTCTACCACGAGCCACGACTGACCCCGGTTGCGATGTCGTTGGCCGGGCTGCTGGTGCTGGCCGGGCTGGCGTCGCAGCCGATTGCGGTGATGAACCGCAACATGCGGTTCGTGCCGCTGGCGGTGCTGGACATCGGCTGCAGCGTGGCAGCCGCCGCGGTGGGGATCGGCGCGGCCTGGGCCGGCATGGGCTACTGGTCGCTGGTGCTGATGCAGGCGGCGAACGGCATAGGCATCCTGGTGTTTGCCTGGACGCTGTCCGGCTGGCGGCCGTCGGCTCCGCGCTGGGACCCTGGCGTCATGGCGCTGCTGCGCTTCGGCGGGCACATGACGGCGTTCAACCTGGTCAGCTTCGCCGGCAGCAACCTGGACAGCATCCTGATCGGCCGGCTGCGCGGCAACGTCTCGCTCGGGCTGTATGACCGGTCGTATAAGCTGGTGGCCGCGCCGATCTGGACGCTCAGCATCCCGATTGCCCGGGTCGCGGTATCCCTGCTGTCCCGGCTGCAGAACGCGCCGGACCGGTATCGCCATGCCTACCTGCAGATGCTGCAGGCGCTGCTGCTGGCGACCTTGCCGGCCGTGGCGTTCACGGCGGTGGCGGCCGGGACGGTGGTGCCGTTCCTGCTCGGCCCCGCCTGGGCGGAGGCCGCGCCGATTGTCGCCTGGCTGGCGGTGGCGACCGGGTTCGCGCCGCTCAGCATCTCCGCCTCCTGGCTGTTCGTGAGCCAGGGCCGGGGGGGCGAGCAGACCGGCTACGCCATCGCCCGGACCGCGCTGTCGATCACGGCCCTGCTGTGCGGCCTGCCGTGGGGCGTGGTGGGGGTGGCGCAGGCCTATGCGGCGTTCGGCCTGTTGATGCACGGCGTGCCACTGTGGGGCGCAACGCGGCATGGGCCAGTGGCATTGGCGGACGCGGCAGGCGCGTGTGCGCCGCTGGCCGTTTCCGCCGCCGTCGCCGCGTTGGCGGTGCGGTTTGCGGAGCAGGAGATGCAGATGCACGGTGTTCCAGCCTGGGCGCAGCTCCTGCTCGGCGCGGCGACGGCCTATACCGCATTCGGCGCGGCCCTGATGACGATGCCCGGCGGTGTGCGCCTGTTGCGCGGGGCCTGGGCGCTGCGGTCGTCCATGCGCGCCTCGCCGGCCGTGGGTTGAACGAGGTCAGGACAGGCGCGATAGCACCTGGCTCTGGCGCTGACCCGGAGTGCCGGCGGGCTGGGTCAGCCGACTAAGGGCTGTGGCGACTATGCTTCCCGTGATCTTTAATGGAAGGCCGTTACCTGTTCCGGACGGGCTGTCAGCCACCGTGTCTCTCGCACCACCACCGCCTTGAGGACATCGAGCACCTTGGAGCCGGCGTCAGACTGACCGGAGAAGGCGCTAGCCAGGGTGCCAGCCGCCAGCAAGTCGGCCCGGGCATCACTGCCAGTGAAGGCCATCGACCAATCCGGAAAAGCCCGCTCGGCGATCGGCTCAGCTTCCAGCAGGATCACATCGTTGTGGCGGTCGTCGCATTGGATGCGTTCGAACGTCGCCTCGACCGCCGCGGACCGCCCCTCAAGCACCTGAGCGAAGCATCCCGTGCTGAACAGCAACCCGCCGGTGATGCCCTCCCGGGCGTTGTTCTCGCGGGACGCTGCGAGGATGGTCGTGATCTGGGCAGTCACGCTGCCGGCATCGCCCAGGATGCGGTTCCGGCTGCAGTAGAGCACGCGGTAAAGGTTGGTCATCGTTGGTGTTCCCGTTTCATGCGTTGAGGGTTGAGATGGGCGCCAGCCGGTTGCTGCACGTCTCGATCAGCCCGGCCACTTGGTCCGCAGGCACCGGCCGGCTGTACAAGTAGCCCTGCACCGACGTGCAGCCCTCGGCGCGGATGCGGTCGAGCTGGTCCGCAGTCTCGACGCCCTCGGCGATGGTGGCCATGCCCAGGCTGACGCCCAGCGCCGTGATGGCGCGGATGATCGCATTCTGCCCGGTGGTGTCGGCGCGGTCCGTCACGAAGGATCGGTCGATCTTGATCTTGTCGAAGGGGAAGCTGTGCAATTGGCTGAGTGAGGAGTAGCCGGTGCCGAAGTCGTCCATCGCCACCCGCACCTCCATCGCGCGCAGGCGGTGCAGCGCCTGCAACACCACGGCCTCGTTGCGCAGCAGCACGCTTTCGGTGATCTCGATCTCCAACCGCCGCCCTGGCAGCCCGGCGTACGCCAGCGACCGGCTCACCATGTCCAGCAGGCGGGCCGGGTCGGTGAACTGGTGCGGGGACACGTTCACCGCGACAGAAACCTCCGCGGGCCAGTTTGCCGCCTCGCAGCAGGCCTCCTGGAGCACCCATTCGCCAAGCTGGACGATCAGGCCGATCTCCTCGGCCAGGGGGATGAAGTCCGCGGGGGAAACCAGGCCGCGTTCCGGATGCCGCCAGCGCAGCAGCGCCTCGAAGCCCACCACCTTGTCCGCTTCCAGGTCGATTTGCGGCTGGTAGTATAACTCGAACTGCTGCAAGGCCAGCGCCTTGCGCAAGTCGATCTCCAGCGTCCGCCGGGCCAGCGCTCGGGTGTCCATTTCCGACTGGAAGAAGCTGACGGCGCCTCGGCCCGAGCTTTTGGCGTGATAGAGCGCAAGGTCGGCGGCGCGGATCAACTGCGTCTCCTCACGTCCGTCCTCTGGAGCCTGCGCCACGCCGACGCTGGCGCCGATGTTCACTTGCTGGCCATCCACCAGGTACGGGCGCCCGATCATATCCACGATGCGCTGTGCCAGGGCAGCCAGCTTCGCTGGCTCCGGCGGGGGCGACACCAGCACGATGAACTCGTCACCGCCCAGCCGTGCGATCAGGTCGCCAGGACGAAGCGCCGACCGCAGCCGCTTCGCAACCAGGCGGAGCAGCCCGTCGCCGACGGGATGGCCCAGGGTGTCGTTCACGGCCTTGAACCGGTCGAGGTCAACCAGCAGGATCGCCGGCCCGGGGCTGGCAGGCCCTTCTGCCGGCTGCTCCAGCGCGGCTACCAGGCGCTTTTGGAACAACTGCCGGTTCGGCAGCCCGGTCAGCGGGTCGCTCATCATGCCTTCAGCGGTGGTCGCATCGGCGGCCAGCCGGGCTGTGACCTCCTCGAACGAGGCCATCCAGGCGCCGTCCGCCAGCCCGAGCAGTTGCACGGCGAAACGGCGGGACGCCGATCCCGGCAGCGTCAGGACGGTGGCGCCCTGCTCGTTGCCGGCGGCCACCACGGCCAGGCAGGCATCACGCAAGCACAGCACCGCAGGCCGGTCCAGCACGCTGCATGGGGTGAGCACGTCGATCAACGAAGCGCTCCTGCCGGGCATGAGTGGCTCGACCCCAAGCATGACCGTAAAGCGGGCGTTCATGGACATGACCTCAAGCTTGCCATCAAAGGTCAGCAAACCGAGTGGCACGCCATTCAGGATCGCATGGAGATGGGTGACCTCAGCGGCGTGCGGCTGGGAAGCGCCGTGCTCCGCCCTGAGGCTCAACATAAACCGGTTTGCATCCACGCCGTTTGCCCCCGATGGCGATCTCAGCAACTGACAGATCGGCACGAGCCTTGCAGCCAGATCTGAAGCCGCTGCGACGTTCAAGTTGCCGTATAAAGCTTGCGATCAGATGAACAGCAGGGGTGCGGCGGGGAGGTGGAGACGCCATCCCATGCATCGTGCTGATACATGCCCAAGGCGAGTGCCCCAGCGGCAGCAGTCCGCACCGGGCCGGATACGGCGGCGCCCGGAACCCTCGAGGTCCCAGCAGCAGCGTCCCGTTCCAGCCGGGTCGTCTCCGGCGGAGGCCCCGTAGGCAGGTGTTCCGGCTGGACCCGCTGTTATGGCACTTGGATCGGACCCTGAATCCGTGCCACGAAGCCGTGCTGCCCTGGCTGTACCATGGCAAGCCGCCTGACCAAGTGCCGACCCAGGGGTGGGACGAGGTCCGAACCGAGGTTGCCATGCTCCGATGCCTTGCTGCCCTGTGCGCCACAGCCCTCCTGGCTGCTGGACCCTGCCTCGCCGATCCGACCTTCCTGAACAAGCCGAACCAGCCGCTGACTGGCCCATTGCCGGTGGTTTCCGGTGCGTCGCCGGGTCACGGCCTGACGCTGGCGCCGGGGTCGCGCAATGCGTTCTCGCTCGTGATGGGCAGCGCGCAGCGCGGGGCCAACATGACGACGGCGCAGTCGATCCGCGACCGGTTCTTCTTGAACTACATGGTGGGCGACCTCAACAATGCGATCGGCAGCCCGGTGGACACCGGCCAGCCCGGCAACGGCACCTTCGCCGCCGTCGCCCGGCATACCGCGCCCGGCGACCCAGACGACCTGCACGTGATGGCGCCGGACGGGATGCACCTGCGCGCGGAGTGCGCGCAGGGGCGCAAGGATTGCAGCCCCGGCCATGTCTGGGCGGCGATGGTGCGGCTGCCGTTCGAGTGGCGGCCGGGCATGACGCTGAAGGTGCGCTATCGCAGCCCGAAGGGCGAGCATTCCTGGGCGCCGATCTGGATGTTCACGGGCCAGCAGGCGTCGCCGGGGCCGGGCGGCAGCCCCTACCAGGGCTTCAATGGCCCGGACGCGCTGTATCGCGCCAGCGGAAGCAGCTTCGAGATCGACTGGAACGACAACTTCCCCCGCAACCCGGTTCCGCCGGGCTATCAGATCGACTTCGGCACGCCCGACATCTACGGCACCAAGTGGGGGACCAAGCCGCATGGGGTGTATTGGGCCAACGGGAACGGCTGGCGCTATTACGACCGGTCCAACAATCCCGAGTTCGAGGGGACGCCGTTCGACTGGTCCGAGGGGTTCCACGACTTGGTGGGCAACTGGCGCGGCGACGGCAGCCACCTGCTCGACGTGATCGTGGACGGCAAGCTGGTCGCCACCAGCTACATGGAATATGCGCCGGACAGCTATGTCGATCCGGCCGACCACCAGCGCAAGCCGGTCGCCATGCACCTGATCGTCGGCAACCAGGCAATCCCCAGCTTTTCTCGCGGGGCGGCGTCGGCGAAGGACAATGACGGCATTCCCGACGGCTGGACGATTGTGGTGCAGGAGATTTCCGGGTGGTACGGCAACATCGCCGACCCCGACAGCCTGCGTGCCTCACCGGAGAACGGGGCGAGGTAGCGCAAGGCGGGGCAGCAGATAGACCGGCGGCGTCTTGCGGCAGGCGCAGGTTTAAGGCCCGGCTCGCCCGATTAAGGAACCGCGTCGCCCAGGGCCGCCGGCCGTGCGGTCCGCTTCAGCCAAGCGCCAACCTGGCGGTAGTGCCGTTCAAACGTGAGATACAGGCCGAAGGCCACCACATGCGCGGTCACCAAGGCGACCGGCAGCGTCAATGCCACCGCCACCTGCGGCAGCAAGTGCCGCACCACAATCAGCACCGTGTTGTGGATCAGGTACAAGCTGTAGCTATACGACGCGGCGGCTCCGCAAACGACGTGCCAGGCGCGCGGCAGCGTCCGTATCCCATCGAACACCGACAGCCCGCCAAGGATGACCAGCGTCTCGCACACCGCCATCCCGAGGTCCTGGAAATTCCACTCGGTTTTCCAGCCGCGCCCCACCAGACAGGCCAGCGCCATCGCCAGCACCGCGGCACCGACCTGCAGCTTGCGCGGGCTCCGGTGCCAGGCGCTGGTCCACACATATCCGCCCATGGCGCCGGCCAGCCACACCAGGGACAGACCGTTGCCGCCCCCCGCAGCGGCGTTCCACACTACGACCGGCACCGCCACCAGCCCCAGCACGAGCGGCCACAACAACCCCAGCCGCTCCCGCAGCAGCAGCCCGAAGAACGCCAGGCCGAAGACGACGTAGATCCAGAACTCGATCGGGATGGTCCAGAACGGCTCGGCCGTGTTGTAGGGGCGGATGTAGAACCCGGCGTCCGCCAGCCGGTGCATCGCCTGGAATACCGGGTAGTTCTGCAGCAGCAGCAGGTTGCCCAGGAACGCCGCCGGGCCTGTCGAGAAGCCGCTCTGCCCCCAGCGGCCGAGGTCCGCCAAGGCGTTCACCGCGGCGACCAGGATCAGGGCGGGAACATAGGCGGTGAACACCCGCGCAAAACGGTCGATCATGTAGGGCATGAAGTACGGTCCGGGCCGCTCGACCCGGGCCATGCTGGATTGCAGGATCAGGAAACCCGACAGGATGAAGAAGATACCCACCCCGATCAGCCCGGCGGGAAACCCGACCCTAACACCGAAGATGTCGCTTGCATGCGCGAGCAGCACAAGGTTGGCTGCCAGCGCCCGCAGCAGGTCGAGGAAGGCCGTGCCGTTCGGCCCAAAGATGCGGGTCCTGGGCGGGTGGAGCACCATCAGGACCTCTGAGGTCCTGCGGCCGTCCTCCGCTCAGGCATCAGGCGGCTGGCGCGAACCCGTTGCGTTCTCCGTCCGCATCCTGGGGTTCGCATCGCTTATGTGGCCTAGCCCAAGCGGCAGGGACGCCGCATGCTGCATAATACCGCTGCCCGTTGCCTCTCCCACTGAGAGAGGGGAGCCAGCAGAACCCAGGTTGCCCACTTGAGGACGACGGCCACCCTCGATTCGGCAGAGGAGCCTTGCTGCCTTCTTCACTCCAACCCCTTCCCGGAGGGGGAGGGGGCCAGTGCGGCCCTTAAATGTCGGATGGTTGCCCTGTTCGGCACCCACTGGTCCCACACCGGCCGGCGACCTGCGCCGCATCAGAACCTCCGTTCGAACACCTTGATCACGTCGCCGGGCGCAATAAACGAGCTGGGCGTGATCAGGCCCTCCTGCGCGGTGCCCTTGTTGGTCCGCACCACGTCGGCGTAGTCCTGCACGCCGCGATAGGTGAAGCCGCCGGCGACCGCCACGGTGGTCAGCATGGTCATGCCGGGCTGGTAGGGATACTGGCCAGGCTTGGCGACCTCGCCGAGCACGAACACCGGGCGGTAGGCGAGCACCTCGACGCTGACGCTCGGGTTGCGCAACAGGTTGCGCGTCTTGAGGCCATTGCCGATCTCCGTCTCCAGTTGCTGCGGCACCAGCCCGGCGGCGGTGACGCTGCCCAGCAACGGCAGCGAGATGCGGCCCTGGTCATCGACGCGGAACTCGCCGGTCAACTGGTCCTCGCCGAAGGTGATGATGCGGACTTGGTCGCCGCTGCCCAGCGTATAGCCTGCAGCGTGGTAGTCGGGGAGGGGGGCGATGCCGCGCCCAGGCGAGCAGCCCCCAAGCAGCAGCGCCACCACCGGGACGGCCCGGGACAGCCGAACCAGGCCGTTCATGCGCCGGCTCCCATTGCCAGGCCCACATCGTCTGCGCCCGCCCGGCTCGGGGTACGGCGACGGATCGCCCGGCCGGCGACGACCGCCTCTAGGCCCGGCCGGTCGAGCACGCGGATGTGGCCGCGCCGGGTCCGGATCAGCCCGGCCTCCTGCAACGCCGCCGTCGCCACCGTCACGCCGGACCGCCGCACGCCCAGCATGGCCGACAGCGCCTCATGCGTCACCGGCAGGTCGTCCTCCTCCATCCGGTCATGCGCCATCAGCAGCCAGCGCACGCAGCGCTCGGCCAAGGTATTGCGGGCGTTGCTGGCGGCGGTGCTCATCACCTGCCGGGTCAGCGCCTGGACGTATTGCAGGCAGGCGTCGCGCAGCGCCGGACACTCCCCGAAGCACTGTAACAGGTTGGCGACGGTGATGCGCAGCGCCGGGCCGGGTACCTGCACCATCGTGCAGGCATACGACGCCGAGCCGCCCAGCAGCGCCAGGCCGCCGACCATGCCCTCCCGCCCGATCATCGCGACCTGCACGCCGGGGCTGCCGTCCTCCGGCTCCGCCACCAGGGAGGCGATGCCCTCCTCGATGAAGAATACATGCTCGGTCGCCTGGCCGCTCTCGATCAGACGCTGCTGCGGCACCAGGCGCATGCGGGTCATGTGCGGCCGCAGCTTGCTGATGTCCTCCTGCGGCAGCGCCGCCAGGATCGCGTTCGTCGTGCGGAACGGGCCAGACAGAACTCTCATCGACTGCTCTCCACCACGCGGGTTGGTTCGATTTCAAACACCCAGGCGTTACGGAAGACCTTAACCCAACTCTCATCCCAGAGTTTCTAACATAGATTAATGTAACGATCACGATTGCTGCACTGCAATATAGTAACAAATATTAACGATCTCCAGCGAGCCTGCTGGCAGACCAAATCCGGCCGTCGTCGAGCGCTGCTTGGGCGGCATCCAGCTCCGAGGCATCGACTGCAGGCTCCAAAAGCAGCGGAATTACGGCAAGCGGCGCCTCCGCGACGTAATAGCTGTAGCGCTGGGCGGCGAGCGGCCGCGCCAGGCGGGTGATATCGAGCGACGGCAGCAGCAATGGGACGATGCCGGGTGCCTCCAAGCCTACGGGAGGGTCCAGCAGCCCCGTCCAGCCTGCAACCAGGACGTGTGTTTCCCCATTGATGCCCAGCGCCTGCAGGCAGGGGACGGCCAGGACCTCCCAGTTCACCGCGGCGCGCTCGGTCGGGATCATCGGGATGTGCGGACGCAGGTGCACGACCCTGACGCCGGCATTCTGGGCACCGCCTTGGGCGCCTCCCTGGGTGAACGTCTCGGCGATCGTACGGCAGGCGGCCGGGGCGGCGGACTGGTCCAGCGTGAAGCCGTGCTGCCACAGGATCAGGTCGGTCATCCGGTCCGGCGACCATTCGGTGCTCACGACCAGCGTCGTGCGTCCTGGCTGGGCTGCGGCGTGCGCGAGGTCGGCCTCCATCGCGCTGGCGAGCGCCGCGGCGCCCTCGTCGAGCGTGCGGTTCCACCACATCCCCAGCACCGGCGACCAGATCCGGCCGAGCGCCGGCCGGGGCATGTCGTGGTCGGCCGCCATGAAGTGCAGCGGCCGGCCCGGCACGGCTGGCGGCAGGACGCAGGTGAGCAGCGCCAGCGCAAAGGCGACGCCCGCCGCCCGACGCCTGCCGGGGCTGGCGGCCTGGACGGCCTTCCAGCCCTCAAGCATCAGGATGCCGAAGAACGGCGTCAGCGGCAGCAGGTAGCGGACCTCGGACAGCATCCGCCCATACGCGGCCACATAGAGCAGCGGCACGGCGAGGCATAGCAGCACCTCCAGCCAGCGCCGCTGCCGCAGGACCGCCACCGCGCCGGCCGCGAGCGCCAGCAGGCCCGGCAACGCGAACCCCTTGAGGAACGGCTGCAGCGTGTGGGCCCAGGTTTCCTTGCGGGCCCACAGCTCGGTGGCGCGCCGGGTCAGCGGCAGGATGTCGAGGATGTTGAGACCGAAGCCAGCATAGATCAGGACCGGGATCGCGACGGCGATGGGGCCGGCGACCACGGCGTGCCGCAGCCGGGCGCCCCAGGTCGGCAGCGCGAACCACCCCAGGATGGCGAAGGCGGGGGCGATCAGCGCGGCGTCGCTGCGGCAGGCCACCGCGAGGCCCCACAGCACCGCGGCGCCCGCGGTGGCCGGCAGCGACAGGCGGGACCAGAACAGCAGCAGGGCGGTGCTCGACAGGGCGGCGGACAGCACGTTGTCGTTGAAGAACCAGGCCGATTCGAACAGCCCCGGGAACAGCAGCAGCGGCACGCAGGCGAGCAGCGGGTGGATGCGGTAGCGCCAGGCCAGCAGGCCGGCATTGGCCGCCACCAGGAGCGCCAGCGAGGCCAGCATCAGCAGGCGGAAGGCTGCCGCCGCGGGCAGGCCGAGCTTGATCAGCCCGGCCAGCGCGATGGAGACGCCGAGGCGGGTATAGAACAGGAAGTCGTTGTTCAGGCCGTGCAGCGGATCGACGTCCGCCAGCCCGCCGTGCAGGATGGCGTAGGCGTTCATGACGATGCTGGCTTGGAATCCCTCGTTGTAGGTGCTGCCCAAGGCAGGCAAGGTGAACCACGTCAGCAGCACGGTGATGCCGGCGAGCAGTCCGGCGTAGGTGACCCGGGCAGCCGGGCGGGTGGCGAGGGCTGGGTAGGTCATGTCCGCTCCATGGCGCCGGCGGAGGGTAGGTCTTCGCTGGCGCGGGCAGGTTGCGGCACAGGCTTGCGCGGCGTGCAAGCGCAAAGCAACGAAGCCTCTAAGACGCGAGGGGATGCCGTGTACCAAGTTGTACCATGATCGGGCATCGATTGCTCCAATTCATCACAAACCTGGAAAATCTGCGTGAGACGTTGGCGTTTGGCTGAATCAATCGTTAAGGCTGTGGGTGCTGGTTGATCCAAGTCAGATCGATCCAAGACAGACAGTCCAGAGCGCGAATCATAAGAAACCATAGGACTCGCCCCGCCGACGAACACGGTGCCAGACCGGCATCGCTTTGACGTGTTGACGGAAGAACAAGCCATGGTTGTGATCACTCCTATCGAACTCCAAGCGCCGGAAGGCTTAACCACCGACCTTGTCCGCAGGGACAGGCGGACGACCCGGCCAACCGCTGCTGCCTGTGCGGCGGCGCTGGCGGTGGCGGACGCCCTGGCCCTGGTAGCGTCGCTCGGCACCGCCCTCTGGGTGGCTGGCCGGCTAGACGACGGGGCGCGTGAGTTGAATGGTACGGCCCAGATGCTGACTGGCGTGGCCATTGCGGTCATGCTTGGCTTCACGGCGCTGCGCCACTACGGCCGGCGCCGGTCCGACCTGCGCGAGGTGCGCGACGTCGTGGCAGCCAGCGCGGCGGGCCTGCTCTGCTCGGGCTTCTTTGCCTACATGCTGCGGCTGGACGCCGGGCGGGAGCCGTTACTGTTCATGTGGCTGATGGCGGGTCCGGCCGTGTTGATGGCCCGCGGCGTGGCCCGTGCGGCGCTGCACGGATCCGAGGCTTGGCAGAGTCAGGCCGTTGTGGTCGGCCATGGCGAGATGGCGGACCACGCCATACGGCTGCTGGACGGCGCCGGTCGCGACCACACCATCGTTGGCGTGCTGCACCCGTCACGGATCGGCACGATGCGGCATGGCCGCTGGTCGGTCCTGTTGCGTAGGCACCAGGCCGACCTGGTCGTGCTGGCGATGGATGACCCGCCGCGCGAGTTGACGCGGTCCCTGTTGCGCGACCGCGTGCCGTTTGCCATCGTCAGGCGGCCGGATGACTTGCCGGTGCACGGCGGCACGCCGCTACGGATGTTGAGCCACGACGCGATGCTGTGGTCGTACCGGGACAACCTGCAACAACCAGTAGCCCGGGCAGCCAAGCTGGCGATCGACCTGGGCGGCGCGACGGTGATGCTGGTGGTGCTGGCCCCAGTGCTCCTGCTGATTGCTGCGGCGGTGAAGATGGACGGCGGGTCCGTGCTGTATGCGCACCGCCGGCTTGGAGTGTCGGGCCGCAGCTTCCCGTGCCTGAAGTTCCGCTCGATGGTGCCAGACAGTGAGGCGGTGCTGGCCGACTTGCTCAACACCGACCCGGCTGCCTCAGCCGAATGGGCTGCTACGCGCAAGTTGCGCCACGATCCGCGGGTCACTTGGATCGGCCGCGTACTGCGTCAGACCAGCCTTGACGAGCTGCCGCAGTTGTTCAACGTGCTACGGCTGGAGATGAGCCTGGTGGGTCCGCGCCCCATCGTGCAAGCTGAGGTGTCGCGCTATGGCGAAGACATCCACCACTACTATGCCGCCCGCCCTGGCCTGACCGGGCTGTGGCAGGTCAGCGGAAGGTCCGACACCGGCTATAACCAGCGGGTCCAACTCGACACCTGGTATGTGAAGAACTGGTCGCTGTGGCACGATATCGCCATCCTAGCCCGCACGATCCCAGCGGTGCTGAAGCGCAAGGGCGCGGTATGAGCTTCCTCGGTCGTCTATTCCGCTCCCGTCGCCGGTCCGCACAGGCCAGCATGGCCGGTGTTCCAGTCGCTCCGCCGGTGCAACTTGTGCCCTTGGGCGAGGCATTCACTCCGACCCAGCCGAAGACAGGCCGACGGCGGCTGATCGGCCGGCAGGCGGAACTGGAGCGGATCCTGCAGGCGCTGAACGAGGACCGTGCGCATGTCGTGCTGTACTCCGAGCGGGGCCGGGGCAAGACGTCGCTGTCCAACCTGACCGTGCAGTCGCTACGCCGGTCCGGCGTGATCGTCGCCCGGCACACCTGCGAGGCTGGCACCACGTTCGACAGCTTGATGCGCGGCCTAGTGCGCGACCTGCCGCCGGCGTTGCTGGCGGCGCGGGTCAACCGGGCTGGCGGGGCGGAGACCGAAGGCTGCGAGGCGGCGCTGCCAGACGGCGAGTTGCGCCCGCGCGACGTGGCGGCACTGCCGGGGCGGTTGGCGTGCCGTGGGCTGGTCTGCCTGATCGACGAGTTCGACCGGGTGGTTGACCCGATTTGCCGCACGCGGCTGGCCGACACCATCAAGTTGCTGTCGGACCGCGACGCGCCGCTACTGTTCTTGATTGTCGGCGTGTCGGAGAACCTGGAGCAGATCCTGGGCCAGCACCCGTCCATCCAGCGCAGCGTGGTCGGCATCCACTTGCCATTGCTGACCGACCGCGACGTGGCCCAGCTCATCACCAAGGGCGGGCGTGAGGCTGGGTTCAGCTTCCAGCAGACCGCCATCGCCCGCATCACGGTGCTGGCGCGCGGGATGCCCTACATGGCGCAGTTGCTGGGCCTGCGGCTGACGCAGGCGGCGGCGGCGCGGGGCGACGCCCAGGTATCGGAGGAGGACTTCGACACCGCGGTGACCCGGATGGCGCGGGACATGCCGCCGCGCATCCTGGCGCTGTATGACGACCTGACGAACTATGGCCGCGACGCCGAGATGGCGCAGGTGCTGCGCCGGATCAGCACGGCGCCGCAGGACTCCTGGGGGCGGCTGCAGGTTGCCCGGTTGGATGACGCCGTGCTGGTGGGCGGGCGCCCGGTCTCGGCGGCGTGTTGGGAGCGCCTGGTGCAGGTCGGGGTGCTGGCGCCGGCCGCGCCGGGTTCCGGGCAGTTCATCTTCGCCGAGCGTCCGCTGATGCACCACACGCTGTTGCTGGCCGCCCGGGACGTGGCGGCGCTGGATGGGACGGAGCCGTCGGCCGGCTTGGCCCCGCGCACGCTGCACGTCGTTTCACAGGGTTAGAACAACACCATGGATATCCCGGTTTCGTCGCCGCTGACCTCGATCCCTTCGCGGCCGGCCGGTGTGGTGCGCCTGCAGCAGTTGGCGCGGGTGCTGCGGCGGCACCTATTGCTAATCGTGCTGTTCGGGGTGATGGCGGCTCTAGCGGCCTATGGCGTCGGCCGGACGGCACCGAAGGTCTACACCGCCAACAGCGCCATCACCGTTGAGGGCGACAAGTTTGCCATCCCCGAGCTGCAGGGCGCGCTACGCAACGAGTCGGCGCCAGACCCGATGCCGTGGGTCCGCACCGAGGTGCAGGCACTGACGTCCCGCGCGATGCTGACCCAGGTCGCTACCGAGCTGCACCTCGAAGCCGACTCGGAGTTCAATGCGGCCCTACGTCCGCCGACACTGATGCAGGAGATCAAGGACCGCATCAGCACCCTGGTGACCCCAGTGTTGCCGACCGGCCCTGCCGATGCCCCGAAGCCTGGGCCGGATGAGAGCGTGATTGGTGCGGTGGGCCATGCGCTGACGGTGTTCAGCGACTATCGCAGCCTGGTGATCTCGATTGCGTTCACCTCGGAGGACCCGCGCCGTGCGGCGCAAGTGGTGAACACGCTGATCGCCGACTACATCAAAATCCGCGCCAACCGCCGCATTAATGCCAACGAGGGCGCAAACACTAACATCACGCAGCGCATCGATCAGGTCCGCACCGACTTGGCCGGGATCGAGGATCGCATGCGCACCCTACGCAGCAAGGGCGAGCTGGTCGGTGTGCGCGCGGGGAGCGTCGGGCAGCAACAAGCTGAGGAGTTGGCCACCGCGGCGGCAAAGGCGTCGGTGGACCGCTCGCAGCTTGAGATCAACTATCAACGCGCCCAGGACGCACTTAAAAGTGGGTCGTCGGACACCCTGGCGTCCGTGCTGAACTCTCCGACCATCTCGCGCTTCCGCGACCAGGAGGGAACATCGGCCCGGCGGATGGCCGAGCTGTCCACCCATTACGGACCCGACTACCCCGGGGTGCGCAGCGTCGCCGCCGAGCTTTCGACCGCCCGCTCGCAACTGCAGCAGGAGGCGGGGCGCATCGTTGCCTCAATGGGTGCGCAGCTGCGGGCGGCGCGTGAGCAAGAGGCCGATGTGCAGCGCCAGTTGGATCAGGCGCGCAAGGCTGGCGTGACGGCGGAGAACTCCCGTGCCGAGCTAGACCAGTTGCAGCAGGAGGCCACCAGCCGCCGCGCGCTATACCAGACCTTGCTGGAACGGGCACAGCAGACCGCCGCGCAGCCGAATGGCAGCGAGACCATGGATGTCCGCGTGATCAGTCCGGCCGTTCCGCCGGGTTCTCCCTCGGGGCCAAACGTGAAACTGACGTCGCTGATGGGCGGCGCGGGCGGGGCGTTGTTGGGCTGCGTAGTGGCACTATTGCGTATCCGCAGCGCGGATGGGTTCGAGAGTGCGGCGGAGGTTACGGATGTGACCGGGCTGCCGGTGCTGGCGACCATCCCGCGTAGCCTGCTGCGGCCCGGTCGGGGCCTGCTGGCCGCACGGCCGCGCGTTGTTGGGCCCGATGTGGACGCGATGCGGCAAATCCGGGAACGGCTGCGGTTCAGCGGGCGGTCCGGTGTGCCGCGCAGCACGGTGTTCGTGCCGGTGCTGGACAGCCCGGCGGCTTCACGGCTGGCGGCAGCGTTTGCAAGGGCCACCACTGCCGCGGGCGAGCGGGTGTTGCTGGTCGAGGGCAACGTGAAGCGGCCGACGCTAGCACGGGTGCTGGGCGCCACGCCGGGTGGGCTGATGCTGGTGCTGGGCGGTGGGGATTGGCAGGACGCGGTAGCCTTGGATCAGGCTGGGGCAGCCCAACCTGGGACGGGCCAGCTTGGACTAGGACAAGTCGGGACAGGCCAAGCTGGGTTGAGCGTATTGCTGGGCGGTTCGTCGCCGGCACCTGGCGCCGACCCGCTGGGCAGCGTGCATCTGCAGAACCTGCTGGTCGAGGCACCCGAGGAATATGACCTGATCGTGATGGACGCCCCCCCGGCTGCGTCGGCGGACACTGCCCGGCTGGCGCAACGGGCAGATGTGGTGGTGCTGTTGGTCGACAGCCGCACCGGGCACGCCGCGTTGCAGGACGCGGTGACCCGCTTGGGCATGGTGTCGCGGACACCGTTGGTGGCAGTGCTGGTGACGCGGTCGTGATCGGGTTGGCGGCCGGGGCACTGGGCGGCCTCGGCGCCGGGCTGCTGTTGTTGGCTGCGCATCCGTTCACCACCTATCCGCTGAGCCTGCAGGCGCTGGCCCGGCTGCGGCCACGCCCCCTGCATCCCGCCGCCATGGTCCCGCACACTGCGGCGCTGTGCGTGTGCGCCTACAACGAGGAAAAGGTGATCCGCGCCAAGGCGGAGAACATGCTTGCCCTACGAGAGGCGTCGCCAGGGCTAGAGTTGCTCATCTATGTAGATGCCGCTGGCGACCGCACGGCGGACATTCTGCGGGAGTATGCCGGCCGCATCCAGGTGGTGGTCTCCGCCGAACGGCATGGCAAGACGCATGGCATGAACCTGCTGGTCGCAAGGACAACGGCTGAAATCGTGGTGTTCAGCGACGCCAACGTGACGTTCGCGCCCGACGCGGTGCCGGCGCTGCTCGCGTCCTTCGCGGACCCGGCGGTTGGTGTGGTGTGCGGCCATCTGGTTTACCGGGATGCCCAGGGCGCGGCCACGGCGGAGACCGGGTCGCTGTATTGGCGGCTGGAGGAACACATCAAGGCGCTGGAGAGCGCGACCGGTTCGGCGATGGGAGCGGATGGCTCGATCTTCGCAGTCCGGCGTGCCCTGCACGCGCCGCCGCCGCCGGACCTGATCGATGACATGTGGGTGTCGCTGTCGGTGCTATGCCGGGGTGGCCGGGTGATCCGCACCGGGGCTGCTGTAGCCTATGAGGACGCGGTGTCGCGGCCGGCGGAGGAGTTCCGCCGCAAGGTCCGCATTGCCTGCCAGGCGTTCAATGTCCACCGCGCGCTGTGGCCCCGTCTGCGGGAGTTGCCGGCGCTCGACCTTTATAAGTACGTGTCACATAAGCTGCTGCGCTGGTTAACGATCTATCTTCTTGCAGCCAGCGGTGTGTGCCTGCTTGGCGGGCTGACCCTGGCTGGGTATGGTGCTGCCGCGCTGGTGCTCGCCATCCTTGCCGTTGCAGGGGCAGCCGTGGCGGCGCGGGTGCGGCGTGGGCCGCTGGCGGCGCTGTGGGACATCCTGGGCGCGTTCGTTGCCACCGGCATTGGGGTTTGGCGCTCGTTGCAGGGCCAGCGCTTCCAAACTTGGAACCCGCCGGCCTCCGCCCGCGTGGCCAACACGGCAGGCGCCTCCGGCTGATGCGGGTCTCGATGATCGACCCGTCATTGTTCACGCTGCCATATGACCAGGCACTGGCGACAGGGCTGGAGTCGGCTGGGCACCGTGTGACGCTGTTCGGCCGCCGGCCGGGACCGTTCGACAGCAACCCACCCGGTGTGCCGCTGGAACACGAGTTCTACCGGTTTACCGGTTCCCGCGCGGTGTCGGCCCTGCCGGCCAAGCTCCGGTTGGCAATCAAGGGCGTCGATCACGTCTGGTCCATGGCCCGGCTGCTGCGGCGGCTGCGGCGGGAGCGCCCGGACGTGATCCACTTCCAGTGGCTACCGCTGCCGGTAGTGGACAGCCGCATGCTGGCCGGGTTCCGCCGGGTCGCGCCGCTGGTGCTGACGGTACATGATACCAACCCATTCAACGGCGACCCCTCGGCGCGGCTGCAGACGCTGGGCGTGCTGCGCTGCTTGCAGCAGTTTGGCCGGCTGATCGTGCATACCGACCAGGGGCGCGGCCGGCTGCAGGCGCAGGGTGTGGACCCTGCCCGGCTGATAGTGCTGCCACATGGCCCGATGCCGGCTGTGGGCTGCGGCGGGCCGGACCCGATGCTGGGGCGGTTGACCTTCACGCTGTTCGGCAAGATCAAGCCCTACAAGGGTGCCGACGTGCTGATCGAGGCGTTTGCCCAGCTACCGGCGGAGCTGCGCGCGCAGGCTCAGGTGCGGATCATCGGCAAGTCCTACATGGACCTGGCCCCGCTGGAGGCGCTGGTCCGCCAGCACGGCCTGGAGGGCCAAGTAAGGATCGAGGACCGCTTCGTTGCCGACGATGACCTGCCAGAAGTGTTCGGCCCCGGCGTGGTGGCGCTGTTCCCCTATCGCGAGATCGACACCAGCGGCGTGCTGCCGCAGGCGTTGGCGCATGGACGCCCGGTGGTAGCGTCCGGCATCGGCGTGTTCGCGGAGACGTTGCGGGATGGCGAGCACGGCCATCTGGTGCCGCCGGAGGACCCAGGTGCGCTGTCGGCGGCGTTGGCGCACCTGGTCGGCGACCGTAGCTTTGCGGCCGCCTGTGCGCGGTCGGCGCTGGAGTTATCGCAGTCCGGCATGAGCTGGCAACGGATTGCGGAGGAGACCGTCGCCGCCTATCGCGAAGCGGGCGCATAGGTTGCAGGTATAGGCGAGTCTACCCGCCTTGCCGCCGCACCATGGGCCGCGGTGACCAGTTGCGAGCCGAGGAATATGACCCGCTGCACAACCGATGCCATCCTGTGTCCGCGTCGCGATGACGGATGGGAACCTTGGTCGCAATAGGGCCGGGCTGTTTGCTATCGTGGGACGGACGGCTGGTCTGGTCGCAGCCGTGCGACGGAGACCAGCAACAGGACCATGAATAGCACTGGCGGGAACTGCTGATAGGCGCCGGTGACAAAGCACATCACCAGCACCGGCACCACGATAGCACGCTGCACCGTCGATTTCGCACCCAGCACGAACAGCAGCACATAAGCGGCCAGCGCCGGGAACCCGTATTCCAGCCCGATCTTGATCGGGGTATTCACGTCGTAGTCATACGCCAGCGGCATATGCTCGCTGACCCCGCTGCCCACGCCGAAGAAGGCTGCGGACGGCTCGATTGCCAGGGCATCGCTCAGCGCCCACCATGGCGTGATAAAGCGTAGGTGGCCGCTGGTCATGGGCAACGAAAGCTCATTCATCCGCTGGCCGAGCGTGCTGCCCACGTCCGGCGCCAGGGTCAGCACGACGCCCATCACGGCGGTGCCGACCACCAGGATACCGCCGGCGATGGCGATGCCGCGCCACCCCAGCGCCAGCGCGGCCGCCAGGACGAAGCTGGCGAGCACGATCCAGCCAGTGCCGGCGAACGACATCAGGAACCCCATGGTGAACAGCGCCAGGAACACCGGCCGCCGCAGCGCCAGCACCTCGATGATCAGCGCCAGCGCCATGACCTGCGAGAACACCGACGGCTCCACCAGGAACAGGCCGTTCGACTTCAGGCTGTCGCCGATGCCGGTCGGGATCGCCGAGTTGTAGCCGAACTCGAACAGGATCGAGTCCGGGAAGATGCCGGTGAACGCGAACACCTTGAGGCCGACGAACTGCAGCAGGAACTGCAGCACCCCGGCCACGGCGACGATGGCGAACCAGCGGTTGACCTCGCGGCAGAACCGCCGCTCCTCGACCGGCTCGGCGAAGGTGAAGGTGGCGAAGCTGGTCAGCAGCAGGAACTGATACAGCGAGATCATGCTGACGTCGCCCATGGGTCCGCCGGGATGCAGCGCACGCCATGCCACGCCGGCCAGGGCGAGGGCGACCAGCGCCACATACGCCGCAAGCCGGTTGCGCTCGAACGCCAGGGTGCCGTTCAGCACTCCCCAGGCGGCCAGGCTAAGCCCAATTGGCCCCACCATGCTGAAGGTCTTGCCGCCGATGAACGGCAGCCCGAACCGCTGCATGATCAGGCAGGCGAACATCATCATGGCGGTGAACCGCAGCGCCGCCCTCTGCGGATCAACCGCCGCGCGTCCGAGTGGCGGGGCGGCGAGGGCGCCGACAGCGTTAATGCGGGGCCACCGCGTTGATGGCGGCGCGGCAGTTGAACGACAGGCTGCTTTTATAGGACTTGAGGCAGATGTATCGTTCGCGCGGGCTGGGCACCAACGCCTCCAGCGACGGGCAGAACCGGACGGTTTCCGCCTGGCAGGCGCCGCTGACACGTCGCAGCGCGCCCTGCCCGGCTGATTGGGCGTGCGCCTGCGGCACCATCAGGCACGGAGCCGCCAGACATGACGTTACGGCAAGCAACCTGATCAACACCGTGGCCGCCATGCATCACTCCAACTACAATGGGTGGCATCCTAGCATGCATGGGGTGAGCACGTTGCAGCAAACCGCTAACGATGCGACAAAAGTGGGTGTGGTCACTGTGCAGTTCTGTACGTGTCGAGTCGTCTGGACCAGTTTGGAATGAAGCAGCGCCACATCACGGCTGGAGTTTGCTCGGCGATGCTTGCGGCAGGCAGCGCCGCCCCGGCCCGCGCGCAACTGCTGGACCAGTATCTGCCTGGCACGAGCAGCAGCCCCGGCACCGACCCCGGCGTCACCGTCGCCTCCCGCACGCTGCCGGACTTCCAGGCCGGCGGCGTGCGCGCCGGCAGCTTCATCATCCGGCCGCAGGTTACCGAAAGCGCGGGGTACGACAGCAACGTGCTCGGCACCACGGTACCGCATGGCAGCGCCCTTGTTCTGACCAGCGCTTCGCTGGACGCGGTGTCCGACGTCTCGCGGATGACGGTGCGCGCCTCGCTATCGGTGGACGATACCAAGTACCTGCAGCAGCCGACACAGAACTTCACCAACTGGCAGGCCTCGCTGGGCGGCAGCTACGACCTGGGCCGGGACGTGGTATCGGCGAGCTACACCCACCTGGACCTGAATCTGACCAACCTTAATCTGGACACGCCGCAGCTCAACCAGGCGATCAACTTCAAGATCGATGACGTGCACATCGACTACCGCGTGCCGATCAGCCGGGTGTTCATTGTTCCGGCCATCGACGTGTCGAACTACAGCTACAGCAGCGGCAGCATCCTGGGCACCAACAACGCCTATTCGCAAAGCTACCGCGACCGGGTTGTGGTCATGCCGGCCGTGACCGTGGGCTACGAGTTCTCGCCCCGGCGCAGCGCGCTGGTCCTGGTGCGGGACAGCGTGTCGTCCTACACCAACCCGCAGTCAGGGTTTCCGACGCGCAACTACAACGACCTCGCCGTGCTGGCCGGGTTGGACTACGACCTGAACGGCATCCTCCGGTTCCGCATTCTGGGCGGCTATGAGGTCCGCACCTTCTCGGCCTCGGCCTACAAAACCATCCAGTCGCCGGTGGTGGAAGCTTCGGCGGCCTGGAATCCCACCAACCTTACCACCATCACCGGCACGGCGCAGCGCCGCATCCAGGACTCGGCCGACGAGGATACGGCTGCCTTCACCGAGACCTCGGTTCGCCTGCGGGTGGATCACGAGTACCTCCGCAACGTCCGGCTGCGGGCGACCGCAGGCTACTACATCGACGAATATGGCCAGGGCGGCGGCAACCAGAACCTCATTACCGTTGGGACCGGCGTGGATTACTTCCTGAACCGCAACGTGAGCCTCAGCGCCTCCTACGACTTCGCGGCGCGGACCTCCAGCAACACAACAACGAACAGCGGCGCCCTGGGAATCATCAGCACCTTGGGGACGAGCGGCATTCCCGGCACGACGGGCCCGCTGGGAACCACGGGCCAGCAGTTTGGTTCGAGCTACACCGACCATCGGGCGGTGCTGCAACTGCACTTCCAACTTTAGTGCCGCTGCCTCCTAACTAGGCGCTGGCCGACGCCGGGTGGGAAAGGTGCTTCGCGTCCGATCATGAGCCGGGCTATTGCGGGCTACACTCGCGGCAATCCAGGCGTGGTGGGCATGGTCGCCGCAGTCCTGGATTGCGGCGCTGCGAGCGCTCCTCGAAATGGCCCCGGCCGTCGGGGCGGCTTGCGATGAAGGCAGCGCTTGGGGCATTTCGCGAACAAGGTCGGTCAACGCATATGACTTGCTCCCCCATATCTCCAGGCTTGAGCTGCGAAACGGACCAAGACTGGAGGAGGAGGCAACACGGTGCGGCCCTCGCCCACAAGCGACTGCAATGCACCTATCCGGCCAAGTATATGTGCAAGCCTGTACGAATCTAGGCGGCAATGCGGACTAACGCCTCACAAATCATGCAGCCTAGACGGTCTATGCTATCGACGGGCGCAGCAACTATCTTAAGCACCGCTGTGACGTTTCGGGAACCCCCTCCGCATGGCTGAGGCTACCTCCACCACCATCGATTCCAGCCTAGACAGGCCGGGTATCCCGGTGTCCACTCCGGCCCACCACTGCACTCTACAAATCCATTGGATGACCGCGCCGTTCGCGCCGGACATCCAAAACCAGTCTGCGTGCGTCAGTGTGGCCGAGGACCCCAGCGACGACGGCACGCTCGACGCAGTGACGGATGCGCCGGCCGCCAACGCGTCCGACGAGCAGATGCCCGAATTCGTCCAACTCGCTTCGCCCCATCCAGGTGGCGCGGCTCGCGGCCAAGCGGCGCTTGCGCGTCTTCCCGCTGCATTGGCGCGAGCCGAACCAAGCGTCCAGCATGACGTTTGGCCGCATGTGCGTCCAGCTTGCGCGCAACGTGCTGTTCTACTCGTTCCGGCGCACGATCTGCCGAGCCAAGACGGCAGGGCCGGCGCACGGGATTATGCCTGGGACTTGATCGCCGGTGGGGCGTCGTACGTCCACGCCAAAGCTACCGCTTAGGATGCCCCAACTCATGACGCCAGCCGCTGTCGCCCTCAACCGGCTCCCTCCGATGCCAACGCAGCCATTGCGAGCCGGCTTCGGCGTGGCAATCCAGGCAATGACGACCGCCCTAGCTACTCGGGATTACCGCACCGCCGGGGTAGTTCGTAGCGACGGTTGCGCCATCGCCAGCCAGGCCAGCGGCGGGCGGCTCGCATGAGGTCACCCGCCCTGCGGCAGGCTCTGCTGTTCGTCGCATTGTCCGGCACCGGATGGCTGCTGGACACCACGGTCTTCATGCTGCTGTCCGGGCCCGGCGGGTGGCCGGTGGTCGCCGCCAACATGGTCAGCGGCAGTTGCGGCACGCTGTTCGTGTTCCTGGCGTCGTCGCGCGGCGTGTTCAGCCGCAACGAAGGGTCGATGGCGCAGAAGATCGGCGCGCTGCTGCTGTTCAACGCCGCCGTGATCCTGGCCAGCTCCGTTGTGCTTGGCCTGATCGCGGCCGGGCTGGCGGACGGTGCGGCTGGGCTGGGCTGGGCCGTGCCGCCGCCGGCGCTGCGGCTGGCCGCCAAGGTGCTGGTGACGCCGGTGACCCTGGCGCTCAACTTCGTCATCGTCCGCTTCCTGCTGGAGCGCTTCGTCGGCGTCCGCCGGTCGTCGGCCGCGGTGCAGGGAGGCGTGCGATGAGCGGTGTTCACCTAGTGATGCCCATGGCCGGACACGGCAGCCGCTTCAGCAAGGCCGGCTTCGACAAGCCGAAGCCCATGTTGCGCCTGTACCAGCAGCCGCTGTTCTGGTGGGCCGTCGAGTCCGTCCGCCGCGAAATCCCGTTGCGCTCGCTGACCTTCGTCATCCTGCGTGAGCATGTGGACCGTCACCGCATCGACCGGCAAATCCGCGACCGCTACCCCGACGCCTCTCTGGTGGTGCTGCGCGAGCCCACCGCCGGCGCCCTGGTGACGGCCATGGAGGGCTGCGTGGACGTGCCCACCACCGGCCCAGTGATCTTCAACGACTGCGACCACGCGTTCGACGGCCGCAACCTCGCCGCCGCGATCCCGCAGTTGAGCAACGGCACCAGCGGCCTGCTCTGCCACTTCCGCTCACAGAATTCGGCTTACTCCTACGCCGCCTACTCCCCTGAGGGCCTGCTGGAGCGCACGGTGGAGAAGCAGGTCATCTCCGACCTAGCCATCGCCGGGGCCTACGCCTTCAAGGACCGCGACACCTTCCTGCGCCACACCGCCAGCTATTTGGCAACCTGTCCCTATGACGAGCCGTTCATGAGCGGCGTTTACAACACCATGGTCGCCGCTGGCGGCGAGGTGCGGGGCGCCCTGCTCGACCGTCACATCTCCTTTGGCACGCCAGACGAGTATGCCGCCGCCGCCGACCAGTTCGACGCCTTCCATGACTGGCCCCTTACGGAAACATGCCGATGAACCCCCTTTCGGGCACGTCCCCTCTCAACGGGCTGCTGCTGTTCGGCCTGGCGATCGGTCTGTTGCTTGGCGGCCATATCGTGCGGCTGGCGCGTTGGACGCTGCTGATGCGGCAGATCGGCCCGCCGCGGATCGGCGAGGGCTTCATGGCGCTGTCCCTGGCCTACCTGATCAACGCCTTCGTTCCCCTGCGCCTGGGTGAGATCGCCCGCGGCGTCTATTACGCCCGCCGCCTGAACACCGACGCCGCCTTCGTACTGGCGTCGATTATCGTCGAACGCACGCTGGACCTGGTGGCGGTGTGGGCCATCACGATGGCATTGCTGGCGACCGGCGTGTTCGGCGACGTGCCGGTGTGGGCGGAAACCCTGCTGACGCTCGGCACTGCGGTGGTGATCTTCGCGGTGGCGGTGGCGACCAGCCGCTCCGCGGTGTTCCGCCGGGGCGCCTGGCTGGCGGCGTCGGTGTTCAACCCCGGCATCCGCCTCGTGGTCCTCGACACGCTATGGTCACTGCTGGAGGTGTTCCGCGAGGGCCGGGCACGCTGGCCGCGTATTCTGCTGCAAAGCATTTTGATGTGGATGCTGTATGGCGCCTCGTTCGCCGTGCTGGCCCAGGCCATCGGCCTCAGCCTGCAGGACGTGTTCCGCGCGACGGTGAGCACGCCGCTGCAGCCGATGATCGTGCCGCTGATCAAGCACGGCGGCGAGTCTGCGCTGATGCTGCTGATCTACAGCTTTGCGCCGTTCCTGCTGTTCCTGGCCTATGTTGGCGCCAAGCAGCAGTTCGGCGTCAGCGTTTGGGGCGCGGTGTCCTGGATGCATAACCCGCGGCTGTTCCTCGACACCTCGCCGCGCTCCAAGACCCGGTTCGTCGAGGCCGAGCATTACAGCGACTTCCTGGCCCGGCGCTTCAACGGCACCGACGACCTGGTTTCCGACTTTGAGGGCAACGCGCTCCGCGACATCGTTGTGCAACGTATGCTGCGCGGCGGCTCCGATGCGTTGACCGTCATGGTGCAGCTTCGCGACCAACTATGCATCCGCAAATATGCCGCCGGCAGCGCGGCCGATAAGCTGGAGGCGCAGTGCAACTGGCTGCAACGCCATTCCAAGATCCTGCCCACGGTCCGCATCATGGAGCAGGCGCGCACCGACCGGCGGTTCTTCTACGACATGGAGTACTCCCGGACCTCACGCGACCTGTTCGATGTGGTGCATACCTATGACATCGAGTCGTCCTGGCGCATCCTGTCGGACGTGATGGGCACGATGTCCGGCTTCCACCAGCAGACTGCCGCCGGGGTGGCCGACGACGCGTGCATCGGAAAATATGCGGCGGACAAGGTGACCGGCAACCTGCGCGCCATCAAGGCCGCTGCCCCGGCGTTCTTTGAGCAGCAGAATGTCAACGTCAATGGCACCTCTATCGACCTGTCGGTGCTGGACCGCTTTGCGGCCCCTGGCTTCGTCACCGACCGCATCCGGCACCGTGGGGTCGCGACGATCCACGGTGACCTTACGATCGAGAACATCCTCACTGACCCCGAGCGCCCGGCTGGCTGGTTCCTGATCGACCCGAACTCTGGCAACGTGTTTGAGAGCCCGATGCTGGATTACGCCAAGCTGCTGCAGTCGCTGCATCTGGGTTACGAGTCGCTCAACCGCGACTTGTCTTGCTCCTTCAATGGCCACTTGCTGGCGTTCCCCAACGCGCGGTCGGCGCAGTATGCCACGTTGTACGACCGCACGACCGCGTGGCTGCGCGACCGCTTCGGCGAGGATGGACTGCGCGAGATCAGGCTGCATGAGATCATCCATTACTTCCGCCT
>CAXTFY010000003.1:0-4580 GCA_964243265.1 uncultured Acetobacteraceae bacterium | reverse complement strand
GCGAGGATGGACTGCGCGAGATCAGGCTGCATGAGATCATCCATTACTTCCGCCTAACACCCTACAAGTTCCGCAAAGGCGCACAGCCGGGCATGGTGTTCCTGGGTTGCTTGTGCTTGCTGACGCAACAGTATTTCGATGAGTATGAGACGCCGTCGCATAGCCTCAAGCAGGCCCAACCAGCTATCGCCGGGCATGTCTTGAGTACTTCTTAATGAGGTGAACGTGGCCTTTCACCTCCGTCCAAGGCATACTGTCGTGCCCGGCGGTGCTGTGGTTTACAGGATGGATGTTAAGACATGCTGAAGGCCTTGCTGGCGGACCTGGATGGTACCCTGGTCCACAGCGCCCATGCCAACGCCGCCGCCTATGCCGCAGCCCTGGCCGAGTGGGGCATCGAAGCCGATCCCCATCGCATGGCGCCTGATATCGACGGGCGGAGTTGGCGGGATTTCCTGCCCGGGCTGACTGCCGGGCGGCCTGACGTGCAGCCGGCGGACGTGGCCCGGCGCAAGCGGGCGCTGTATCCCGGGTACTTCCACCTGCTGCGGCTGAACCAGCCGTTGATCGACCTGATCCGCCTGCTGCATGGCCAGGTGGCGACTGGGCTGGTTACTACCGCGTCCGGCGTGGCGGTCGAGGGCATCATGCGGCACTTCGACTTGGCGGGGTTGTTCGACGTGATCGTGACCGGCGACGATGTGCAACGGGCGAAGCCGGCGCCGGATGGTTATGTGCTGGCCGCCCGGATGCTGTCCGCGCTCCCAGGGGAATGCCTGGTGATCGAGGACTCCGAAACCGGAATGGCGGCGGCGCGCGCCTTTGGCGGCGGGGTGCTCCGCTGGTCCGAACCGTTGTCGTTAGCTGCTGCCGCTGGTGCGCTGACGGCGGCGTAAGCTTGCCGACATCTCCGGATGTTGGGGCGGAGCCACAGTCTTGGGTTTCCATGCTGAGGACGGCCCCTGACTGAAGTCAGCACCTTGGGCATCGAGGCGTTGGTGTCGTACTGACACCCTATGGCATCGACCGGTTCACCCGCTCCCTGATTCGCCATTGCCACGTGTTCCATCGCCGAGGGCGCTTGCGATGCGGGAATTCAGGGTGTGCAAAACTGGAACTGTGGCCCTTGCCCCCCTGAATTGCCGCGCCCCAGGCACCGCTCGTGATAACGGCGCTGTCATCGTTGGCCACGGCCTCCAGCAACTGGTGTCAGTCCAACACCGCCCGGTGATCCACGGCCCACTCCGCGCCGACCTCTTCCTTCTCGGTCTCCGGCGCCTTCAGCAGCCAAGGTATGTCTGCGACCTCGGCAGTGGCGACGAAGTAGGAGTAGCTCTTGCCGGCAATGAACCGCGCCCATGGGTTAATATCGAGCGCCGGCACATGCATCGGCGTGACGCCTGGCATCGACAGCCCCACCGGCGGATCTGATATCAGTGTCTGGCCGATCACCAGCACCCGATCGGACTCCATCTTGCCCAGGTCACGCAGGCAGGGCGCACCCAGGGCCTCCCATGTTACCAGGGAACGCTCCTTCGGGATCAACGGGATGTGCAGCCTGAGGTGCATCACACGTTCGTCGCCGCGGGTGAACACCTCGCCGATCTCGCGGCACGAGGCAGGCTCCGTGGCGCGGCTGCCGGTGAAGCCGTCCTCGCGCAGGATCAGTTCCACGGCATGGTCAGGCGTCCACCGAGTGGACACGATCACGCCCAGCCCACCCGGCGCCGCGGCGGCAGGGACTGCGGCGACGGCGACCTCGTAGCCCTGCTCCAGCTTGTTGTTCCACCACATCGCCAGCGCCGGCGACCAGAAGCGCCCCATCCAGGGCCGGGTCATGTCGTTGTCGGTCGTGAGGAACCACAGCGCATGCAACGGGGGCGCCACCGGCGGCACGAAACACAACAGGCCCGTGACGACAAGCGCCGCACGCCCGGCCGTCCCCCAGCGCCCGGTCGCGGCCAGCACGGCACGCATGCCGACCACCAGCAGGATGCCAAAGAACGGCGTCAGCGGCACCAAGTAGCGCACCTCGGTCAGCATCAGCCCATAGGCGGCGGCATAGACCAGCGGCACCGCCAGGCAGAGCATGATCTCACGCCATTGACGGCGCTGGATGACGGTGACCGCCCCGACCGCTGCCAGCAGCAGCCCCGGCATCGAGAAGCCCTTCAGCGCCGGGTGCAGCAGGTGGCTTATTGGGTCGTGCCGGTCCCAGGCGATCCCGGCGCGATGGGTGAGCGAGAGGATATCGAGGAAGTGCAGCCCGAACGCGGCATAGACCAGCAACGGCACCGCGGCCACGATCAGCCCGGCCACCAGGGCGCGGCTGATGCGCTGCGGCCAAGTCGGCACCTCGAACCACATCAGCACCAGGAACGCTGGCGCCAGCAGCACGGCGTCGGTGCGGCAGGCGATGGCGAGGCCGAGCAGCAACGCGCTCGCCGCCGTGGCCAGCAGGGTCGGGCGGGTCCAGAACAGCAGCAGCGCCGTGCTCGATAGGGCGGCCGACAGCAGGTTGTCGTTGGGGAACCAGGCGGTCTCGAACAGGCCGGGAAACAGCAGGGCCGGTAGGCAGGCGTAGATGGGATGCACGCCGTAGCGCCGGACCAGGATCGCCGCATTGGCCGCGACCAGCCCGATGAGTGACAGCAACTGCACGACGCGGAACCCATTCACCGCGCTGAACCCAAGTTTCAGCAGTCCGGCCAGCACCACGGAGAGGCCGAACCGGCTATTGAGAAAGAACTTGTTGACAAGGGGGTAGATGATGTCCACGCCGTGGACATGACCCCCGACGATCGTCTCGGCGTTCATGACAGTGATTGTCTGAAAGCCCTCGTTGTACTGCCCATCAAACACCGGCAGGGTGAACCAGGCAAGCAAACCCACCACGGCGGCAATTCCGGCGGCACGGTATAGGTGTGTGGCCGGAAGTGTACGGTTCTGCGGCGGTTCCTGTTTCACGATGATCGGGGCCATTGTCGGCATCGTCTCCAGGTTAGTCTTCACTTGATATGCCATGGACGTGGCTGGCTTCGCTAGCGCTCCTGGGTCAACGACAAACTTTAATATGCTGTAGGTTCATCACGGCTGCGGCAATGCCGGCAGACGCACAAAACCGGCGGGATGCAGGTGCGATCACCTGTCCGCAATCGTGCTTTCAGGTGGCGTGCTTCCAACCGGCTGTTCGCGCCGACGGCGTTCCCGGCGGATCAAGCGCCGGAAGTCGTTGTGGTTGGGCTGATTTGCCGGGGCAGCCTGGCAAGACATCGTGCGGGCGAAGCCTGACCAGGACCTCAGCCCGCACGATCGCCGTCACCGCAGGCGGTTGCAGCGCAAGCCAGCCGTCTCCGGCCGGCCGGCCAGGGCGGGCGCGGTCAGGACGATGGCACCACGATCTGGAAGTGGCTGGTCCCGCTGCTATACAGCGCGGCGCTGGCGCCGGCCACAGGGGTGCCCTGCACGTCGATGCCCTTCACGTATAGGTTGCGGTCGGTGGACGACGACCCGCCATAGGCGTCGTTCAGGAATGAGACCGCCACGTCGTGCGTGCCGGCCGACAGCAGCGGCGACAGGGCGACTGCCTGCGACTGGCCCGACCCGTTCAGCGCCGTCACCGTGCCGCCGGCGACGACGGTCGTACCATCGATGGCCACGGAATACTGCGCGTTCCCCTGCCAGGCATCCTCTGCCAGGTGCAGCGTTAGCGGGGTGGTCGCCGCCGGCGCGGCCACGCCGAAGTTCGTCGTGCCGTTCGACATCAGCGCCGCCGGCGCCCCGCTGGCGGCCTTTCCGTCATAGCTGACCGCATCGACATACAGGTTGCGGTCGGTGGTGGACGTTCCGGCATAGGCGTCGTTGATGAACGAGATGCCAACGGTGTGCGGCCCAGCGCCCCACGTGCCGCCGATGGACACGTCCTGCGTCGCGCCCTGGCCGTGCAGGGCCGTGGCGGTGCGCACGCCGCCGACCTGGTTGCCGTCGATCTCGACCGTGTATTGCGCATCGCCCTGCCAGGCGTCCTCCGACACGTGCAGGTCGAGCGTATCCGAGGCGGTGGGCGTCAGGGTGGCAGCCGCCGCGGCGCCGTTGAAGGAGAAGCTCTGCGGCCCCCCGCTGTAAAGGTTGAGGCTAGCGTTCGATACGGCCGCGCCGTCCACGGTGGCGCTGGCGACATAGAGGTTGCGGTCCGTGCCCGCGCTGCCGCCATAGGCGTCGTTGAGGAAGTTGACCGTGGTGGTATGGCTGCCGGGGCTGAAGCTGCCGAGGACATCGACGGTTTGCGTCTGCCCGGTCCCGTGGACCGCCGTTGCCGTCTGCGTGCCGCCGACCTGCTGGCCGTCGATGCTGACGGTGAACTGCGCGTTGCCCTGCCAAGCGTCCTCTGACACCTGCAGCGCCAGTGTGTCCGGCCCGGAGCCGATGGTGATCGCGGCTGGAGCGGAGGGCGTCGGCGTCGGCACCGGCGTCGGAGTGGGCACCGGCGTCGGGGTGGGCACCGGCGTCGGGGTAGGCACGGGGGTGGGCGTTGGGGTGGGCGCGGGCGTTGCTGCGGCTTGGGCGCCGAAGTACTTCGC
>CAXTFY010000002.1:0-74410 GCA_964243265.1 uncultured Acetobacteraceae bacterium | reverse complement strand
TTGGCGTTGACCCGCTGCAGCCCGGCGCCACGGAAGCCGCCGGGCAGCAGCAGCATCAGGTCCACCTGCGTCTGCCCCAGGTCGCGCATCGAGCGCACCGCCAGGCCCACATCAATGAAACTGCCCGAACCGGTGCCGCCCGCCGTCGAGGCGATCACCACCACCCGCAGCTCGTGGTCGATGTCGAGGTTGAGGTCCTTCAACTGCTGCTGGCGGCCGATGTTGTTCAGGACCGCGTTGCCCTGCTCGCGCACCATGTGCTGGAACCGGCTGAACTGGTCGAAGAACAGCAGGCGCGAAATGGAGCGGACCTGGCCGGCGCCCTTCTCGGTGTTGATGGTCTCCAGGTCGCCTTCCGGCAGCCAGGAGCGGATGTGCGGGTAGCTGTCCAGCTCGCGCATGTAGCGCATCACGTCCACGCCGTGCTGCAAGCGCTCGGCGTCCTTGAAGGCGACGGCGCGGGCCAGCGGGTCGGAGCGCTGGGCGCGGTCGGTCTCGATGGCCTCGGTGGTGTCGGTGTCGAAGTAGATGAACGAGGCGATGGGGAAGTCGCCGATGTCGCGCAGGCGGCGGCTGTTGCCGGGGGTGCCCCAGTCGTTCTGCAGGATGCGGCGGCGCAGGCGCAGCACAACCTCCTTCCCCGTGCCGCCGAGGGCGATGAACAGGGTCGGGCGCAGCTTGGTGACCTTCGGCTGCGCGGTGGTCCGCGGAGCGAGGGTGTCGGCGCGGTCAGACATGGTGGTTCCTTGGGGGCGTCCCCGATGGCCCGGCGCAGGCCAGGGGCCGCTCCAACGGCAGGGCAGTCAAACATGGTGCAGAAGCCGCTGCTCCCTGTCCCTCCGGGAGAGGGCCGGGGTGAGGGAAGCGGCAAGGGCCTAACCCTGCGTATCCCGAAGCGGGTTCCGTCCTTGCGTCGGCAGGCTGGGCGCTCGCGGCCTCCCTCACCCCGGCCCTCTCCCGGAGGGAGAGGGAGTAGGCAGCAGCGGCATCGGCCTGTGGACGGCTGCACTGCCTCAACGGGTGAGCCGGGTGGCGGAGTTGAACAGGACGGCGAACAGCACGAGGGTGATCAGGCTGAGCACGCCCAGCGGGACGATGAACGCCAGCACCGTCCAGAACCCGCCGATCAACCCAAACACGACGGTGAACGCCGCGACCGACAGGAAGGTGAACAAGGCCCACGACGCGCCATTGGCCGACGACAGCGAGGACCGGTTGGCGATCAGGTGGCCCCGCACGGCGCCGCGCATCAGGAAGAACACCACCAGCAGCCCCAGCATCACCGCGCCGCCGATGACCGCCCCGTTCTGCGTCAGCCCGCCGATCAGCACGGGTTCGCGGACCAGCACGGCAGGGGTCGCCACCGGCGCCGGAGCAGGCGCAACCGGGGCAACAGGGGCGGCGCTCGGCTGCGGCGGGCGGATTACATAGCCTGACGGCCCTGCTGGGACCGGCCCAGGACCTGCATGCTCAGGACCGGGACGCTGTGGATCGGCCATGTGCAACCTCGGATAACTGCCTGGCCCCGTACAGCCAAGTTAACAAACTAGCGCGCCCCAAGGGGAAAGCAATGTCGGGCGCAGGTGCAGATCCGGCTTACCGGATTGCTTTCCCGCTTGATTTCAGCACCCTGGACCGGTGCGGCCCCAGCAGCCGCCCAGTGACGACCAGGCGGCTGCCGTCGGCCAGCGCCACCGTTTGCGACTGCATGGGACGCAGCAGGAACGGACGCTTGCGCCCCTCGAACAGCACGTCGTAGCGCCGGGGCCGCGTGGCCAGCACTAGGGCGCCCACGACCACGGCCGCGACCAGGGCGGCCACGGCCAGGGCGCCAATCAACGGCGCCGGGGAAAACTGCACTACCAGCGTCACCGGGATCGCCGCCGTCGCCGCCGTCACCCGCTGGTAGTCGGCGAACACGTCCGGCAACTGGTCCAGCGCGGCGATCTCGCCCATCTTCGCCCGGAAGTCCGCGCCGAGCGCCATCTGCAGGTTGGCCAGCCGGAGCTGCAGGCTGCCGTTGAGCAGCCGGGACTGCGCGAACAGCCCGGCCAGCCCCGGCGGACGCTCGACCGCCGGCGTGTGCAGCACCAGCGTGATCCCGCCCTGCTGCGCTCCGGACGCCAGGCCCGACAGCACCGGCGGCTCGACCTCGGCTGGCAGCGCCGCCGGGTCGGCCACCCCGTCCAGCGCCGCCCAGGCGAGCGACACGTCGGCGCTGACGATGGTCTGCGGATAGTACTCGGACCGCAGCGACCCGGCGACGCGCACCGTGCCCCGCCCACCCGGCGGCACGCCCTGGAGCAGCAGGCCGCCGCCGGGCAGGCTGGCCGCGCCGTCCTGCACATCGGGGCGGAACACCAGCGGCGCCTCGTCGAGGTGCTTCAGCTTGAACGGAGGATCGGTGAACAGCGCGCGCATCGGCGGGCTGTCCACCACCTGCGCCAGCTCCGTTGCGGCATCCTCGCCATAGGCGATGGCGTAGATGATCAGGCCGCGCTCGGTGTACTGCCGCCCGGTGACCGGCATGCGGACCGGGTAGGCGACGACGTAGGGCAAGTACGGGCTGCTGCGGATCATTTCGGCGAAGCCGCGGGTGTTGCGGTCGATCTCGGAGCTGTTGTTGCGCGAGTTCTTGTTGTTGGTGACCACCCAGACAATGCCGGGCTTGCCGTCCAGGATCGTGTCGAGCGCGCGGGCCAGCGCCCCGTCGAAGTCCGCATCCGCCAGCCGTCCGCCGGGGCGCGCGGCCAGGGCCAGGGCGCCGACCGCGGCGTTGACCGGGCCGGGGGCGAAGGGACCGTCATACAACACCTCCGGCGACCGGTGGCCCGGCACCTGGCCGTCCTGGTTGAAGTCCGCCACCAGCGTCCGCCCGGTGTGCGAGGCCTCGATCAGGGCCTGCAGCAGCGGCTTGAACGGCGAGGTGCGGTCGATGAAGAACGGCTCCATCCAGCCGGAGGTCTGCACGAGATACAGCGACGGCACCGCGGCCCGCGCGGCCGGGACCAGCAGGGCGATGGCGAACGGGACGGCGAGGACCCAGCCCCTAGGCATCGGCTGGCCCGGCGGCAGGTCCAGCCAGGGGCCAGCGGTAGCAGCGGTTGCCGGGCAGGTCATACACGAACAGGTTGCGGCTGTAGACGAACGGCACGATGTCCCACGCCGAGCGCACCCGCAGCGTCGCCCGCAAGTCGGTGAGCGCGACCGACGCGCCGGCGAACATGATCCGGCACTCCACGGAGCGGGCCTCGGTATCGGCGTCGGTCTCGACGAACCCCAGCAGGCTGTTGCGCGGCGAGCACTGGGCGACCAGGACGCGGTCGCCGGAGCGGTCGGGCTGGAACGCCAGCAGCGGCAGCAGGAAGGCGTCGCCCTCGCCCCGGTACTCGATGCGCTTCGGCTCCCACGGCTCGCGGAACCGGGCCATGCGGCTGAACGACGCCACCCCGCAACTGGTGACGTAGCGGTCGAAATCGCGGCGCTGCGGCGTGGCGCCGGGGGGCAGCAGTGCCTCGAACGCTTGCCGCCCGTCCAGCCGGCCCAACTGGTGGAACACGCCGTTGGGCGACAGCACCGGGCGCAGGCCCTGCATCGGCCGCCACCCGTCGCGCCACGGCCGGTAGCTGCAGGTGACCGTGCCCCGCTCGATGCGGGCATAGAGCTGGCCGTGCTGCCCGGTCCAGAACGCCTCCGTGGCGTTGACGGACGGGGCGGCGAACACCTGGGATGCGGCGGCGGCATCGCCGTTGACGACCGGCACGGCCTGCCACTCCTGCACCTGCGGCGACCAGAATGCGACGGCCAGGGCGTCGTTCGCCAGTACGGGCAGCAGCGCCGCCTCGGCCAGGGATGCGACGCCTGGGGACGCGACGCCCAGGGACGCGACGCCGCCCAGGCTGCGCCGGATGCCCAGCGCCGTCCTGGCCGCGAACGCCGCCGCCGACCGGGGCCGCAGCGACACGAACAGCGGGCCACCATCCCCCGGCATCGCCACGCCGTCGGCAAAGGCGGCGACGCTCCAGCTCCAGCGCGGCAGGTTCACCGCGGCGGGCAGGTAGGCCAGCTCGCGCCACCGCCCGCCCTCGAACGGGTCGGACAGCCCGGCGATCCAGCAATGCAGGCGCCCGGTCGTCTGGTCGAAGGCGAGCAGCCGCGGCGGGGTGCCGGCTACGGTGAAGTCCAGCCGAGCCGGACCGGGCATCGGCAGCTCGGTGCGCCGCGCCGGGTCCGGGGTGCCGGTGCAGGCCGGGGCAGGCTGGCCGGAGGCGCCGCCGGGCGAGGACCAGGCCTCCGCCTCCGGGGCCGGTGGGGGTGGCTGCAAGGGAGTGCCGCAGGTGGGGCAAAAGCGGAAGCCGAACGGCCAAGGGCCAGGATGCGCGCATTTGGACCCGCGGGCGCGCAGCAGGTGCAGCTCGCCGTCCTTCGGGTCGAGGCTGACAGGTTCGCCGGCCAGGAGCACCTGGCGATACCGTCCCGACGGCCCAAACCAGCGTTCGGGGCCATAAGGGCCGTCCAGGTCCCATACCGGCTCAAGGGATGTGAGCATCACCGGGCTGCGTCACGGTTCTGAAACGCCGGGTTTTGACGGGATCGCATCACCAACCGCCGAACGTCCTGACCTGTGCACCCGGGTCCGCGCCCGTCATTGCGAACCGGCTTCGGCGCGGCAATCCAGCGGGGAGGACCACGCGAGCCGTGCTGAATTGCAACGCCGCAAGCGTGGCTCGCAATGACGGCGTATCCTTCATCGGCTAGAGCTTTCGCCTGACGGTATAGGGCGGCCGACGACGGGGTGTAAAGCACCAGTTGACGCTGGCCTAAGCAGGCTTGCGCGGCTTGTCACGCAGATGGCCTGCGGCCGTGCCAAGCCGCGCAAGCCTGCTTAGGTCTTCATCTGTGCACAAACTTGTAGAGGTTTGCTTAGCGCCGGGAACGGACCGTTACCTGGCCGAGGCGCGTCGCCGTGCATCACCGGTAGCTGGCGTCACGGGCGCAATCGATCCGGCGTTCCGCGAACGCCGCGTCCCAATGAGGCCAGTGGCCGAGAGCCTCTCTCCGAAGCGCTTCCCAACACCAACGCGGCGATCACCATCGTCGTTACGCCGGGCCCTCGACGCCGGTCCACTTCCGCAGGCGGGCTGAGGCATCACGGGTGATCGGCTTTCCATGACCAAACCCCACGGCCTCGACCGCGAGGCCGGCAAGTCTGCGCTGGCTCGCTCGGCCGGCTTCGAGGTCCTCGAACCCGAGCGGATCGCCGAGCCCCATGATGGTGATGAACGCGTCCGCCCCGAACAGCATGCCTCCCGGGCGCCAGAACAGCGCGACCTGTCCCGCGCAGTGCCCGGGCACATGGATCACGTCGATCCCGCCGGCGATGGGCAGCGTCTCCCCATCGTTGATCGCTTGATCGATGGCGATCGGTTCCAGCCGCTCGTTCGGATTGTAGAGGACTCGGCAGAGGATCTGCCGCAGCAGGCCCGGCGCCGGCGTCACCGGTCGGAACGGCCCGCCACCCTCAGCGAGCGGGGTGTCAGCCGGGTGCATGTAGGTCCGTGCGCCGGTCTCCCGCACGATCGCAGCCGCGCTGCCGACGTGGTCAGGGTGGCCGTGTGTCAGGATCAGGTGCTTCAGATCGTGCGGTGAGCGACCGAGCTGCCGCAATGCCTCGAACACGGCGGCCTCCTTCTTCGCGAAGCCCGCATCGACCAGCGTCAGGCCGTCCTCACCTTCGATCAGGTAGCCGTTCGCTGTCCCCATCGCGACGACATACACGCCGTTCATCACGCGCTGCATGGTCATGGGCAAACGATCCTCATGCGGTCTAAGCTGCTACCGAGCCATGTTTACAGTGTAGACGTGTTTACAGTGTAAACGGAGTCGTGTCCAGTGGATGCACCAGCGGGACCAAGGGAGACGTTGATCGCGGCGGCGCTCGGCATCCTCAAAGCCGACGGGAAGGAGCCCAGCCTGCGCGCGGTTGCGAGGGCGGCGGGCGTGTCGGCCATGGCGCCCTACAACCACTTTTCGGACAAGGCCGCGCTGCTGGCCGCCGTCGCTAACCACGGGTTCGAGAGGCTGCGAGACGCGCTGGCGGCTGCGGACGAGAGGGACGATGCCCACGAGGCCCTGATCGCGCAGGGCATAGCCTTTGTTGACTTCGCCAACGCGAACCTGGCCCTGTTCCGGCTGATGTATAGCCATCAATACGGCAGCGCCGACACGGCGGCGGTCCAGGCTACATACAAAATCCTCGCTGATCGCGTGGCCGAGATACTGCCCGCGCAAGCCTCAGCCGCCACGCTCGCCTGTCGATCGCTGGTGCAAGGCATGGCGACGATCGTGCTTAACGGCAGGCTGGCGCCGTCTAGGCCCGAGGACATACCGGTCGCGGTGCGGCTGCTGGTGCACGGATTCCGGTTGCAGATGAAGTGAAGGTTGGATGGCTGCGGCCTGTCCTATCGAGTGCTGCTTACCGTGCGCGGCTTGCACTCATCCGCGGGCTGCCTCGCGCTGATCGGCCTGATCTGGCTCATGCTCGCGGAGACGATCGCAGGCGCCTGGCTCCATGCGGCGTGGGATTTTGGCGACTTCTCGTGCCTCAGGGCTGGACACACAGGCACCGCCGTAGGGCGGCGCCACGTTTCTCTCGCCCGTCGTCTAAAGTGGCCAAGACTCCGTGGAAGCTGAGCGCGAAGCCCAGCAGGCCGCCGGTGATGCCCGGGCAGAACACCCGCCACGCCTCGGACAGGCCGGCGGTGAGAACGGGTTGGGACGCGGCGCCCGCCGTCATTGCGCTTGATGGCGCCGGCTAGGGTGTCCACCGGCGCCGTCCCAGCCTGCCGGCGGGGGTAGCAGTTCCGCGCGAGCAGGACCGCCCGCTAGATGCAGAAGCTGATCGCGCCGAAGCAGCAGGCCACGACCGCGACGAGGGTCAGCGCGCTGCGGCCCGTGCCGATATCGGGGATAAGCTTGCCGAGCAGCCCCCCGGAGGCCCCCGGCTGCGCCGGAAAGGGTGAAGACGCCGATCTAAAACCACTTGTCCATGCTTTTCGACGTTTCCTGACCAGGGCGGCAAGGCGGCGTCTTCTGGGCGGGACCATATGGCAGTCCGCGACCGCGGCAGGCTGGGCGCACGCCGTCGGACAGGCGGGTTCCTGGCGTCGCTCCGTGCCCGCAATCGGAAAGCTTGATGAATGGAACACCTGGAACGCGGCCGGGGGTTGATCCACCTTGGGTCCATGGACCCAAAGCGCAGGGCGATGGAGCAGACCATGCATTGGATCGCGACGGCTGCGGTGCTTGGCGCCGTCGTGGCGGCGGTCCCCGTCGTCCGCGCGCAGGAACCCGGCGTCCACCTGAACCAGGCGGCGGCGGCGTGCGTCATCGCGCGGGCGGCTACTGCGCTGGGCAATGCCGCGGAGCCGCGCCGCGCTGACCCGAGCTGGGTTGCGTTCGTGGTCAAGGACGGGCGCTGCACCCTGCTTGGCGCCGGAACCGCCGTGTCGGTCGCCGGGCAATCCAGCGGCATGGCGCAGATCGAGTATCCGCGAGGCAGCGGCCAGTTCCTGTTCATCGCCAGCGCCGCGCTCGCGTCCGGCAGTGCGCCACCCGCGGAGGCAGCCTCATCGAGCGCCTGGAACAACAGCAGCGCCGGGTCAGGCGCAGACGCGGCGTGCGAGCTGTCCGGCCCGGCTGGCCCTGGAACGCTGCGCCTGACCGCTACCGCCGACCGTCCTGGGGTGGTGCGCCTGGTCTTGAGCAAGCCGTCTTGGCAGGTGACGCCCCGGACCCCGGTGCGGATCAATGTCGCATTTGCCGGGATGCCGTCGCTGAGCCTGGCCGGGGCGGGGCAGGGCGCCTCGCTTGATTTCGCCCTGACCGACAGCTTCAAGCCTTGGCTGCACGGGTTCACGGCGGCGGCGTCCGCCACCGTTTCCTTCGGCGGGAACGAGGCGCCGTGGCAATTGGACCTTGCAGGCACCAGCACCGCCGTAACGGCCATGGCCGAGTGCATCCGGGAGAGCGGGAGCATTCTCGCTCCGGCGCCGTTTGCCGCCGCGCAGCCTGGCGCCGAGCCGTCCCGGCAGGCTGCATCTGCAGCTGGCGACCTATCGCCTTTGGACATCGAGCTGCCGCCGATCCGGCGCTGACCGTTCTCGGCCGGGGGGAGCCGCACTGCCGCATGCGGGCGTGCCTGTCGCGTTGCAGGGTGCTGGCCGGTTCTTGGAGGTTATCAGACTGAGGCGATGCCAGAGGCTTGCGGCTGCTCAGGTTCTCGCGTGAAGCAGGGCCTGGGTGGCTGACGCCGCCCGGGTCGGATTGCCGAAACATTGCGGACGTTTGCGATTTCTGGGGAACAGAGAAGCATGCAAGTCTCGGCTGCCGCTCGCAAGTCGAGTGCGGATGGCGTCCGTTGCGGCAGACGAGATGAGGCAGCTCTCGCGATCTCTGGTTCCACGGTGATGTCTGGTCTGAGCCGTCTGTTGGGCCAGAAAACTGCATAGGACTGGGAAAGACCAGCTATAAAATCGACTTAAAACAGGCATTGAGTATGTTGCTTATCGCATAAAGAAGCCATATGTGCTTCACGCCTGAACAGTAAGCGTCACATAAGTGCATTAGGTATTTGCCGACTTGCATTAGCCTCACTTGGCAGTAACTTGTCAGGTCCTATCTCATAATCCTATTAGATGGCGTGACTGAGCACTCCGCAGGCGATCTGGGGTACGAAGATGGCAAAGAAGACGGGGTGGGCGTTCCGCGTCTGTCCGCGCTGGAACGAGGTTGCGGCCACGCCACACGTCGCGGCCAGTTCTGCCCTGGGCGGGTTCTGCCATGGGCGGGTTCACGCCCGGATCGACGAAGATCATCTTGGCGATCAAGAACGGCCAGCCGGTCGCCTGCCCAACGCTCCGCAAGGCCCTGACGGCCGTCCGTCAAGCGTCCGGGTGGTGTTCGACATTAACGGATACGTCGTGAACCAGCGCACCAATCCGCCGTGTCGACGACGCGGATCGTCTAATCGCTTCCCTCTCGCCTGAAGGCTGATCGAACCATGCCGACCCAAACTGCATCCCAAACTGCATCAACGAGTCTCGGCCTTGCCGGTCATGGCGCGGGGCGCCTGACAGCCGTCCACATCGAAACCTACAACGCCGAGCTGCGCGACGAGGACGGCTTCATCGGCGATCGCGCGAGCGGACGGGCCTTCCGCGCCATCCTCGAGGACGGACGCGAGCGCGTGCGCCAAGCCGATGACGATCCAATCGGCGAGGTCGCAAGCACCGATGTCAGCAAGAAAAAGCTCGACCGGCTGATCCTAAACGGCGATCCGCTGGCGGCCGGCGTGGTGCTCGGCACGATCGAGGACTTCGCCCAGGAATTCACCGTGGTGATCCGGCGGATCATGCGCCTGAAGGAGTGGCGGGGCACGCAGCGCATCGTCGTTGGCGGCGGCCTGCGGGCAAGCCGCATCGGCGAACTGGCGATTGGCCGGACGGCCGGGCTGCTGAAGGCCGCAGGCCTCGACATCGAGCTGCAGCCGATCCGGCACGACCCGGACGAGGCCGGCCTGATCGGCTGCATCCACCTGGCGCCGTCCTGGATCTTTTCCGGGCATGACAGCATCCTGGCCGTGGACATCGGCGGCTCGAACATCCGGGTCGGCATCGTCGAGCTGAACCAGGCCAAGGCGGCAGACCTGTCCCGCAGCAGGGTCTGCAAGTCCGAGCTATGGCGGCACGCCGACGACGAGCCGAGCCGGAACGAGGCGGTCGAGCGCATGACCGGCATGCTCGAGGCAGCGATCAGACGGGCCGGCAAGCGCGGGCTTCGGCTCGCCCCGTTCATCGGCCTCGGCTGCCCCGGGTTGATCCGGGAGGACGGCTCCATCGAGAAGGGCGGGCACAACCTCCCGGGCGACTGGGAGCACAAGAGCTTCAACCTGCCCCAACTGCTCCGCAATGCTATCCCGACGATCGACGGCCACGAAACCACGGTGCTGATGCACAACGACGCGGTGGTGCAAGGGCTGAGCGAGGTGCCCTTCATGCGGGACGTCGGGCACTGGGGCGTGATGACCATCGGCACCGGGCTCGGCAACGCCCGGTTCAGCAACCGTGCGATCAGAAAGGAGTAGCCTTATGCTCTCTCCAGTCGAGAACTACGCGGTCGCCGACCGATATCGGGGTGTTCCGATGGCAAGACGGCTTCCGTTTTGATGGCAAGCTGAGAGTTGCTGCGCGACGATCTGGGGTTCTTCCGCTGCTTTGGTGCATCAGGGTCGGACGTGACGGGGCCAAGTGCCAGGTATGGCTGGCACCAGGCAGAGCGTAACCCGTCCACGGAAACCGTGGAGGATCAGCCTTGGTGGAGAGACGATACAGCGACGCGTCCCGATGCTACGCTGCTGATCGGGCAGCGGGCAATCAATCGACACTCAGGAGTAGTTGGTGCGGGCGCAAGTCTATGGAAACATGCGGGACGTCGGCGAGGAGTTCGCCGACCATCTGGACCCCAGGCATACGGCGGTGGTGTCGATCGACATGCACCGGGGACATCTTGACGACAGCCCGGATTGCCCCTGCCCGGCACCGCGGGCGCGCAATCTGGTGGAGCCGATCAACGCGTTCCATGCAGCGGCGCGACGGATCGGCGTGCCGATTATCCATGTGCGCTCCGTGCTCCGCCGCTCCGGGGTCGATGACCTCGCCGGCATACCGGCGGCCTGGCGCCGCACCTTTCCGCTGCATGTCGGCGCCATACCGAACAGCGATGCGCATGCCATAGAAGGCACGCGCTGGACGGAGTTCGTCACCGCCGTGGAGCCAGGCGACCTCACCGTCGAAACCAAGCGGCGGCTGTCGGCCTTTTACCCGACCGACCTCGATTTCCTGCTCCGCAACATGGGCGTGCGCAGCGTGGTGCTGAACGGCGGCTTTACGGATTGCTGCATCCTGAACGCAGCGTTCGACGCTGCCAACCGGACGTACCGCGTGGTGGTGCCGAGCGACCTCGTGCGCGGCACAGACGACTACTTGGAACATGCGGCGCTGGCGATGATCTCGCTGCACCTGGGGCTGGTGGTCCACTCCGCCGACTTGCTGGCGGAGTGGCACGCGGCGGTCATCCCAGAAGGAACGGCAAGCAAAGCCCGTTGAACTCATCGGCTTCGGTGACATTGCAGGCATGGCCGCCATAGGCCTGCATCGCAAGCCGGCCCTGCGGCAGCCCCGCCGCCAGCTGCACCGAACAATCCGACGGCACCAGAACGTCGTCCCGCGCGGCCACCACCAGCGTTGGCGTGGCAATCCCCCCCAACGACGCTTCGATATCGAAGCCCAGTGCCGCGCCGATACGGCTGCGCGTATTGGCCGCACCCGCGAAATGCGCCAGGGCCGCTGCTTCCTCCGCGGCGATGCGCCCGGCATGGGCCACCAGCCAGTTGGCGGGAAACAGGAAGATCGGCTGCGCCCGCAAGAATGCCTCCACGCCAACGTGGTCGAGCAGGTCGGTGCGGGTCCGAAAACAGCGCGCGGTATGCAGGCTGGTGCGCGCCCATGCGTTGACCAGCACCATTCGCTCGATCAGCGCCGGGCGCATCAGGGCCATGGTCAGCCCGATCAATCCGCCGATCGCATGCCCCATGAACCGGCATCGCCTGACGCCGAGTTGGTCCAGCACGGCCAGCGCATCCTGCGCCATGTCCGCAATGGTGAGCCGGTCCGGCAGCGGGCCGCGGTTGCGCCCGGTGCCGCGATGGTCGAGCAGCACAACCCGGTGATCGGCCGTCAGCACGTCGAGCTGCGGCGTCCAGTAAGCCGCCAGGCCGCCAAGCCCGGCCGACAGCAGCAGCACCGGCGCATCCTCCGGCCCAACGCAGTCGAAGGCGAGCGGTGATCGCACGGCCGGGTCCTGCATCAGCGCCGCTCCTCGCGGACAAACGCCAAGCCCAGTGCCCCTGGTTCGGCGGCGCTGCCGGGCTTGCTGCTCACCGCCGTCCAGATCATCACGCCCAGCGTCACCAGGTACGGCGCCATCAGCATGAAGTAGTGCGGCGCCTGGATGCCGGCGGCAGCGATGCGCGGCACCAGCGACTCGATGCCGCCGAACAGCAGCGCGCCAATAAGTGCCCGCCACGGCCGCCAGCGGGCGAAGATCACCAGCGCCACCGCGATCCAGCCGCGACCGCCCGCCATCCCTGGAAACCACATCTTGACCCCGCCCACCGAGAGCAGCCCGCCCGCCAACCCCACCAGCGCCGCGCCGGCAATGATCGCGGCATAGCGCGTCAGCGGAACGGACACGCCCGCCGCATCGGCCGCCTCCGGGTTTTCACCGACCGCGCGCAGCCGCAAGCCCGGCATCGTCCGCCGCAGCACGAAATCGACGGCGACGAAGATCGGCACGGTCAGGTACGTCACGACCGTCTGCCCGAACAGGATCGGACCGATGATGGCGATGCTTGTCAGGCCCGGGACGAACACGCCAAGCATCCCCGCAACCGGCTGGTTCTGCCACCCGAGCCGGGTGCCGAGCATAGTGGACAAGCCCTGGCAAAAGAACACCATGACCAAACCAGCGATCACCTGGTTCACCCGCAACGTCACGACCAGGACGGCGAACAGCAGGGATACCACGGAGGCCGCCGCCGCCGCCGCCAGCAGGGCGGCCAATGGGTAGCCGCCCAACGTTAGCTCGCAGCCGACTGCGGCGACGGCGCCGATCAGCATCAAGCCTTCTGCCGTGAGGGTCAGCACGCCGGCCCGCTCGCTGATGATCAGCCCGAGTGCCGCCAAGGCATACGGCGCAGCGGCGTCCGGCGAATTGGCCAGCCAGCCCGCGAGGAACTGCATCACCGCACGCGCTGCAAGCGATGCCGTACCGCGAACTCCGACGCGGCGACGCAGATCACGATGATGGCCTGGATCAGTTCGACCATCGCGGTCGGAACTTGGTAGAACACCTGCAGGCTCTGCCCGGCAACGAACAGCCAAGCCATCGCCACCGCAACCGGCAAGGCCGCCAATGGGCTGTTGCCCGCCAGGAACGCGATCAGGATGCCGGAGAAGCCATACCCGGCGTAGAATGACTGGGTCAGGCGGCCTTCCTCGCCGGCCGTTATGCAGAACCCGCCAAGCCCGGCGACGGCCCCCGACAGCAGCACGGCCATCAGCATGGTCGAACGCACGGGAATGCCGACGGCCTTTGCCATGCCCGGATTGGCCTGCACGAACTTCATGTACAGCCCCGGCCGCGTGCCGACGGTCATCCACCAAGCGGTGACCGCCACCACGACCGCGATCCCCAACGCCACTCCGACACCGCCCAGTTCCGGCAGCCGCGCGGCGGCGGGGAACGGCGGCGAGTGAGGGAAGGAGTCAACGGGGTCCTGCCACGTCCCAAAGATCAAGAAGAATAGAACGTTCTGCGCCACGTAGTTCAGCAGCAGCGTCGCGATCACCTCGTTGACGCCCAGCCGCAGCCGCAGCAGCGCGGGGATCAGCGCCCACAGCATGCCGCCGACGCACGCTGCCAAGGCCATGACCCACAGCAGCGCGCCCGGCAGGCTGGCCCCGTGCAGCGCGACCCAGGTACCGAAGATCGCGCCCAGGATCATCTGGCCCTCCAGCCCGAGGTTCCAGAACCCCACCCGGAACGCGAGCGCCCCTGCAACCCCCATCAGCGCCAGCGGCGTCGCCTGGGTCAGAATCGCGCGCAGGCTGTCCGGATTGGATAGGGTGTTGACGATGAACTCCTCGGCCAAGTCCTCGCCGGGCACGCCGGCCACGATCAGCGCCAGGGCGGACACCACGATGCCGACCACCACCGCGAGCGACAGCACCGCGGCGCGCAACCACCCCGGCGGCACCTCGCGCATTGTGAGGGCGTAGCGCGGCCGGCGCCGCGGCGTCGCACGCGTGCCCGTCAGGGTGGGCGAGCCGTCAGGCATGGCCGACCATGGCCTGACCGATGGACTGCCGGTCCGCGGGGGCATCGAGCAGCGTCACCAGACGGCCACGGTTGAGCACGCCGACACGGTCCGATAGCGCCAGCACCTCCTCCAGGTCATCGCTGACCAGCAGCACCGCGGCGCCAGCCTCACGCGCGGCCAGCAGCCGGCGCTGCACGTCGGCGGCGGCGTGGGCATCCAGGCCGCGGCACGGGCTGTGCGCGAGGACCAGGCGCGGCTGGCCGGCGAACTCCCGCGCCAGCACCAGCTTCTGCGCGTTGCCGCCGGAGAGCAGCGCCGCCTTCTGCCCGAGGCTCCGCACACCCTGCACGTTGAACTCCCGCACCGCAGCCCTGGTGTCGTCCCGCATGCGCTGGCGCCGGAGCCTGAACATGCCGCCGTAACAGCCCCGGACCAGCCCACCGGCGGCGTAGTTTTCGGCAATGGACAGCGGCCCCGCGAGGGCGAACGACGCACGATCGGCGGGGATCACGGCGATGCCCAGGCCGCGGCGCTGGTATGGCGCGCGGGCGGCGATATCGCCGGCGCCGTCCAGCATGATGCGCCCGGCGAGCGGCGGGCGCATGCCGGTCAGCGCCTGCATCAGCTCGGTTTGCCCGTTGCCGCCGATGCCGGCGAGGCCGACGATCTCGCCTGCCCGCACCTGCAGATCGAGCCCAGGGACGGCGACATGCCCGTCCGGGCGGGTGCACCGCAGCCCCTGCAACGCCAGCCGTATCGCGCCGGGCCTGCGCCGGGCGCGGATCGGCGGCTGCGAGGCTGCGCCGACCACGAGGTCCGTCAGCTCCCGGTCCGTCATGCCCCCGGGATCGCGGGTGGCGACCGTGCGGCCGCCGCGCATCACCGTAACCCGGTCGGCAAACACCGTGACTTCGCGCAGCTTGTGCGTCACCAGCACCACCGCGGCGCCAGACGCGGCGAACCGGCACATCGTTTCCAGCAGCCGCTCGCCCTCGCTGTCCGTCAGCACGGCCGTCGGCTCGTCGAGGATCAGGATGCTGGCGCCGCCGATCAGCGCCTTGAGGATTTCCACCCGCTGTTGCTCGGCGACGGACAGGCTACCCACGGTGCGGCGCGGATCGATCGGCAGGCCGAGGGCGTCGGCACGGTCGGCAATCTCGGCCTCGATCCGCTTCAGCCCGGACCGGAACCCTCCACGCGGCACCGCCAGCAACACGTTCTCCGCGACCGTCAGCGGACGCGCGAGCTTGTAGTGCTGATGCACCATGCCGATCCCGTGCGCGGCCGCCTCCCTCGGCCCGGAAAACCGGCGCTCGGCGCCGTCCAGCACCACCGACCCGGCCTCCGGCAAATACAGCCCGGCGGCGATGTTCATCAGCGAGGACTTCCCCGCGCCATTCTCGCCCAGCAGCGCATGAACCTCGCCACGCGCCGCCGTGAACTCGGCGTTGTCGAGAACCGTGAACCCGTCGAAGCTTTTGCATATGGCGCGCATCTGCAGCGCGGGCGGGCGCACGGCGGGATCGGCTATTTCTCGGCAGTCACGCCTTTCACGAACCAATCCATCTTCCAAAGGTCGGCGTCGCTCAGCACCTGGCCGGCGGGCACGCGAAGGGTGCCGTCACGGTCGCTGAGCGGGCCGGCATAGACCTGCTTGCCGCCGATGATCGCGGTGCGCTCGGCCATGATCCTGTCCGCGACATCCTTGGGCACCGCCGGGCCGCAGCAGGCGATGTCGGTGCCGCCATCCTTGATGCCAGGGAATGCGCCGAACGGCAGCGTGGCCCAATGGCCGGCTTCGACCCGCTTGATCTCGGGAACCAGGAATTTGTCCCAGGTCCACACCGAGGAGCACACGGTCGCCTTGGGTGCGAACTGGCGGAAGTCCCGGTGGTGCCCGGTGCCGTACAGGCCGCGTTCCTGCGCCACGATCTGCGGCGTCGGGGTATCGACATGCTGGCCGATGACGTCGATCCCCTGGTCGGCCAGCGCCGTTGCCGCGGCGCGCTCCTTCACCGGGTTGTCCCACTCGCCAGTGAAGATCACCGTGGTCGTGGCATCTGGGTTGACCTGCTGCGCACCGAGTTCGTAGGCGTTGATGGTCCAGTTCACCACGCCGAACGGGTGTGCCGCGACGAAGCCGAGCTTGCCGGTCTTCGACACCGAGGCTGCCGCCATGCCGCACAGGTACTGACTTTCGTAGGTACGGCCATAGAAGGATTGCAGGTTGGGGCCGTTGACCGTGCCCGACCCGTCGAGGAACGCCACCTTGGGGTATTTCTCGGCCAATTGTTTGAAGGTGTCGGAATAACCGAACGCCGTGCCGATGACGATGTCGTAGCCCCGCGCGATGAACTGGTCAGCCGCCGGGCGTATCTTGACCGCGTCTTCCGGGATGTTCTCGACGTAGGGAATCCGGGTGTCCAACGCCGTCTCGAGCTTCAGCCGCGCCTCCTCGAACGCCTGCGTCCAGCCACCATCGTTCTTTGCGTTGAAGTAGATGAAAGCGATCTTGGGCGGTGCGGAGAGCGTGAAGTCGTCCGCAGCGGCGGGTGTGGCCATTGCAGCCGCTATCAGCAGCGATAAGGCAAGCCTGCCTGTCATGCTCGGCCTCCGGATGATTGCGCTGCTCGTGACAGCACGTGGTTGATGCGGAACACATTCTGCTCAGGGTCCAGCAGGACTGCCTGGTACCAATCGTAATAGGTCCGGTAGGCCGGCTTCACCAACACGGCGCCGCGCTCGACCGCAACCGGGATCAGCCGGTCAACTTCGGCCTCGCTGCCAACGTCGATGTTGAGCAGGAACTTCACCCCGGCCGTGTCCGCCTGGTCGGCCAGGTTCAGCAGCCCGTAGGCGTCCCGCGCGTTGAAGCCGATGCAGCTCTGCCCCGTGCTGAGGCCCACGAAGATCGGCGACCGGATGGCCGGGATGTCGGCAAAGCCGAACACCGACCCATAGAACCCGCTGAGCGCCTCGATGTCCCTGGCGAAGATGTTCACGTAGGACAGCGACGCCATCCCGTCAGGCCTTGGCGATGTGCGCGATCGTGGCGATCTCGACCAGCGCGTCCGGCTTCACCAGGCCGCATTGGATGCAGTAGCGGGCGGGCTTGTCGCCAGGGAAATAATCGGCGTACACGGCATTCAGTGCGGCATAATCGGACCAGTCGCGCAGGAAGATGCTGTTGAAGCATACGTCCTCCATGGTGCCGCCGCCCGCCTCGATCACCGACTTGATCAGCTCCAGCACATGCCGGGTCTGCGCTGCGGCATCCCCGACGTGGACGACGTTGTTGTCCTTGTCGAATGGCAGCGTGCCGGACACGTAGATGACGCCATCGGCCAGCACGCCCGGCGAATATGGCGCCAGCGGCTTGCCGGACCCGGGCGGAACGATGGCGGTCTTGCTCATACGGCGTCCCCTTCATGCTGGCCGACGGCGCCGCAGAAGTCGGCGACGGTGCTGACCCAGCCGAAAAACGTCTCGATGTTATAAAGCGACGCCTGCTGGATGAAGTCAGGCCCCGCATGGTGCGTCGCGTCGGCCAGCACCACCCCGAAATACTCCAGGAAAAATCCGTCCCGCAGCGTCGATTCCACGCAGACGTTTGTGGCGATCCCGGTGAAAACCAGGGTCCGGATGCCTCGTGCCCGCAGCATGCTGTCGAAGTTGGTGTTGTAGAACGCGCTGTAGCGCGTCTTGTGGATGATGATGTCACCGGATTCCGGGTGCAGCGCATCGACCAGCTCGTAATCCCAGCCGCCGCGGGCGAGCAGGGTTCCCGCCAATTCCGGCTGCCGGCGCATCGTCTTCAGCGCGTTGGACTTATGGAAGTTCGGCGACCCTGGGCCGCCAGCCTCGCGGTAGTCCTTGTCCCAACCGTTTTGGAGGAACACGACCTGCATCCCGGCCGCCCGCGCGGCCGCAACAGCCTTGTTGATCCCCGCAATGGCCGACGCTGCGCCCGACACGTCGAAGCCGGCGAGGTCGAGATAGCCGCCCCTCGACGCATAGGCGTTCTGCATGTCCACCACCACTAATGCGCTCTCGCGGGGCACGAAGCCAAGCGGCTCCGGCCGGGCTGGCAGCGTCACGCCCGCCTTTGTTCCGCGCTGCGGCAGGCCCGGCGTCATGCGGTCGGCGCTCATGCGGCGTGCGCCGTTGCGGCGATGCGCGGCCGGGTGCGCATCAGGGGTTGAATGCAGTCGGCGACCTGCGCGATGCCCTGCATGAAATCGTCGAACACCAGCATCACCCCCTCTGTGCCCCGCACTGCCGCCACCTCGCCGGGCAGTAATCGACATAGGCGGTCGAGAACGCCATGCCGGCATCGCTCGACCCGGCGCAGCTCAACTGTACCGGCGCCTGCGGCAGTGGGCCTAGGCGGCAGTCGTCCATTGGGAGGAACTTGGCCGGCAGCAGCCACCCGTTGTTGCCGATGGGAATGGACAGCCCGACCTTCACATCAGGATGCCTGCGCCGAGGCCGCCGTGGTCTGCTTGACGAACTTGCTGAGCAGGTGGTCGCCGGAGCTGACCGGCTGATACTTGGCAGGCCTGCCAGGCGTGGCGCAGCCATCGAGGCACGACACCATCGCGTCGTAATTCGGCTGGTGGAAGAACACCAACGACATGCGCGCGCTGTCCGCCGCGAGGTCGCGCGGCGGGTTGACCACCCGGTGCACCGTGGAAATCCAGAGATCGTTGGTCCATTGCGCCATCAGGTCGCCGATGTTGACCACGAACGTCCCTGGCACGGCCGGCACATCGACCCACTCGCCGGACAGGTTGCGCACCTGCAAGCCGCCGGGTCGGTTCTCCTGGCGCAAGATGGTCAGGCTGCCGTAGTCGGAGTGTGCCCCGGCCCGCAACTGGCGGTCGAGCGGGACATCGTTCTGGCTTGGATAATTCAGCACCCGGAACATGCTGATATGGCGGTTGACCCTGCTGTCGAAGTAGTGCTCGGGCAAATCGAGTGCCAATGCGAAGATGCGCATCAGCCGTGTCGCCAGCGTCTCCATCGCCGCGAAGTACCGGGTCCACGTTTCACGGAGCGCGACAGGCGCCGGCGGCCAAACATTCGGAGCAAAGTGCGGGCCGGCCTGGTCATTGGTGTAGTAAGGGTCATCCAGCGGCACGTCGGTCGGCCCGATGCTGAGCGACTCCTTCAGGTCGGGGGGCGTCTCGTCGCCAAGGCTGGCCGCCAACGCCTCGTTGCCCACCGCACTGTAGCCGCGCACCTGATCGTCGGCCGGGCGCTTGCTGCGAAGCTTCTCCTCCTTCGGCAACGCGAAGAACTCGGCCGAAACAGTACGGGTGGCGTCGATCAGGTCCTCTGGCACCCCGTGGCCGGAAATCACCAGGAAGCCGATGTCGCGGCAGGCCTGGCCGACCTGCCTGGCGACGCGCTGCTTGCCCTCGTCCGACCCGGTGAGGAATGGCGATATGTCAATAAGCGGCACATCCATCAAGGCCATGCGCGGTTCCCGGCTAGTGGAGAAACATCACGGGTAACCTTCGCAAACGTCGTGCCACTCAGGCAGCCCGGAGAGCGCCGGATCGTTTTGCAGGATGGTCAAACTTTGATCGGCGCCCTGATCGGCCTGCATGTTTTCTTCGCACCCGGCGTCGTCTGCAGCGACTGCGGCAGCCCGGCACCGTCAACTTGGCTGCCAATCGGTCTGCGTCATGGGGGTGAGCTGGTTGGGCGGTTCATCATCGTCAGCCACGATTGAGCCGCAACGCGGATCAACGGGCGCCAGTGTGCGCTGAGGGTCGGGCAGGGCTTTGCGAACGAGATCCGCCGCAGGCTGCCCGCGCCCGGCGACACCTGGCACCTGGACGAGGCCGTGCTGACGATCGCGGGCGTGAAGCGCTGGCTATGGCATGCCGTGGCGTTGTTGCGCCGATCGCTTAAGTGGACCCAACAACCCCACCCCTGGCCTGTGGTCAGGCGATGCGGACGGAGTTTGGGTGTCCCAGCGCAAGCATGCGGCTGGGCTGGGCCTGCAACGCACGCATGGGGAACGGCTCAACGTGGCGCAAACGCCGGTCATCAAACCCGCCAAGATTATCCTAACTCACCAAACCCACGCCAACACCGACCTGAACCGTTCCCGATACGTATGGCCGCCATAGCCTAGAGGGGGAAAGAGCGAAGCGGGGTCACCCCATGGACGACCGCCCAGCCCGCAGGCTGCGGGCAGCCAGGGCGACGCAGGCCTCGAACACGTCCAGCGCGTCGAACGGGCGGTCCTGGCCATCTGCCGGCAGCACCATCGCATGGCCGCCGCCCTGCAGCACCGCCCCAGGGATCATCAGGTTGTCGGGCAGGCCGAAGCCCTCGACGGCCAGGCCCGGCATCGGGTCCGGCACCGCCAGCACCTGCCGCCGGCTGCGCTCGGCAAACGGGGTCGCAGTGTTGGAGTAGCCGAACACCGGCCGGCCGCGCCCCAGGAACCAGCCGACCTCTATCAGTGTGCCGCTGTCGGCCGAGGGGCCGCGAAATGGCGTCAGGTTGGCGATCACCATGGCGCAGCCCTCCATCATGGCGATGTCCTTGCCATAGATCGCCGCCCAGGCTTCCGCGTCGGGCAAGGCGTGCAGCCCGGCGATGTCCTCGTTCGCCGGCGCCAGGCCCTGGATGCCGTGCCGGGCGCAGATGTCGAGCTTGCGCCGTGCATGGGCCAACGCGTCGGGCAGGAACACGTCGGGTCCGGCGAGGTAGGCCGTGCCTGGCCCTGGAGTCGCGCCGGGGGTCAGCAGAATGCCGCCGCGTCGAACCCGTCCGGCAGCACGCCGCGGGGCCGGATCATGTCGTAGGCCGGCACCGGCAAGTAGCGCCCGCTGCCGGGCTCGGCCTGCACCACGCCGTCCCGCATCACCACCGCACCGCGCCGGATGGTCGCCACCGGCCAGCCCGTGACCTCCATGCCCTCATAGGGCGTGTAGTCGATGGCGTGCTGCATCAGCGCGTTGGTCAGCCGGGTGCGGCGGTGCGGGTCCCATAGCACCAGGTCGGCGTCGGCGCCCGGCGCGATGCGGCCCTTGGCGTGCAGGCCGAACAGCCGAGCGGGCTGCCCGGCCGTCAGGCGCACGAAGTCGGAGGCGGTGATGCGCCCCGTGGCCACGCCCTCGCTCCACAGCAGCGGCAGGCGGGCGGCCAGGCCCGGCACGCCGTTCGGGATGGCGGTGAACGGCGCGTCCACCCCGGCCACCGCCTTGCCGCGCGGCCCGGCGTAGCTCCAGCCGCTGTGGTCGGAGCTGACCACCTCCAGCGTGCGGGCGTGCACGGCCTGCCATAGCCCGGCGACCGCGGCGGCGTCGCGCGGGGCCGGGCTGCACATGAACTTCGAACCTTCGAACGCGGTCGTGAAGCTGGGGCGATCCATGTCGGCAGCGCCCAGCACGAAGTACTGCGGGCAGGTCTCGCCCCAGACCCGCACGCCGCGGGCCTGCGCGCGGGCGATCTCCTCGGCCGCTTCGGGGCAAGACACATGGAAGACTTCGATTGGCGTATCGACCAACTCGGCCAGGGCGATGGCGCGGTGCGTCGCCTCGCGCTCCACCACCGGAGGCCGCGACCAGGCGTGATACTTCGGCGCCGTCCGGCCCGCCGCCAGCAGTGCCGCCGAGCGCCAGGCGATGGCGTCGTAGTTCTCGCAATGCACCGTCACCAGGCAGCCCAGCCGGCGCGCCGCCGACAGCACGGCCAGGTATTGCCGGTCGTCCAGCCGCAGCGGGTCATAGGTGAGGAAGACCTTGAGGCTGCGCACGCCGCCCGCCACCACCTGCGGCAGTTCGTCGTGGATGACCGCATCGGTCGGGTCGGTGATGATCTGGTGGAACGCATAGTCCACCATCGCACCCGCCGCCGCCCGGCGATGATACTCCGCCAGCGGCCCGAGCACGCCCGCGCCCTTGAACTGGGTGGAGAACGTGACGACGCTCGTGGTGCCGCCGGCCAGGGCGGCGGTGCTGCCGGTGGCGAACGTCTCCTCGTCCGCGCCGCCACCGTCTTGCAGCTGCTCGATGTGGCAGTGGCTGTCCACGCCGCCGGGAAGCACCAGCAGGCCGGTGGCGTCCAGCACGGGCGTACCAAGATCGGCGCCGCCGTCCAGCCGCTCCGCCAGCGCCGCGATGCGCCCGCCGCGCACGCCCACGTCGGCACGGAACTGGTCGCTCTCGGTCACCACCGTGCCGCCGCGGATGATAAGGTCGTAATCGGACATGACGCCTCCTGCGGCGAGGCTGGCGGCATGGGCGTTGCTTGGCAAGCCGAGAACGGTGGGGGACCTGACGCGATGGCGGTGATGCTCGACGACCTGAATGCCATGCCCGCGCCGGACTTCGCCGCCGCCCTCGATGGCATCTTCGAGGACGCGCCCTGGGTCGCCGAGCAGGCCGCCGCGGCCCGGCCGTTCGCCACCGTCGCGGCGCTGCATGCGGCGATGCTGGACACCGTGCGCGCTGCGCCGCCCGAAGGGGTCGCCGGATTCCTGCGCGGGCATCCGGAGTTGTCGGGCGCCGCGGCGCTCGCGGGCACGGTGGGCGACGCCTCGGCGGCCGAGCAGCGCGCCCTGGGCCTCGACCGTCCCGCCGAGGACCTGGCCGCGCTGAATGCCGCCTACCGCGCGCGCTTCGGCCTGCCGTTCATCGTCTGCGTGCGCCGCCATACCCGGTCCTCGCTGCTGCAGCAGTTCCGGCGCCGGTTGGACCTCGACCCGGCGGCCGAGCAGGCGACGGCGCTGGAGGAGGTCGGCCGCATCACCCGGCTGCGTCTGGTGGACCGGGTCGAGGGTCCCGGCGCCCCCGTCGTGCACGGTTCGCTCACCACGCACGTCCTCGACGCCGCGGTGGGCCGTCCGGCCGCCGGGGTCGCGGTGGCGCTGTTCGAGGTCGGCGGCGGGCAGCCTGTGCCCCTGGCAACGGCCGTGACCGATGCGCAGGGGCGCACGGCCCAACCCTTGCTGCACGGCGCACCGTTGCGGATCGGGCATTATGAATTGCGCTTTGAGGTCGGATCCTACTTTGCCGCGACGGCGCTGGGTGAGCCGCCGTTCCTGGGCATGGTCCCGGTCCGTTTCGGCATCGCCGAGGCGGAGGCGCACTACCACATCCCGTTGCTCGTCAGCCCCGGCGCCTACTCCACCTATCGCGGCAGCTAGACAAGCGTCACAAGGCTTACGCGTAAAGGCAACGCCGATCGCCAAAGCCCATCCTCACTGATCGGTGTGCCCGCGCCTTCGCTCGTCATTGCCCCATCCGTCATTGCGACGCGGCAATCCAGGAGGTGCAAGACCGGAACCGCAACCCACGCATCCCCCCCTGATGCCGCGCCGAGGCCGGGTCGCAGTGACGGCGGCGGATTGGGTGCAGCATCGCGAGGGTCAGAGCGGAAGGCGGTTGGCACAAGCAGGCTTGCGCAGCCTGCCATGGCTCCAGGTCATCGGTGTGACAGGCCGCGTGAGCCTGCCGAGGTTCGCCAGCCGGGGACCACGAGCCCCGGCTATGCCGGTAGGCCGGCCCCAATCCAACGCCGCAGCGAAGCCGGGCAGCAAGGTTCAGGCAGGCCGCATCAGGACGCGGCCCGTGCCGCCCGCACTGTGATCGTGATCGGCCGCGAGACCACGGGCGGATCGTGCGGGACATGGTCGGCGTCGCCCATCAGCAACTGCAGCGTATGCTTACCGGGTGGCAGGTCTATGAAGGTCTCGGTCTGGCCCATGCCGAAATGCAGGTGGTTGCGGTCATTCGGGATCGGCTCGTTCAACGGCGGCATCGGCACGTCGATCAATAAGTGGTGGTGTCCGGTGTTGGCCTTCACGACCCCTGCCGGCGCGACGCCAAAGTTCCGCGTGCCGAACCAGACCTTGATCGGGCCAGGGGGCAAAACGGCGCCATTGGCGGGACTGCCGATATAGACGTAGGCATCCCGCGGCGCCGGAACGCGGACCCTAGCAGCCGGCGAGGGGGCACCCTGCGCCATTGCAGCGCCAGCCCCCAGCACGGCGGCAGCGGCAAGGGCCGTCATAAAGCTGGATCTCATCATCTGTGGCGTCCTCATGCTCATTCAGCCATTGCTACGCAGTCACCGGACAACGGTCACGGTGATCGGCTTTGAGTACAAGGGCGGGTGGTGCGGCACATGGTTCTCGTCGCCCAGCAGCAACTGCAGGGTATGCTGGCCCGGCGGCAGGTCGAGCCGGACCTCGGTCTGGCCCATGCCGAAATGCAGGTGGTTGCGGTCGTTCGGGATCGGTTCGTCCAGGTTGGGCAAGGGCGCATCGATGAGGATGTGGTGGTGGCCAGTCCCGTCCTTGGCCACCCCCGCAGGCGCGATGCCTGCGCCGGACAGCCCCATCCGCAACCAGAACGCGCCGTGAATGACCTGCCCGTCCTCCGGCCAGAGGATGTGAACCCGTGCGTCCTCAGGCATCGTATGCTGCTCCGCCCGCACGACGGCTGGCATGGCCAGGAGCAGCCCAGCGATCATGGCCGCTGCGACGCAACCTCGATGCATTCGAACCCTAACCATACGTTCTACGTTCCGATCATGTAATTGAATTGATCCGGCATCCGGAAAGCAAGCAGCAGGTCCCGGCTGCCGCGCTATTCGGCGTTCCGCGCCACGCGGAAACCGTTAGTGAAGTAGCGGACCGATGCGTCATACCGGTTGCGGGCAGTGGGCGTGATATCGTCGTGCGTTGAGCGGAAAGAGCCGCCGCGCAGCACATGCTGGGAGCAGCCGCGGGCCTCCCGTGCCGTTCCCTCCAGCGATGCGCCGGCGTAAGTCGGGAACCAGCAGTCCTGCACCCATTGGGCGACCCCGCCGGACATCCCATACAGGCCGAACGAGTTCGGCTGGTAGGCCAGTGCCGGCGCCGGGGCGTGCGGGTCCTGCTGGCCGCCACAATCCGCGCAGTTCGCCAAGCCGACGCCGAGCTGGTCGCCCCACGGGTAACGCGTAGAGGCTTTGCCGCGGGCCGCATACTCCCACTCGGCCTCGGTCGGCAGCCGGTAGGGGCGCCCAGCCACGCGGGACAGCCAAGCGAGGTACTGCTGGGCATCGTCCCAGCTCGCATTGTGCAGCGGGGTCGCATCGTCCGCCACGCTCATGTGCGGGGCCGGGCCGCATCCGCCATCGGCCTGGCAGGCGTTCCAGTCGGCGATGGTGACTGGCGTCTGGCCCATCACGAACGGCCGCAGGGTGACGCGGTGCTGCGGCAGGGCGGCAGGATCTTTTGCGCCGAGGCCCATGACAAAGCTGCCGCCGGGGACGCCGACCAGCACGGGACAGGTCGGACAGTCCCGCTCCCCAGACTTTGCCGTGGCATCAGACTTTGGCATGCCATCAGACTTTGCCGTGGCATCAGTCCCCAAGGTTGCGTCAGGCTTCGGCGTGGGAGGGGAGGGCTTGGGAACTTCGGGCTGTGATGGCTGGGCCGGCAGCTGCAGGGCCAGCCGTTGCAGGGCCGGCCGCGCAACGTCGGGGGCTGCGGGTGTTGCCTGGAGGGACGCCAGTGACCGGTCAGCCCGTGCAACGTTTGCAGCAGGCGGCTCGTCCCCGTGCCCGGCAAGGTCCATCCGGCGCTGTGCGACGGCAGTCCCGAACCGCGAATTCGGATAAAAACGGGTGAAGGCGTCCAGGTCCTCGGCGTGCGTGCTGGTCCGTACCCGGTCCCACAGCGCGGCCTCGGCTATCTGCCCCGCTGCCTCCGAAGCGTCCATCACGTCAAGCTCGACGGCGCTGGACACGGCGCTGCCTCGCCCGTTGTCAACCTGGTAGCCGAAGCTCCCTGCCGCCCCGGCGAAGCCCGGCTCCGGCACGAACGCCAGCAGCGGCAACGCCTCCGGCGGCAGATGGTCGCCCAGCCGCACCGCAGACAGCCCGTTCCGCACCAGCCCACGCGGCAGGGCGGTCACCAGGACCGTCAGAGGATCGCCGTCGGGGCTTTCGGGGCGCCGTATGTCAAGGCCGCCGGTATAGATGCGCAGCCGACGCGGCGGCTCGACGACTGGCGGGCGGTTCAGGTGGACGACGCTGACCGCCATGCTGCCCGGCACGCTGCCGCTGCTGCCCTCCACCAGGATGTCGAACGTGCCGACCGGCCCGGTCCGGCCAAGCTCCGGCTTGTAGGTCGCCCCGGCGATCCGCTCGGCGGCGAACGTGGCGCCGGGCTGCACCGGCCGGCCATCGACCTGCACCTCGCCGAAATGCGGCAGGCCGGTGATGCGGACCGTCAGTGGGTCCCGGTCAGGCGACTTCGGCACGCCGATGGCGAGCGGGGTCGGACCCGCGGTGTCGCGGACTTCCAGCGGCGCCATCGAGCCGAGCACCGGCGGCTGGCTGGGCGGACGCGGATGGAGGTAGAACGGCTCGGCGCCGACCGAGCTGAACACATAGGGCTCCTGCCGCCCATTCGTCGCCTTGAGCACGCCGTCGCGCACGCTGCGGAAGAACAGGCTCAGCTCCAGGTCGGGGGTGGCCAGGTTCGCCTGCAGCGCGGTCGCGAACGGGCTGTGCTCGCCAGCGCCATCCTCGGCTACCTGGTCCGCCTTGGTCGCCATGACGACAACCGTGTTGCGCGGCACGTTGTCCAGCCGTGCCAGGCCGGAGGTCGTTGCGCCGCGCCCAGCAAGGGTCATCGACCGGGACATGCGCTCGACGAAGGGGTTATTGCGGCAGGCATCGAGCATGACGATCGCAAGCTTGTTAGCCTGCGACACCTCGCCCAGCAGCAGTTCCAGCGGAATGGCCTCATACAGTAGGTCGCGCTCGCGTTCGAGCCGGGTGTCCGCCGGCAACAGGTAGTTCTCGCGCCCGACCTGCACGCCATGGCCGGCGTAGTACACCAACGCCACGTCGGAATGCTGCGCCTTGATGCCGAAGGCCCGGATGGCCTGCGCCAAGGTACGGTAGTCGGTGTCATAGATTTCGTCGACATCGAACCCCAGCGTGCGGAGGGACCCGCCGATGAGACGTGCGTCCCTAACCGGGTTCGCCAGCTTGGGCGCGGCTTGGTAATCGCCGATGCCGATTACGAGCGCAATGCGGCGCTCCGCCGCAGGCTGCGCCGATGCGGGACCAACCAGTTGGAAAGCAAAGAAAAGCGTCGCGGCACGCAGGAGCCACGTGGTCCAACCAGCCCTCCCAGGGCCACATCGGAAACCGGCGGGCTTAGTTTGGAACAAAGCCTGTTCCATCAATGTTGAAATCCGACGGCATGTCGCATCCTCACGTCATCCGGGGACGGAGATAAGCGTTGCGGCTTCTAGCGGCAACGTAATGTTCTTTATGTAATGTAGTCCATCACCAACACTCGAAGCCATAGGCACTCGAAGCCACGGGGTTACGGGCAAGGGCTTGGCACGCCAAACGATGCCATCCCCAGCCGCCACCTTCTCGCCCTTGGCGGACTTCCCGGGCGTGCCGACTTATGCAGCCTGCCTTGCTCCGGCGATGTCTCGCCGGGACGGGCAGGCTTCTCCAGGGACGAGGCATGGCCTTGTCGCCGTGATGTCACTTCCACTCCGCCGAGGCGAACAGCCGTGCCGGTCGGTCTTCGGCTGTTCATGTTGCTTTCACCCTCTTGTTGTAAGCTCTGCCCTCGGGAATACCGCTTTTCGAAGCCACAACGCGCTCACTTTTTCTACGCCCCGGGTTGTTATGCCCCGGCGACTCGTAACCTGCCCTGGAAAGGCCTCGTCGATAGGCTTCGAAGGTTCTGTTCCCACCTCCTCCGCCATCCGAGCTACGGGGCTTTGACTTCCACCCCGGCAGGTTTGTCCCCTGCTGAACATGACAGCCTTTGCCGGACGCACAACCACACCATCAAGCTGCCGCGCTCGCGCAAGCTGGCGTCATAGGCGCGCCAGTTCGCCAGCCGACGCCGCGCCCGCGGACTGTGACAGCGGCGGTTCTGGTTCAGCTTGAACGGCACAACGGGCACCTCAGGGCAAGAAGGAGGCAATCCCGCTACACTGCCCAGCTTCTCAGCAGCAACCAGCTGATCCATGCACTACGCTGGCCTAGCCAGGTGTCATCATATTCGCAGAAAATTGCCAACAAAACCTAACATAACACCTTTTTAACTGGCTATAACGGCAGATGCGGCAGGTAACTCCGGTCAGGCCGAACGACACCTACAGCTACCAGGCCTGACGTGCCGGGGCAAAGCTCATCCAAGGAGCCGCCCAGCCAAGTTTCAGGATGAAAGAAAATCCAGAGTGGACATGTCAGAGATTGCAACGAATACGCCGCAGCACGACCTTCGCGTCCTGGTCATTGAGGATGACGAGCCGGTCGCCCGTTCGTTCGTGCGCGGGATCGAGCGGGCCGGTATGCAGGCAGCCTGGGCCGGCACGGGCGCACTCGGCGTAACACTGAAGGACAGCTTCCGGCCGCACATCGTGCTGATGGACCTCTGTCTGCCTGACATGAGCGGCATGACCCTGATCAGCCGCTTCGCGGGGCAACGGGACTGCGGGGTGGTCGTGGTCTGTGGCAGCGGAGAAGAAGCGGACCGGGTCGTCAGCCTCGAACTCGGCGCGAACGACTACATCGCCAACCCGACGAGCATGCGCGAGATGATCGCCCGCATCCACGCCGTGCATCGGCGTGCCAGTCTGCCCAAACTGCCCAACCAGTAGGACGTTTCTGTCCCGCTGCCGCAAAACCTCCAGGTGGGGTCCATCTGCATTGATGTACGCCGACGCATGGCCCACACCCTGGATGGACGTCGCCTGACCCTGACCCCGGCCGAGTTCAGGGCGCTGGAAGTGCTGGCCAGCGTGGCGGGAGCCGTCGTCACCCGCGACACGCTGTCCGAGATGGCACCGCCCTCCGTGCCAGTGACGATAAGACAAACTTCCTGGTGCAGTCCAGGCTCTGGGGTCTGTAGGAGAATGTCTCGTGGGCATGCAGAATCTAGGACCTGCAGAGACGAAACAGCATCGATTTGCGGTTGGAAGTCCGGTCAGGGGATCCGTGTCGTAGTCCGATATGATGTTGCGATACCGTGTGTAAGCGGCTTGGCGCCGAGCACCATCGGGCACGGCCTGCAGGAAGTGGCCGGGGACGCCTTGCTGTCACTGGGCTGGCGCGTCGTTCCGGGTGCGTCGTCATAGAGGCAGGCGCACGACGTTGGCAGCAGCGGACCCGGGCCTGCTGCACGCGTTGCTGGCGCTGGTGTCGCCCACCGGGCGCCGATGCCGCCGCTTCGCTGGACCTGCAAGAACCTGCGCCGGCTGGCCGCCGAGTTTCATTGGCCGCAAGGCCGGTAAACTTCAGACCGAAGCACTAACCCCGTGTCGGCGTTGCACTTCAGCATACCCAATCAGGTCAGCACCATCACAGCGTCCCTATGTCGTGTTCTGTCAGCAAACATTTGACAAAGGCTAACTCGACAACGCCGCCGCCGCGATTTAGCCATCGTGGGAAAGCGGCCCTGGGCTTGACGCGCCGTCCTGGCCGGCAGGACCGGGTGCCGCAGCTGGGCATGGCAGCACGCGCAAGCGCCGGATAACCAAACCGCCGGACGGGATGGCGGCCTTCCGGCGATACCAGGACGCACGCTGGCACGGAGAAAATCGACATGAGGGCAGCAGATTTCCTGGGTACGCTCGGCGTGAACACGCATGTGGACAGCCCGCCGTACGACGACACAGCGCGCATCGTCGATGCCCTCTCCTACTTGGGCATCCACAATATCCGGCAGACCTCGCCCATCGACGCCGGGTCCTTCGCTGGCGACGTGGCGCTGGGCAAGGCTGGCGAAAGGATCGACCTCGTCGTGAACGGCGGCGGGCCGGTAAGCCTGGCCGGCGCAATGGGCGACGTGAACGGCCTGGCGCCCTACCTCAACGCCGTCGAGAACGTGAACGAGGTGGCGATCTACCCCATCGCGTATGCGGGCCTGACCGGGGTGAACGCGGCCGTGGCGCTTCAGAAGGACCTGTACGGCGCGGTGCACGCCGACCCCCTGCTGGCCGGCGTCCCCGTGTACTCCTTCACCATCGGCGGCGCGGACCCGTCCGCCTATCCGTCCCTCGGCGACATCTCGCCCTGGACGGACGACGCCAACATCCACTCCTATCCGCCGGACGGGCTGCGCCCGATTTTCGTCATCCACGCGGCCATCGCCGGCGGCAGCACCGACGCTCCCTCCAAGCCGGTGGTCGTCACCGAGACGGGATTCTACACCCTGACGGACGGCGTGGGCTGGGGCGGGGTCCCCCAGGACGTACAGGCCAAGTACCTGCTCTCGGAGGTGCTGGACGAGGCCGCCGCCGGCGTCAGCCGCACCTACCTCTATGACCTGTTGGACGACGGCGCGGACCCCTCGGGCACCAACCAGGAGGACCACTTCGGCCTGTTCAACGCCGATGGCACCCCCAAGCAGTCCGCCACCGCCCTGCATAACCTGACCACGCTGCTGGCCGACACCGGCCCGGCGGCATCGACCTTCACCCCGTCGGCGTTCTCGTTCTCCGCCCAGGGGGTGCCGTACAACTACACCGGCAACACCCTCCTGCTCGACAAGTCGGACGGGTCGCATGTGATCGCGGTGTGGAACGAGGAGCAGACCTGGAACACGGACACGCTCACATCGTCCCCGGTGGTGCACTATCCGACGACCGTGACGTTCGGGCGCGTGTGGCACGAGGTCCTGGTGTTCGACCCCATGCAGGGCACGGCCCCCGTACAGACGCTCTATGACGTCGGTTCGGTGTCGCTCGACCTGACCGACCACCCGTTCCTCATCCAGGTCCTGCCCGACCCGCCCGTTGCCGTGCCAACGCCCACCCCGGCCGCTGCGCCCACCCCAGCCGCTACGCCCACCCCAGCCGCTACGCCCACCCCGGTCAGCACGCCCACCCCGGCGTCCACGCCCGTTTCGGCCCAGGGCGGCCTGGTGCTGCAGGTGTCGGAGGACGCATGGCAGGGCGACGCGCAGTTCACGGTCAGCGTGGACGGCCGGCAGTTGGGCGGCGCCCTTACGGCGTCCGCGTCGCATGCGGCCGGCATGACGCAGGACTTCGTCATCTCCGGGCTTGCGGCCGGGTCGCACCAGGTCGCGGTCACCTTCCTGAACGACGCGTATGGAGGCTCGCCTGCCACCGACCGCAACCTTCACGTGGACGGCATCGACCAGGGCGGCGCCACGCTGCCGGGGAGCGCCGCGGCGCTTTGGTCGAACGGGACGGCATCGTTCCCAGTGGGACAGGCCGCGGGCGCGGTGGCCACCCAGGTCTCGGTGTCGCTGTCCGAGGACGCCTGGCAAGGCGACGCGCAGGCTTCGGTGGCCATAGATGGCACCATGCTCGCGGCCGACGTGGCGGTGACGGCCCTGCATGGCCAAGGCGCATCGCAGACCATGACGTTCATGGCCGACCTCACGCCCGGAGCGCACGTCGTTACCGTGGGCTTCCTCAACGACGCCTGGGGCGGGACGACCGGTATGGACCGCAACCTCTATGTGGGCGCTGTTTCGGTCGGTGGCACGGCTGCCTCGGAGGGCGGAGCGGCGCTTTGGACGAACGGGACTGCGGCCTTCCACGTAGCCGCCGGGAGCGTGGCCCCCACCCTGTCACAAGGTATCGTGCATGCCCTGCTGGCGGCGGCTCTGCCGACCTAGGCCCGCGACTTCTCCGCACCCGTTTCGTTGCGCACCTTGGCGCCGCAGGACCGCCTCCGTGTTCCGGGTCACGCAGCCCCGCCTAATGCATCTCCTGCAGCCGCGCCAGGAGGAAGTCGCGGAACACCGCCACCCGCTTCGAATTCCGCAGCTCCTCCGGATAGACGAAAAACATGTCCACCTTCGGCGCCTTCAGGTCCGGCAGCAGCCGAGTAAGCCCCTCCAGCTCCGCCGTCATCCAGCCCGGCAGCACGCCGATGCCCAGGCCCGACCGGATCGCCATCGCCATCGCCTGCATGCTGTTCACCTCCAGCAGCGCCCGCCGCGGCGACCCGGCCCGGCGACCCGCCTCCGCCAGCCAGTTCATGTCCTCCACGGGGGGATGGTAGTCGCCGAACAGGATCAGCTTGTGGTCGTCCAATTCCTCCGGCCGCGTCGGCGTGCCGGCACGGGCCAAGTAGTCAGGGTGCGCCACCACCAGCCAATTGATCTGCATCAAGTGCCGCTGCACCAGGTCGGGCTGCTTCGGGGCGTGCATCCGGATCGCCACGTCGGCCTCACGCATCGCCAGGTCGAGGTCGGAGTCATCCAGTAACAGGCTCATGGTGACGTCAGGATATTTTTCGAGAAAGCCCTGCAGCCGCGGCGCCAGCCAGGTGCTGCCGAAGCCCACCGTCGTCGTCACCTTGATGCGCCCAGCCGGCTTCTCCTTGCTTTCGGTCAGCAGCGCCTCGGTCATCGCCAGCTTGGCGAATACCTCGCGCACGGTGCGGTTCAGGCTCTCGCCCTGCTCGGTCAGGATCAGGCCGCGGGCGTGGCGGTGGAACAGCGGGACCTGCAGGTTCTCCTCCAGCGCGGAGATCTGGCGGGACACCGCGGACTGACTCAGGTTGAGCGTCTCCCCGGCATGGGTGAAGCTGCCGGCCTCCGCGACCGCGTGGAAAACGCGCAACTTGTCCCAATCCATTCCCTGGTCCATCCCTCCTGCATCCTGGCCCGCGAGTCGCTATGCGGCGTTCCTCCACCCTAACAACAGATGTGCTGGCAAGGCTATTCCGCCGCTTGAGCGATTTCAGCAGAGATTACCTCCGCAGGAGCCTTCTCCGTAGGCGCGGCCTGCACGGTCAGGAAGCGTTCGGCCTCCAGCGCCGCGATGCAGCCGGTGCCGGCGGCGGTGATGGCCTGGCGCCAGTGCTTGTCCTGCACGTCGCCGGCCGCGAACACGCCGGGCACGCTGGTCTGCGTCAGCCCGGGCCGCGTCAGGATATAGCCCTCGTCATCCAGATCGACCTGGCCGCGGAACACCGTCGTGTTGGGCGTGTGGCCGATGGCGATGAACACGCCGTCCACCGCCAGGTCCTGCACCGCGCCCGACTGCACGTGGCGCACGCGCAGGCCGGTCACCACCTCGGGCGTGCCGGACCCCAGCACCTCCTCGACGGCAGTGTCCCACATGACCTCCACCTTGGGATGCTCGAACAGGCGGCGCTGCAGGATGCGCTCGGCCCGCAGGGTGTTGCGGCGATGCACCAGGGTCACCTTGCTGGCGTGGTGGGTCAGGAACAGCGCCTCCTCGACGGCCGTGTTGCCGCCGCCGATCACCGCGACCTCCTTGCCGCGGTAGAAGAAGCCGTCGCAGGTGGCGCAGGCCGACACGCCCGCGCCCTGCAGCCGCTTCTCGCTGGGCAGGCCGAGCCAGCGGGCCTGCGCGCCGGTGGCGATCACCACGGTCTCGGCCACGTAAACATCGCCGCTGTCGCCCATGCAGCGGAACGGGCGGCGGCTGAAATCCACCTCCATTACCAGGTCGGACAGGATGCGGGTGCCGACGTGGCGGGCCTGGCGCTCCATCTGCTCCATGAGCCAGGGGCCTTGCACGGCGTCCTCGAAGCCTGGGTAGTTCTCGACATCGGTGGTGATCATCAACTGGCCGCCGGGCTGCAGGCCGCTGACCAGCACGGGGTCCATGCCGGCGCGGGCGGCGTAGATCGCAGCGGTGTAGCCGGCCGGCCCGGCGCCGATGATCAGCGTGCGGGTGTGGATGGTGTCAGGCATCGGCGCGCGGTCCCCTTGCAGCAGCGGGCATGTCATGACTGGGAGTGTTGAGACTCGGCATGTCAACACTGAGAATATCGGGGCGGCAGCCCGCGCTTGCAAGCAAGGCGCAGGGGTCGAGGCGGGTTCCCTTGTGCGGCCGCTTGTAATAATGTTGCGCGGAAAGACAGCCTGTGGACCCGATGAAGCTCCGTGCCGACCTGCCCGACCTCGACCTGATCGACCGCCGCATCCTGATCGAGCTGCAGGCGGACGGCCGCATGACCAACGTGGAGCTGGCACGGCGCGCCGACATCACCGCCCCACCTTGCCTGCGCCGGGTCCGCCGGCTGGAGGAGGCGGGCATCATCCGCGGCTACCACGCCGACACCGACCCGGCCCTGCTGGGGTGGGAGATCGTGTTCTTCGCCATGATCGGTCTGGACAGCCAAAAGGAGACGGTGCTGGCCGGGTTCGAGGCCATGGTCGCCGGCTGGCCCGAGGTGCGGGAGTGCCATATGATCCGCGGCGGCGGCGATTTCCTGCTGCGGCTGGTGGCGCGCGACACGGCGCATATGAACGTGCTGACGCAGCGGCTGACCGGGGCGCCTTCGGTCAGCCGGGTACAGACGCTGCAGACGATCCGCACCAGCCTGAGCCTGGCGGGGGTGCCGGTGTAGCGGCGTCGTCAGACAGGATTGAATGCTGGCTAGGATCGTTGCTGGGCTGCGTTCAAGCCCCCTGGGCCAGCGGCGTCGGCCGCCCTACGACAGCGCCCCCACGTAGTCCTCCAGCAGCCCCCATGCCGTCTCCCCGTACTTGCCTCGCCACTCCGCATAGAACCCTGCCTTGCGCAGCGCCTGCTGGAACGGCGCCGTGTCCACCGGGTTGATGTCCAGCCCGGCCGTGATCAGGTCTCCCCGCACGTCCGGGCTGAGCCGCACCAAATCTGCGCGCTCCTCCAGGATCGAGCGGTCGAGTTCCCCCTCCACAATGTCCCGCGTGCCGGGCGGCAGGCGTGCCCATGCCGCCGGGTTGGCCAGCGTCCAGAAGCCGTCCCACATGTGATTGGTCAGGCTGCAATAGGACTGCACCTCGAAGAATTTCGCCGCTCGTATCAGCGCCAGCGGGTTCTCCTGCCCGTCCATCGTGTGATCCTGTAACGCCGAGTACACACGGTTGAGGTTCATGGCGGTCGGGTGCGCGCCCAGGGCCGTGAACATGCTGACCGACAGCGGGCTAAGCCCCACTCGCAATTTCAAGTTGCGGAAGTCGTCGGGCGAGCGGACCGGCTGAAGACTGGACGTCGTTTGGCGGAAACCGTTGTCCCAGATGCGCGCCAGGACGACTGGCCCCTGCTTGGTAATCTCGTCCCGCACGAAATTGCCGAGCTTGCCGTCCATCGTGCGCCAAACCTGCTGGTAGTCCTGAAATGCGAAGCCGAGGCCGTTGATGGACGACGCCGGCACGACCGACGACAGGTTCAGCCCCGACATGGCGAACAGCTCGACCTCGCCGGACAGCAGCTTCTTTATCACCTCGGTGTCGCCGCCCAGCTTGCTGTCAGGATACAGCGTGATCTCGACCTGCCCGCCCGTCGCCTCGCGGATACGGTCGATCGCCTCCTGCGCCCGCACGTTCAGCGGATGCAGGCTGGGCAGGTTGGTCGCCAGCTTGTAGGTGAACTCGGCCGCCCTGGCATGGCCGATGCCGACCAAGGGGAGCGTGGCGGCTGCGGCCAACAGGGTGCGTCGGGTGATTGACATGTGAGGCGGCCCTCCCAGGTCGCGACGAGCCGCGGGGCAATCCCTTTTTACCCACAGCTTGCGGCCTGGCCCACGTCATGAATTGTCCCAAGCTGTTCATGCTGCGTTAGCTCGCGCGTGCGGCTCCCACTCCAATGGGGCGCTGCGGGTCGGAAGACGGCTGCGGGCAGGATCGGCGCCGGCCCCCCCTGGACGGAGCGACCGATGCACCAAGCAATGCATAGTCAAGGGTCACATACGTCTACCTTGCCGACTGCTTTATAAGGCGGTTTGATCGTTCCCAAGCTAGGCCAGAACGGCCGGCGTTAGGGGTGGAATGAGATACATGCTTCACATCGGCGCAGCGGGCCAAAGCGGCGCAATGCAGCGCACCTCGGGGCGCTGGCTGCCAGCGCGTTCGCCCTGGCTGCGGCAAGCCCCACCGCGGCATCGCCGGAGTACCAATTCCAGGGCACCATCGCCATACCGGTCGCCGCTTCCAATACGGCGGGGACCTTCACCGGCTATGACCTGTCCACGTTCGATCCGGAGACGCAGCTTTACTACCTGACCGACCGGTCCAACAACGGCATCGACGTGTTCTCGGCCAAGACCAACAGCTTCGTCGAGCAGATCGGCGCCGGGCTGTTTTCCGGCAACAGCAGCAGCACCGACACCGCCGGTCCGAACGGCATCAGCATCAACGACGTGCCCGGCGGCAAGCTGCTGGTCACTTGCAACGGCAAGAGCACCGTGCAGACGTTCAACCTGGCGTCGAACGGCACGACGGTGCTGAGCACGCCGGTCCCGACCTCCACCGCCGTCGCGGGCACGCCGTCGCCGCAGAACCGGGTGGACGGCGTCGCCTACGCGCCCACCACCAACACCATCCTGGCCGCCAACAACGCCGCCAACCCCGGCTTCGTCACCCTGATCAACAACGCCAACGGCAGCGTGATCAAGTCGATCCTGCTGAATGGGACCAATGGCTACCCGAACGTCAACGCCAACGGGGTGGAGGCGACGGTGTTCAACACCGCCACCAACACCTTTTTCGTCGCCGTGCCGCAGTTCAACAACACCGGCGCCGGCGGGGTGATCCAACTGGACCCGGCCACCGGCGCCCTGATCCAGGTATATGGCTTCAACGCCCTCGGCCTGCCCGCCTCCGCGACGTGCAGGCCGACCGGGGCAGCCCAGGGACTTGGAGCGACGATCTTCGTCGCGTGCAGCGACCCGTCGGGCACCGTGCAGTCCATCCTGCTCAACCCGGCCGGCCGCCGGCTCGATCCAGGTGATGTCCGGCATCTCGGGCGGGGACGCGGCGGCATTCGACCCCGCTAACAACACCTTCTTCGAGGCGTCGCGCTTCCAGCCTGATGGACCCGTGCTGGGCATCGTGGACGGTGCAACCGGAGAGCTGACACAGACGCTGCCCACCAGCCACAATGACCACTCCGTCGCGGTCGATCCGGTGTCGGGCGAGGTGTTCGTGGCCTTCGGTGCGTCCGTCGCCGGTAATCCGGACCCAGTTTGCCCGGGCGGCTGCATCGCCGTGTATGCGGTGCGGGTGCCGGAGCCGGCGGCCATCACCAGCCTTGCCCTCGCACTGGCAGTATTGGCTGGCTGCACGCGGTGGCTGCGCCGGAGCCAGCCGGGCTAGGACTGACGGCCGGGCGCCAGCAACGGGCTGCCCGGTATCCCGGAGCCAGCAAGTAGGGCGGCCAGTACCAAATCTGGCTTGCGCGATCTGGCACGGCTTCAGGCCAGTTACGTGCAAGCCTGCTTAGCCTTTTATCTATGCGCAAACTCGTGGAGGCTTGCCGAGGGCCACCACAATTCATTCCGGTGCGCGCCTCAGTAAACCCTCGGCCGCGCGAAGGCGCGGTAGACTGCCAGGATGATCACCGCGCCGACGACGGAGCCGATGAACCGAGCCCCTTGATAGGGGCCGTACCAACCCAGCGCCTGTCCGAGGAAGGTCGCCACGACCGACCCGGCAATTCCCAGGGCAATGGTGATGAAAAAGCCGCTGAACTCCCGCCCGCCCATCAGGAACTTGGCGACCAGACCCGCCAGCCCGCCGATGATGATGGTGCCCAGGATGGTGTTGCCCATGGTGCCGCTCCGCCATGTGAGGTGCCGTATGAAGTCGGCGCCCTAACTCCGCAGCGTGCCGTTCGTTCCGTGGCTGCCGCCTGGCGCGGCCTGATACTGACCGCCATTCGTGACTATGGTTACGATGCGTCATCGAAAGGGCGGCCGCCATGGCGAGCCGGCTTCGGCGTGCCGATCCATGCGTGGCGAAGGCTGCGGTTCCGGCTGGCGCTCTCCTTGCCGCGCCGTAAGCGCTTTTCCGCAATCACAGGCGAGGGGCAGACCGGTCAAGGCACCCAATGGTCTGCATAAGCTGCACGGGCCTGGCTTGACGTGACGCCAGCGCGGGCGGATGCGGGCGGCATGTCCGCGAACCGCCCTTGGCTGCTGGCCCTGCTCGCCCTGACCGCCCTGCGGCTGATTGCCGCCGCGGCGCTGCCGCTGTCGGGGGACGAGGCGTATTACTGGATCTGGTCGCACGCCCTGGCGCCGGGTTATTTGGACCACCCGCCGATGGTGGCGCTTTGGATACGTGCGGGAACCATGCTGGCGGGGCAGGGGGCGTTGGGGGTGCGGCTGCTCGGCCCGCTGTCGGCGGCGGGAGGGACGCTGCTGCTGGCGCGGGCGGGCGGGGCGCTGCTGCCGGGATCGGGGGTGCCGGCGGCGGCGCTGTTCAACGGGACGCTGCTGCTGGGCGCGGGCGCGGTGACGATGACGCCGGACACGCCGCTGGTGTTCTTCTGGACGCTGGCGATATGGGCGTTGGCGCGGCTGCTGGCGACGGGGCAGGGCGCGTGGTGGCTGGCGGTGGGCGCGGCGTCCGGGCTGGCGCTGGACAGCAAGTACACCGGCGGCTTCCTGGGCGTGGGCATCGTGCTGTGGCTGGCCTGGGTGCCGGAGCTGCGGCGCTGGTTCCGCAGCCGGTGGCTGTGGGCGGGCGGGGCGGCGGCGGCGGCGCTGTTCGCCCCGGTGCTAGCCTGGAATGCCGCGCATGACTGGGTCAGCCTGGTGAAGCAGGGCGGGCGCGGCGGCGCGTGGGACCCCTCGGCAGCACCGGGCCACCTGTTGGAGCTGCTGGCCGGGCAGGTCGGGCTGGCGACGCCGCTGGTCTTCGTGGTCCTGGTCCTCGGCCTCGCTGCGGCGGTCCGGCGCGGGTGGGCGCGCGACCCTGCCTGGTCCCTGCTGGCGGCGCTGACCGTGCCGGGCCTGCTGGTGTTCGTGCAGCATGCGGTGGGGGACCGGGTGCAGGCGAACTGGCCGGCCATTCTATATCCGGCCGCCTCGATCGCGGGCGGCGCGGCGTGCACACGGCTCTGGCGCCCTGCCGCGGCGCTGGGCCTGGCGCTGACCGCCGCCGCCACGCTGCAGGCCGCCGCCGCCCCCCTGGCGCTGCCCCGGCGGTGGGACCCCGCGCTGATCCGCCTCGGCGGCTGGGACACCCTGGCGCGCGACGCCGACACCCTGCGCGACACCGCCGGGGCCGGCTGGATCACCGCCGAGGGCTACTCCACAACCGCCCTGCTGGCCTGGTGGCGGCCCGGCCCCGTGCTGGCCGCGGACAGCCCGGACGGCGCCGCCCGCTGGTCCCTGCTCCGCCTGCCCACCGCCGCGGTGTCCGGCCCGCCTGGCCCCGGTCCGGGACTGCTGCTGGTCAGCCAGCGCCACCGCGAGCCGCCGGACCCCGCCCTATGGGCCGCGGCTGACCCAGTGGGCGAGCTGGTCCGTGCCCGCAACGGGGTGGAGGCCGAACGCTTCCGCGTCTATCGTGTGCTGCCCCGGCCCGGCACTCCGCTGCTGCGCCTGCCGTCCACCCAGGCGCCGCCGCGCCTGCCTCTCGTCCAGGAGACGCCATGACGCCTGCCATCCCGGCCCCTCCCACGCCGGATGACGTCGCCGCCGCCGCCCGCCGGATGGACGGCGTGATCGTCCGCACCCCGATGCTGCGCAACGCTCTGCTGGACGAGCAGGCCGGCGGCACCATCCTGCTAAAGCCCGAGTGCCTGCAACGCACCGGCAGCTTCAAGCTGCGCGGCGCCACCAACGCCGTGCTGCAACTGACCGGCGCCGAGCGCCGGGCCGGGGTGGTGACGCATAGCAGCGGCAACCATGGCCAGGCCGTCGGCTGCGCGGCGGCAGCAGCAGGGGCGGCGGCCACCGTGTTCATGCCTACCGACGCCCCGGCGGTGAAGCGCGACGCCACCCGACGCTGGGGCGCCACGGTGGTCCCCTACGACCGCCAGGCCGACGACCGCGAGGCGCTGTCCGCGGCCTTCGCCGCCCACACCGGCGCCACCCTGGTGCCGCCGTTCGAGCACCCGCACGTGATTGCCGGGCAGGGCACGCTGGCGTTGGAGCTGGCGGCGGATGCGGCGGTGGCGGGCCTGCGCCTGGACGCGTTGCTGGTGTGCACCGGCGGCGGTGGCATGGTGGCCGGATGCGCGCTGGCGATGGAGGGGGTGTCGCCGGGCACCGAGGTCTGGGCGGTGGAGCCGGAGGGGTCGGACGATACCAGGCGCTCGTTGCAGAGCGGGGTGCGTCAGGGCAATGCGCCTGGCGGGTCCATGCTGTGCGACGCGCTGCTGGCGCCGATGCCGGGGGCGCTGACGTTCGCCGTCAATCAGCCGCGGCTGGCCGGGGGCGTGGTGGTGTCGGATGCGGAGGTGCTGGCGGCGATGCGGTTCGCGTTCACCCACTTGAAGCTGGTGCTGGAGCCCGGCGGCGCGGTGGCGCTGGCGGCGCTGCTCTCGGGGCGTTTTGCGGCGCAGGGCCGGGTGGTGGGGGCGGTGCTGAGCGGAGGGAACGTGGACCCTGGGGTGTTTGTGCGGGCCTTGGCGGGTTAGGGCGGGATGACAGCCAGGGTTGCTGCCTTGGCTGTTGCATCATAGGCCCGATTTATCTGGATTGTTCCATCAGCCCTTTGCAGTGGCCCTTATGTCTGCACATCACGCCTGCCGCCGTCATTGCGAGCCGCGCTTGCGGCGTGGCAATCCAGGAGGGCATGGGCTGCAGGTTTGGTCTTGCGCTTTCTGGATTGCCGCGTCGCAAGCGCTCCTCGCAATGACAGATAGGGCAATGACGAACTTGGCGTTGGCAAGCCGATCAAAGCATGCAACGACTGACGCTATTGGCCGCTGCCCGCCTCAAGCATCGCCCCCACCTTGGCCGCCAACACGTCGAGCGCAAACGGCTTGCCGATCACCTGCATCCCCGGGGCGAGCTGCCCCTCAAGCGCACCGCCCGCATAGCCCGTGATGAACAGCACCGGCAGCCCCGGCCACCGCTCGCGCGCCGCGTCGGCGACCTGCCGCCCGTTCAGCCCCCCAGGCAGGCCCACGTCGGTCACCAGCAGATCGACGCGCGCCTCCGAGCGAAGCAAATGCAGCGCCGCGGAGCCATCCCCCGCCTCCAGCACCACAAAGCCAAGCTCGCGCAGCCGCTCGGCGGCAACGGCGCGAACGTCGTCCTGGTCCTCGACCAGCAGCACCGTCGTGGCCCCCGCTGCGCTTTCTTGCGCTGATTGCGGCGCGGGCGCTTTACCCTGGGTGTCCGTGGACGCATGCTTGGGGAGGTACAGCCGCACGGTCGTGCCCTGGCCCGGCGTGCTGTCGAGGCGGACGATGCCGCCCGACTGACGCACGAAGCCATAGATCTGCGACAGCCCCAACCCGGTCCCCTGCCCAAGCGGCTTCGTGGTGAAGAACGGCTCCAGCGCCCGCGCCCGGGTGGCCTCGCTCATGCCGCTGCCGGTGTCGGCCACCGCAAGCTCCACGTAGGGGCCGGGCCGCGCGCCGTCCTGGCCGACCAGTTCGGCGGCCGTCAACCCGACATCCCGGGAGCTGACGCGGAGCCGCCCGCCGCCGGGCATGGCGTCACGGGCGTTGACCGCCAGGTTCAGCAGCGCGCTCTCCATCTGGTTGGGATCGCACAGCACGACCCATTCGCCATCGCCCATCTCCAGCGCCACCTGCACATCCGGCCCCACCGTATGGCGGATCAGGTCGGCCATGCCCTCGACCAACGTGTCGAGCACGACCGGCATGGGCTGCAACGCCTGCCGCCGCGCGAAGGCCAGCAGCCGGTTGGTCAGCGCCGCCGCCCGGTCCACCGTCCGGCGCGCGCCCTGCATGAGCGGCAGCGCCTCGCCCGCCCGGCCCTGTCCGGCCCGGCGCATCATCAGGTCTAGGCTGCCGCTGATCGCCTGCAGCATGTTGTTGAAGTCGTGCGCGATGCCGCCCGTGAGCTGCCCTACCGCCTCCATCTTCAGCGACTGGCGCAAGGCGTCCTCGACCTGGGCGCGCTCCGCAGCCTCGGCGCGCAGCTTTGCCTCGGCCGCGGCCAGCTCGCGGGTACGGGCGGCGAGCTGGTCGCGTTCGCTGCTGACGTCGAACTGGCTGGCGAAGAAGTAGTTCAGCTTGCCCGCCGCGTCGTTCACCGGGGCGATCAGCAGCCGGTTCCAGAACGCCGACCCGTCCTTGCGGTGGTTGCGGATGTCGATCTCGATGGGCTCCTCCGCGGCGACGGCGGCGCGGATGCGGGCAATCGTCGCCGGGTCGGTCTCCGGCCCCTGCAGGAAACGGCAGTTACGGCCGAGGACTTCCTCGCACGTGTAGCCGGTCAGGCGGTAGAACGAGTCGTTGGCGAAGACGACGGGGTTGTCGATGTCCCTGGGGTTGGTGATGACCATGGGCATCCGCGTCACCCGGACCGCGGCGGCGAACGGGTCGGCGCCTTCATCAAGGCCCGTCAGCTCGGCGGCGATGCGCTCGCCTTCGCGGCTCATCCGGCCTGGCTGCGGGTGGCCTGGCTGTGGGTGGCCTAGCTGCGGGTGGTCTAGCTGCGGGCAGAGGGACGGATCGCTGCCGGGTGGATCGTCCTCTTGCAAAATTGCCCTCTCCGCCATAAACGCCGCTATCCCATGCTGCCCCTGCGCGCCGGCGACCGCGCCCGTTCAGGCATCAGTGCGGCAGCGACGTCAGCCATGCGCAGCGGCAAGCCATGCCAACCCTTGTTGGCCGGCATGGTTCCCAATCCTTGTGGCTCTAGTCCTCGCAAAGGCATCTGGGGATGTCGTTCTGCCATTTTGCTTACCCCAGCCGCGGGCTGCCCGCCTGGGATGGGACGTCTCCGTGCATCCCGGGTCCGGCGCCAACCCGGTTGCGGTGGGCGCTGGACCCGGGCGGTCGCCTGCCGGTGGCCGCCTGCAACTTATCGCGCCGCCGTCCGCTCCTGCATGGCATGAAGCCGCTGCCTTGGAGGATAAACGCATGACCCACCCCACGCCCGAACCGAACCGCGCCGATACGCTGGCCGAGTTCAAGCGCGTCGTGAATATGACGCCTGCTGTGCTCCGCAAGTGGCTGGACAGCCCCGACAGCCACTCCGTCGGCATGACGCCGGAGGGCGAGCGCGTCACGCATGATGGCGGTGAGGAGTCGGTCGGCCACGGCATGGGCCGCCGCATCCTGGAGCTGAAGGCGAAGCAGCAGGCCGACCTGTCCGACGACGACCTGGCCGCCATGCGCAAGGTGGTCGGCTACGTCCACCGCCACTCCGCCCAACGGCCGCAGGGCGACATCGCGGACACGCGCTGGCGCAAGTCGCTGATGAACTGGGGCCACGATCCCCTGGCGGAGTGACGCCAACCGCTGGCCAGCTTGGACCGTGGAGGCGTACTGTCATTGCGAGCCGTGCGCACGGCGCGACGATCCAGGGACAGGGCGGCACCTAGCCCCTTGAAGCGCCGCGCCGAAGCCGGTGCGCCATGACGGCGCTGTTCGGGACCGCAGCGGTCAGGGCCAAAGGGACATCGTCGCAACCCTGCGGTGGCCGGCAGCGCTGGCGGGTCATCGCCGGGTGGCTATCGCCGCAGCACCGCCGGGGCCGCCCGTCGTTCCCATCCCGCCAGTTCCAGCTCCGGCGTATCCCGTTCCGCCTCCGGGTATCCCAGGCAGAAATAGCCGATCAGCCCCCACTCGCCGGGCACGTCCAGCGCCGCTGCCACGGTGGCCGGGTCGATGATCGACACCCAGCCCAGCCCCAGCCCCGCCGCCCGCGCCGCCAGCCACAGCGTGTGCACCGCCATGACGGCCGAATACTGCACCATCTCCGGCATCGTGCCCCGACCCAGCCCGTGCCCCTGCGCCGGATCGGGTTCGGCAAACACTGCCAGGTGGCACGGTGCGTCGTCCAGCCCGGCCAGCTTCAGCCGTGCATACAGCCCGGCCCGCCCGGCATCCTGCGTCGCGAGGGCCGCCGCATTGCACCACGCGAAGCTGGCCCGCACCGCCGCCCGCCGCGCCGTGTCGTCCACGGTGACAAAGCGCCACGGCTGGCTGAGGCCCACCGAGGGCGCCAGGTCCGCCACTCGCAGCAGACCCTCCAGCAGCCCCGGCGCCAGCGCATCCCGCCGGAACCGCCGCACGTCGCGCCGCCAGCGGAACAGCGCCGTCAACTGCTGGCGGAACGCGTCGTCGAAGGTTGGGGCGCTGGAGGTCGGGGTGTTGCAAGCCTTGGTTCCCATGATGTTCTGGCATTAGCACGCTTTTAAGGCTTCGCCGCCATGCTGCCCCGCGAACCCAAGCCGGCGAACCCAAGACGGGACCTCTTCATGGCGGCCAAGAAATCGGACAAGCCCACCATCATCATCCGCAGGGAGGAAGTGGTGGAGGGCGGGCATCACGGCGGCGCCTGGAAGGTCGCCTATGCCGACTTCGTCACCGCCATGATGGCGTTCTTCCTGCTGATGTGGCTGCTGAACGCCACGACGGAGGAACAGCGCAAGGGCCTGGCCGACTATTTCAGCCCGAACAACGTGATGTCGCGCAACACCAGCGGCTTCGGCGCCCCATTCGGCGGCCGCACCCCCAACATCGACGGCTCGCTGGCGTCCGACCGGGGCTCGATCCAGGTGGTGCTCGCCCCGCCGCACCCCAACATCGACAGCGACGAGGACGAGGGCGACGTTCCCGCGCAGAGCGCGCCGCCCAAGGTGGCCGGCTCCGCCCTGATCCCCACCGCCCGCGACGGCGGCACTGCCGCGGCCCTGCGCGCGCCCCTGTCTCCGGACACCGATCCCCTGGCCGATCCGGTCCCAGCTGGCCTGCCGGACCTTACGGGCAAGGCCGACAGCAAGCTGCAGGCCGACACCGGGCGTCCGGACGCCAAATCACCCGCCGCCGCCGAGCGCGAGCAGTTGGAACGCGCCGCCCAGCAAATCCAGGACGCGGTCCGCAACGACCCGGTGCTGGCCCCGATCGCCAAGCAGCTTCAGGTGGACCTGACGCCCGAGGGCCTGCGCATCCAGATCGTGGACGAGGACAAGCAGCCGATGTTCGCAAGCGGGTCCGCTGCCCTGAACGACCGGGCGCGGGCGCTGCTGGCGAAGGTCGCCCCGGTGCTGCTGCGCCTGCCGGAGGGCATCAGCATTGCCGGCCATACCGACGCGCAGCCGTATCGCGGCGGCGACCGCAGCAACTGGGACCTGTCGGCCGACCGCGCCAACGCCACCCGCCGCCTGCTGACGGACGCCGGGCTGCCGGAGGCCCGCATCCACGCCGTCGCCGGCCACGCCGACCGCGAGCCGCTGCTGCCCGGTGATCCCCTGGCCGCCGCCAACCGCCGCATCGCCATCCTGGTGCTGCGCGACAGGCCCGCGCGGTGACGCCCGCCATGCCCACCGCCGCCGTCATTGCGAAGAGCGCAGCGACGCGGCAACCCAGGGGCCACGCAGACCGCGCTGGCCGTCCCTCGATTGCCGCACGGCAAGCGCTCCTCGCAATGACGACCCCTCGCTGCACCGGTAGCGCCGCATGCTGACCATCGGCGGCCTGGTCTTCCTGCTGGTATGCGTGTTCGGCAGCTACCTCCTGTCCGGCGGTAGCCTGGAGCCGCTGATCGAGGCCATGCCGTTCGAGCTGCTGACCATCGGCGGCGCCGCCATCGGCACCTTCGTCATGGGCAACTCCATGCACGACATCAAGCACACCCTGGGCGGCTTCAAGAAGATCATGAAGGGCGCCACCTTCGCCAAGCAGCAGTACATCGACCTGCTGAGCCTGATGTTCTTCTTCACCCGGCTGGCGAGCAGCAAAGGCATCATGGCGCTGGAGCCGCACATCGAGAAGCCGGAGGACAGCTCCGCCTTCAAGAAGTTCCCCGCCATCTTGGCCAACCACCACGCGACGGCGATGATCTGCGACTACCTGCGGATGCTCGGCATGAACGCCGACGACCCGCACCAGATCGAGGACCTGATGGGCCGTGAGCTGAAGAAGACCCTGCACGAGGAGCTGCACCCGGCGCACGCCCTGCAGAACATGGCCGACGGCCTGCCGGCGCTGGGCATCGTCGCGGCGGTGCTGGGGGTGATCAAGACGATGTCGCACATCAGCGAGCCCCCCGCGGTGCTGGGCGCCATGATCGGCGGAGCGCTGGTGGGAACGTTCCTGGGGGTGCTGCTGGCCTACGGCATGGCCGGTCCGTTCGCTGCAAGGCTCAAGGGCGTGGTGGAGGAGGAGGCCAAGTACTACGACGTGATCCGCGCCGTGCTGGTCACGCATCTGCACGGCAATGCCCCGCAGGTCAGCGTGGAGACCGGGCGCAAGATGGCGCCGAACCAGCATATGCCGAGTTTCCAAGAGGTCGAGGCGGCGATGCAGTCGCTGCAGATCGCTTGATGGGCGGGCTGGAGCGGCGAGGGGACAGGGCTGTGTAACGCTGGGGCATCGACCCGTGTTCAGTCGGGAGGATGGGCCATGGCGGAGGGCATCAACAACAAGGGACGGGTCACGATCCCGGAAGCCGTGCGCGACAGGCTCGGCATCGCGCCGGGCAGTTTCGTCGAGTTTGAGGTGACGGCGGACGGATAAGGCGTGCTGACCAAGGCTACGGAGGAGGCGCATCGGTTGCCAAGCCGCTTCGAGCACCTCAGCGGATCCTGCGCACGGAGCGGCAGCGCAGTCCTAGCCTCGTGCTATCTTGTTTCGCATTGATGGCGTCTTAGGACCGCCCATGGCACAAGTGCTGAACAGGCTGACCCGAGGTTGACCCCCGCAGTGACCTCCATCCGACAACTTGCCCCACTGTTCTGCGCGGTCGCCTGCGCGGGCGGCGCTCTCGCCCGGGCCCCGGCTAAACGGCCCGGCCCGCCCGCGGCGGCGCAAAGCTTTCACGACGCGGTGTCCGAAGCCTGGGCGCACCTGCCGCAGCGGCAGGACCTGGCGGCGTAGCAGGGCAGCGCCGGTGCCCGGTATGCCGCGGGCAGCGCCTTGTTCCCCAACGCACCTTATTTTAACGGCAGCTACGTCAACGACAAGGTGCTTGGCAGCAACTACAACTACCTGACCACGCAGGCGGAGCTGGGCACCCCGCTCTGGCTGCCTGGGGAGGGCCGGGCGACGCAGGCCACGGCGCAGGCGGACGGCGCGGCCGTGGCCGCCGCCATCGACGCCGCGCACCTCGCCTTGGCGCAGCAGGTGCTGGACCTCGCCGCCCAGGCGGCGCTGGCCGTGGGCGACCGTGACGTGGCCGCGCGCCGGCTGGCGACCGCGCAGGCGCTGGCGGCCGACCTGACGCGGCGGTTCCGCATCGGCGAGTCCTCGCAAAGCGACGCGCTGGCGGCAGAGGCTGACGCGGACGGGGCAACGGTGACGCTCAGCAGCGCCGAGGCGCAGCTTGGCGCAGCCCGCGCGGCGCTTGCGGTGGTGGTCGGCAACGACCTGCTGCCCCGGCTGGACGTGCCTGGCTTGGCCGCACGCACCCCGGCGGCGCAACCCGCGGCCGACCCGCTCGCCGCCCACCCGCGCGTCGTAGCCGCCCAGCGTGCGGTGGAGGCCGCGCAGGCCAGCGCCCGCCTGGTGGGGATCGAGGACCGCGACAGCCCCGAGGTCGGCCTGCAGGGCATCAACGAGAAGCAGCCCGGCACGCGGTGGGACACCCGCTTCGGCGTCACCTTCCGCCTGCCGTTCGCGACCGAGGCGCGCAACGCCCCGCGCCGGGCGGCGGCGGAGCAGGCGGTAACGCAGGCGGTGGTGCAGCTTGTCCAAGCGCAGCGCGCGGTGCTGGCCGCGGTCCGCCAGGCGGAAGCGGTGCTGGCTGGCGCCGAGCGCGGCAGCGTGGCAGCCGAGCGTGCCGCAGCCGGGCTGGTGAAGCGCCGCGGGCAGATCGGGCGTGCCTGGCAGGTAGGGGAGATGCCGCTGATCGAGCTGGTGCGGGCCAACGCCCTCTCCTACGACGCCGAGGCCGCCCGCGAGAAGGCGCGCACCGAGCTGGCCACCGCCCGCCTGCACCTGCGGCTGGCGCAGGGCGTGGCCGCGGTGCCGCTGCTGGCCGTCGGCGATCCGGCGCGGGTACGGGTAGCGCCGGGCAACCGCACCTGGGACGGCAAAGTGGTGTCGCTGGGCGCCGCGCTGGACCCGCAGGCGCGCACGCCGCCGGCCCGCATCGGGCTGGCCAACCCGGACGGCGCGCTGCGGGCGGGCATGTTCATGCAGGTGGTGCTGACCAGCGACCGCGGGCGCGACGACCTGGTGGTGCCGTCCGGCGCGGTGCAGGCGGTGGGCGACAAGCGCGTGGCCTTTACCCCGCTGGGCGGCGACCGTTTCCAAAGCCACGACCTGACCCTGGGCGTGGAGCGGCAGGACTGGACCGAAGTCCGCAAGGGCCTGGCGGCGGGGGACGAGGTGGTGGTGCAGGGCAGCTTCGAGCTGAAGGCGCTGCTGCAGAAGGCCATGCTGGATGATGCGGGATGATGGCTTCTGTCTTCTCCCTTTCCCTGCGGGAGAGGGCCGGGGTGAGGGGGTCTCGCTTGCGGAGCAAGACACCGCCGGACCCGCAGAAACCGGGCTCGGGATGGGAAGGGGCGGCGCTGCAAGACCCCCTCACCCCAGACCCCTCCCGCGGGGAGAGGGAGAAGGCAGCGGCTTTGCTGCCCGCCTCGATGGGCCGTCAGCGCATGCTGGCGGCATAAGCCATGCAGCGGTTCTTCGAGGCCCTGGTCGGCCGCCGGTGGCTGGTGATCGTGCTGGCGCTGGCGGTGGTCGCGGCGGGCTGGCTCAACCTGCAGCACCTGGCCATCGACGCCGTGCCCGACATCTCGCCCAAGCAGGTGATGATCCTCACCGAGGCGACCGGCCTGGGGCCGCTGGAGGTCGAGCGGCTCGTCACCTTCCCGATCGAAATCCAGATGGCCGGCCTGCCGGGGTTGCAGGACGTGCGCTCCACCTCCCGCTTCGGCCTGTCGGCAGTTTACGTGACGTTCGACGACAGCGCCGACGTGCAATCCGCCCGCTCCCAGGTCGGCGAACGCCTGCAGGCGGCGCAGGCCATGATGCCGCCCGGCGTCGGCACCCCCGCATTGGGTCCGTTCGCCACCGGGCTGGGCGAAATCCTGGAGTTCGAGCTGCGCGGCCCCGGCTACACCCCCATGGAGCTGTACCAGATGCTGCAGTGGCGCATCGTGCCGCAGTTGCGGCTGGTGCCGGGGATCGTGGACATCAACATCTACGGCGGCGACCTGCAGACCTACGAGGTCCAGGTCTCCCCCGACCGCCTGCGGGCGCAGGGCGTCACCCTGCCGCAGCTCTACAGCGCCATCGAGGCCAACAACTCCACCCGCGGCGGCGCCAGCATCGCGCACGGCGACGAGCAGCAGATCGTGCGCGGCCTCGCCCTGGCGGGGAGCACCGGCGACATCGCGGGCGTCGTGCTGAAGGCCGCGCCGGGCGGCATCCCGGTGACGGTCGGCGACGTGGCCGAGGTGAAGCTGGCCCCCAAGGCGCGGCTGGGCGCGGTGACGCATGACGGGGTGGGGGAGACCATCCTGGGCGTCGCCGACATGCAGTTCGGCCTGAATGCCAGCGCAGTGCTGCCGCCGCTCAAGGCCGCCATCGCCCAGGTGCAGGCTACGCTGCCGCCCGGCGTGGAGATCCGCACGTTCTACGACAGGTCGGACCTGATCGGCCGGGCCATCGGTACCGTCGAGCATAACCTGGGCGAGGGCGCGCTGCTGGTGGTGGCGATCCTGCTGCTGATGCTGGGCAACCTGCGCGCCGGGCTGATCGTGGCGGCGGTGATCCCGGTGGCGATGATGATGGCATTCGCGGGGATGCGGGCGCTGGGCATCTCGGGCAACCTGATGAGCCTGGGGGCGCTGGATTTCGGCCTGCTGGTCGATGGCGCGGTGGTGCTGGTCGAGAACGTGCTGCGCCGGCAGTCGGAGGGCCAGGAGAAGGACCCCGTCAGGTCGTGCCCGGCGCGGCGGCGGAGGTCGCGCGGCCGGTCATCTTCTCGGTCGCCATCATCACGCTGGTGTACCTGCCGGTGCTGGCGCTGCAGGACATCGAGGGCAAGACGTTCCGCCCGATGGCGCTCGTGGTCATGCTGGCGCTGGTCAGCGCGCTGCTGGTGACGGTGCTGGTGACGCCGGCGCTGGCGGCGGCGTTCCTGGGCAAGGCGGCGGGCCGGGACACCCTGATCGTGCGCGGTGCGCGGCGCGGCTACACCCTGGTGCTGCGGGCGGCGTCGGGGCACCCATGGATCACCGTGGGGGTGGCGGCCGGGCTGTTCACGGTGGCAGTGTTCTTCGCCACGCGGCTGGGCGGCGAGTTCATCCCGCAGCTCAGCGAGGGCGCCATTGTCGTCACCTCCACCAAGCCGGCGAGCATCAACCTGGAAGCGTCGCTGCGCATCGTGACCGAGATCGAGCGGGTGCTGAAGTCGTTCCCGGACGTGCAGTCCGTGGTGTCGCAGACCGGCAGCGCCGCCACGCCGACCGACCCGATGGGGGTGCAGAGCACCGACACCTACGTCGTGCTGAAGCCGCAGGCCGAGTGGACGACCGCCAAGACCCAGGCCGGCATCAGCAGCGCGATGGAGGACAAGGTGAAGTCCGCCGTGCCCGGCGTGTCCCTGGAGCTGTCGCAGCCGATCCAGATGCGGATGGACGACCTGCTGCAGGGCGTGCGCTCGGACGTGGCGCTGACGATCTATGGCGCGGACCTGGACACGCTGGGCAGCCTGGCGGACCAGGCGGTGCAGGTGGTCAAGGGCGTGCAGGGCGCCGGGGACGTGCGGTCCGAGCAGGAGGGCGCGCTGCCGGCGATGACGGTCACGGTGGACCGGGCACGGCTGGCGCGGTTCGGCCTGAACGCCGCCGATGCGCTGGCGGTGGTGGAGGCGATGGGCGGGCGGCAGGTGGGCATGGTGTATGGCCAGAACGACACCGAGACGCCCATCGTCGTGCGCCTGCAACCGCAATTCCGGTCGGACGCGCAGGCGGTGCGGGACCTTCCGGTGGGCCTGTCCAACGGGCAGTCGGTGCCGCTGTCGGCCGTGGCGGACGTGAGCATGGCGGACGGCCCGGCCCAGGTCACGCGCGACAAGCTGAAGCGCCGCGTCGCCATCGACATCAACGTGAGCGGGCGGGACACGCAAAGCTTCGTCGCGGAGGTGCAGGGGACCGTGGCGGACAAGGTGAAGCTGCCCGCCGGCTACACGGTGGAGTGGAGCGACACGTTCCAGAACCTGCAAAGCGCCGATGCCCGGCTGCTGCTGGTGGTGCCCGGCGTGCTGCTGCTGATCTTCCTGCTGCTGTACCTCCATTTCAGCAGCCTGCAGGTGTCGGCGCTGATCTTCCTGAACGTGCCGATGGCGGCGACGGGCGGGATCGCGGCGCTGGTGCTGCGCGGCATGCCGTTCAGCGTGACGGCGGGCATCGGCTTCATCTCGGTGTTCGGCATTGCCATCCTGGATGGCGTGGTGCTGGCCAGCTATATCCAGGAGGAGCGGGACGCCGGCCGCAATGCCCGCGATGCCGCGCGGGACGGGGCGGAGAAGCGGCTGCGCCCGGTGCTGACGACGGCGCTGGTGGCGTCGATCGGGTTCCTGCCGATGGCGGTTGCGACCAGCGCCGGGGCGGAGGTGCAGCGGCCGTTGGCGACGGTGGTGATCGGCGGGCTGATTACGGCGACGCTGCTGACCCTGCTGGTGCTGCCGGCGCTGTATCCCATGGTGGTGGACGCAAAGGTGCCGAGTTGGCCGGGAATGAAGGACCGGGTCCGCGGCTGGGCCGGGCGGGGGCCGCGCAAGCACCCGGCCGAGTAGCTGCGTTACACGGATCAGAGGTGTGGGCGCGGTTGCCCTAGCCCCGCCCGGGGGTCAGGCGGTTTGCACGCGGGTCGAAGGTCCCCGCTCCGGCGTGCGGTTGAGCCAGTGGACGGCGATGTCTGCCCCGGCTGTGCGGCGCGGGTCCGTGCGGTTCGTCGCCAGTCCCCAGATTGCAGCTTCTGATGGCCGCCTCTGCCCGGGTCCGCCTCGTGGAGCCGGAAGCTTCTGCCAGGCCACGCCTCCGTGCTCGGCGGTGCCTGGCGAACAAGGTGCGACGTGCTGCATGACGGTCGCACTGCATGGGCGCAGTCTCCGCCATCACGTTCGGCACAGCCTTGAAGCGCGGCGGCGCAGGCAGCCCGCGCAAGCCCTGCCTTATGGGCGGGGAGCGTTGACCTCGTTGTCCCGCGTGAAGTGCTCGCCGCCTGCCACCTCGGCGCCGACCATCCCGCGCAGCAGCAGCGCCGCCACGTCTCCCGGCGCCTGCCCATCCAGCCCGGCCGACGCCTGGCCGAAGTCGGCGCTGGACAGCAGAACGCGGCCGTCCACCACCTCGTACTCACCCATGAACCGCGTCCCGTCGAGCTGCATATAGAAGGTCGTCAGCTCCCCGAACACGCCGGAACCGCCGCCTGGCAGCTCGTCAGCGCCTAGTGCGGTCATGAGCAATGCTGCCCGGCGAGCAGCTCAGACACGGCGCAGGCCAGGACGTCAACGTCGAATGGCTTTCGAAGGAAGCGGTCGCCCGGGTCAAGCGCCGGCTCCTCCATGTCGGTGCCGCTGATCAGCACAGCGCGCACCCCCGGGCGCCGCTGCCGGGCAACGGCGATCAGCGCCAGGCCGTTCAACCCCGGGCCGAGCTGCAGATCGGTCACCAGCACGTCCGGTATCCCCTCGACCGCCATCCACTGCAGCGCTTCCGCCGCATTAGCGGCGTCGCTGACCTGGCCTCCAACCTCGTCAAGCACCACGCATAAGCACTCGCGCACTAGGGCGTCATCCTCGACCAGCAGCACCGTCGCGCTGATCGGCGCCGGTATATCCGGCAAAACGCGGGAGGAACCATTTGCTTTCAAGGCGAGCGCAAGTTCTGCGTCCGTGCAGCACAAGCCGTAACTCATCGACGCTGCTCCCCGAACCATTCTGGTCACTACTGCTATAGTCTCGCGACAAACCTGGAAAATACAAGTGCAGGTCGAAGCGCGGCGCAGTACTCCTGCTCATATGCTTAGAGATGAGCTTGCGAATGCACAGAGGTAATAATCACAGTGTACGCTGCTGGGCATGATGCTCCCTGTAGAGCAAATGTCTCTAGCTGCCGCCGCCTTGGTGAATGCCTTCACGCGGCCGTAGCCGCCGCACGCAGCAGCTTCCAAGGCCGGACGGTCGCACACGGTCATGCTGCCTCGCCCCCCGTGGGTGGCACCCGTCGCTCCAGCGCCCACGAAGCGACCGTCACGCCGGACGGCGGAGCATGAGGAGGTGCGGGGTGGACACCCTAGGAGCAGCGTTGCCTATGCAGCATAGAAGCCGGAACAAACCTTGGGCCAACAGCATATGCCAGTCATCGGCTTGACAATGCGGCGCCGGGTCAGGAGGAGAGGGGCATGGACACTGCCCCATTCCAGATCGAAGAAGCCACAATCGACGAGCTGCACCGGGCGATCCGTGACGGGCGCACGACCTGCGTGGCCGTCGTGCAGCACTACCTGGCGCGGGTCCGCGCGTTCAACGGCGTGGCTAGCGTGCTGGTCACTGCCGACGGCGCCCCGGTGCCCGCCGTGCCCGGCGCCGTGCGCGGCGGCGCTGCCCTGCGGTTCCCGACGCAAACCTTGCCCGCCTCCGCCATCCTGCCGGACCTCGACAAGTACCGAGGCCCGCCGCTGGAGTTCGGCCGCATGGAGCCGACGCGGTCCGACCCCTCCGTCCACCAGCAGTTCGGCATGATCGCCGGCATCCCGGATGCGGGCCAGGTCAACGCGCTGGGCACGCTCAACATCCGCGGCGAGCGGTCGGCCACCTGCCGGGGCGAGTTCGACCGGCATCCTTCCGCCGGGCCGCTGCCGCGCGGGGCGCCGCCGGCCTGCGAGGTGTTCCGCCACCTCCCGGACGCCCTGGAGCGCGCGGCGGAGCTTGACGCGGAGCACGGCACGAACCCTGACCTCGATGCGATGCCGATGTACGGCGTCGTGTTCTCGTTCAAGGACTCGTTCGACGCCAAGGACATGCGCTCGACCGGCGGGGGCGATGCGGCCTATGACATGGACGCCCCGGCGCGCGACCACATCCTGGTGGACCAGCTCCGCCAACGCGGCGCCATCATCTTCGCCAAGGCCGTCTGCACCGAGTACAACGGCCGTGCCGGCGACCCCGGCGGCGCCCATGTGCCGGAAAAGGTGCTGCCGTCCACGCTGGGCTACCAGCGCAGCACCTGGGCGGGCAACCCGTCCAACCCGTATGACACCACGCGGTCGGCGTCGCTCGGCTCCTCCTCCGGGTCTGCGCTGTCCGTCAGCACCAACATGGTCATGGCGAGCCTGGGCGAGGAAACCCGGGCCTCCTGCCGCGGCCCGTCCAACCACAACGCCGTCGCGCTGATCCTGCCGCACAAGGCGATGCTCGGCTTCGACGGCGGCGCGATCGGCGCGGACATCTACTGCGACCGCACCGGCATCCACGCCCGCCGCATCGGCGACGCGGCGAAGATCCTCGATGCGCTGCGCGACCCCGTGCACGGCTACTACGACCCGCGCGATCCCTACACCACCGTGCCGCGCAACAGCGTGCTGCCGACGCCGTATGCGTCCCACGTCAACGCGCCGGGAACGGCAGGGTCAACGGCGGGGTCGCTTGCGGGCCTGCGGATCGGCGTGGTCCGGGAGTCCATGCTGCCCGGCCCGAAGCTAGTCGAACCCATCGTCACGGCCGCCGCGGCCGAGATCAAGGCGATGCTGGCCGGCCGGCTCGGCGCCACGCTGGTCGAATCCGCCGATCCGCTGTGGACGCCCGACCCGGACATGGAGCGAATGGGCACCGACTTTCGCCATGCCTTGGCCCGGCTGGCGCCCGTGTTCATGCCCGACCTGCTGTTCCGGCTGGAACCCGACGGCACGCCCATCCACAAGGACTTCGCCGCCGCCATCCAGCCTACCGAGTTCCTGCCCGGCCGCGTGTTCGGCACGGGCACGCTGGCGCCCATGGACTACCTGGTCGCCATGGCCGAGGGCCGCGTCCCGCCCCCGGCCCGGCTCGACATCGCCACCATCCAGCAGCAGGAGCTGGCGCCCACCTTCCGGTTCCACATCTCGCAATACCTCATGCGCCGGACGGCGGACTGGGCGGCGCTGGGGGTCACGGAAACGCTGGCGGACTGGGCGGCGCTGAACGCGCGCTCGAAGTTCTGGGGCGACGACCAGCGCGCCGCGTTCCTCAATTGGGAGGACGTTGCCGACCCGCGCAACAGGCTGGACGGCCGGCAGGGGGTGAACGAGCGCATCATGCTGCGCGAACTGCTGCGCCGGGTGGACATGATGGTGCTGCTGGAGAACCGGCTTGATGCGCTGGTGCGGCTGCACACGCCGCTGCCGCCGGGCAGGATCGGCGGCGCCGAGGAGCCTGGGGTGGCGCAGAACCTGCGCCTGGAGTCGTTCTACGGCCCGAATGCCGGGCTGACCGAGGTGCTGGTGCCGGCCGGCTACGTGCAGACGGCATACGACCCGGTGTTCACGCTGAGCGCGGACCGCATGCGCTACGTGCCCACCTACTCGGAGGTGCCCACGGCGCTTCCGGCTCCGGGCCTGCCCTTCTCCCTGGTGTTCCGCGCCGAGCCCGGCCAGGAAGGCGTGCTGCTCCGCATCGCCTCCGCCTATGAGGCGGCATCCCGGCGCCGCGTGCCGCCGCCTGCCTTCGGGCCGCTGCCACCAGACTGATACCGACTGTCCACCGCTCTGACCCTTGTGGCCCCGCGTTCAATGGGGAACCATCATTGCGAGCCGGCTTCGGCGCGGCAATCCAGAGGGCAGGGGCCGCAATTCCCGTCTTGCAGCCCTTGGATGGCCGGGTCGCAAGCACTCCTTGCAATGACGAGGTGGCGAGTCGCCAAACCGATCAGAGCAGAAGGCCGTCGGTGTGAGCGTCACGGTGTCAGGGCGTGACGGAAGCCTCGCCGACGGGGGCGGCAACCCGGCGCGTGCTGGTCCGGGCCGGGTCGAAGAACAGCATGGCCACGAACGGGACCACCAGTTGCAGGCACATCTGCAGCAGCGCCGCCCCACCCCAGCCATAGGCGCCCCGCAGCTCGGCGAACAAGTACCCGGACAGCGCCGCAGGCAAGTACACGCACGTCACCACCAGCCCGGAGGCGCGACCCGTCATCGCGGCCCGCACCGAGCGTTGCATGAGCGAGTAGTTGTTCACGTACAGGAACCCGCTGAAGGCCGAGCCTTCCAGGAACGACAGCACGTCTTGCTGCAGGGGTGTCGTGGCCAGGTTGAACAGGGCATAGCCGACAGCCCCGAGCACCACGAGCGCGCACAGCGAAACCGCCTTCTGGCTGACGCGGTCCGCGAGGTAGCCGCACAACAGGCCGGTCAAGGCGCCGGCACCGTACATGCTGGCGGCCGCCCCGGCTTCCTGCGGCGTAAAGTGCAGCTCGCTAATCAGGAAGGTCGGATACAGGCCCAGGTAGCCGAACCCGGCCATGCCGCTGCACACGGCGCTGACGGCAACCAGCATGGTGTTGCGGTTGACGAGCTGGGCCGGGATGTGGTTTTCGGCGCCGGGCCGGGTGGACGCCGGCGGATGCTGCTCGGAGAAGCGGCGCGGCACCAGCACGGCCACAACGACGGCGCCGACTAGGCCGATGACGCCATAGACATACAGCGGATAGCGCCAGCTTCCCGCACCCGCCAGCAGGGCCGCGCCCCAGCGCGGCCCGATGAACGAGCCGACGCCATACGCGGCGTTCAGCGCGCCCAGCGCCAGGGTGCGGTTGCCGAAGAAGTAGCTGCCGGCCATCGTGAAGATCGCCGCGTTCTGCAGGGCCTCGCCGATGCCGGACACGGCGCGGTAGGCCGCCATGTCGTAGAAGCCGACCGAGACGCAGGTGAGCATCGTGCAGGCCGAATAGATCACCACGCCCAGGATCGCGACCCACTTGCGCGACATGCGGTCGAACAGGTAGCCGCCGGGGATGCCCGCGACGCCGAGGCCCAGCGTGAACACCGTCGCCAGGAAGCCGCCGGACGCCAACTGGAAGCCATACTCGTGTGCCACGGCGGGCAGCAGCACCGGGAAGACGATCCGGTCCATGGCATTGACCACGTAGGTCGCGGCGATGACCAGGAACACCGCGACCGCCAGGTTCGGCGCCAGGCGCGCGGGCGCCGGCGGGGCTGCCGCGCTCATGCCAGGGCGGCCCGCCGTAGCGCCCGCTCGTCGATGCCGAAGCGCTCGGCCAGCCAGTCGCCGATCATCTCCTGCCCGATCGTGGGATTGTCGTGCTGGCAGTGGTCGGCGCCCGTCTCCTCCTCGGTCAGCACGCGCAGGGTGGCGTCCACGCCCTTCGACCTCGCGTAGTCATGCACCCGCTTCGCCTGCGCCACGCCCAGCACGTCGAAGCCGCCATGGACGATCAGGTACGGGCAACGCATGTGGTCCAGCGCGCCTTCCAGGGTGAAGGGCGCCGCCTTGTCCAGCGCCGCCGCCATCGTGGGCGCGCCGAACACCCACTTGATATGGTCGGCCAGGCCATGGTCGTCACCGGCGCCGGCCCATAGGTCCTGGATGCTCCAGATCGCGCCGTGCGACACGCAGGCCGCTAGGCGGTGCTCGTAGCTGCCGGCCCGGGCGGCGTAGTAGCCGCCGAGGCTCGATCCGCACACGGCGATGCGGGCCGGGTCCACGTCGGGCCGGCCCTCCAGGTAGTCGATGCAGCGGCCGACCGGCACCTCGTAGTCGTGCCTGGTGTTCACGCCATACCGACGCAGGGTGCCGCCCTGGCCCGGCCCGTCGATCATCAGCACCGAGATGCCGCGGGCCAGGGCGCCGTGCGCCTGCATGAACCACATCTCGTCCTTGATGCTGTCCAGCCCCCCCATGCAGATCAGCACGGGCTGGCGGGGGACCGCGAACGGCGCCCGGACGAAGTAGGCGCAGATCGGCACGCCGTCCTCATAGGGCACGTCCACGGCCTCGCCCGGCACCGGCAGGTGGCGCAGGAAGCTTTTGGAGCACGCCTCCATCAACTCGAAGGTTGGCAGGCGGCGCGGGTCGTGGCCGTCCAGCCAGAACTCGGCGTGCCGGTAGTAGTTGGCCGCGCGCAGCCAGCAGTTCTGCGCCGTTTGCAGGCGGCCGGCGGCTTCGGCCGCGTCGCCCCGCCGCTTGGCGCGCTCGGCCGTGGCGAGCCATTCCGTGTGCCAGCTTTCGCGGTCGCCGGGCACCATGCGGGCGGCGGCCTGGAAGCATTCGCTGATGGCGCCGCCGCCTTCCTGCGTTTCGCCGAGCGCGCGGCGGAACTGGTACGACATCCAGGGATGATCCGGCCAGTGCAGCCAGCCATACGGCTCATAATGCGGCTCGCGGTTGGTCACGGCCGCATCGATCAGCTTCGCCTCGGTTGCCATGGCGGGCACCCACTCCTTGCAGATCGGTGCATGATGTCGGGGCTAGAACCGCTTGGCAAGCGACTTGAACAGGTAGAAAGTCACTTGAACGGACTCTGCTGGAGCGACGACATGCGACCGCACCCGCCTCCTGCCGCCCTGCCTCCTGCCGCCCTGTCTTCCGACCCTGGGGCCGACTCTGGGGCTAACCCCGGGGAACGCCTCGGCACTGCGATCCGCCATGCCCGGCTGACGCTCGGCATTCGGCTGCAGGACGTTGCCGACAAGGCAGGGTGTTCCGAAAGCCTGGTTTCCAAGATCGAGAACGGCCGCGCCCTGCCATCGCTGACGACGTTGCACCGGATCGCGGACGCGCTGCAAACCACGGTCGGACGGCTGTGTGCGGTGCCGGACGGGCGGCAAGGCGTCGTGTCCCGCCGTGGCGAGCGCCCGGTCGTGCAGATGGACCCGGTGCGCCGGGGCGAGGGCATCTGCATGGAGCGGCTGATCCCCTACGACGGCGCCCACCTCCTGCAAGGCAACATCCACATCGTTGCGCCCGGCGGCGGCAGCGAGGGCGCCCTGTCGCATGACGGCGAGGAGGTGGGCTTCGTCATCGAGGGCACGCTGGAGCTGACGGTCGGCGGCGAAACCTACCTTTTGCAGGCCGAGGACTCGTTTTCGTTCCGCTCGCGGCTGCCGCACAGCTACCGCAACCCGGGAACCGTGCAGGCCCGGGTGATTTTCATCAACACGCCCCCCAGCTTCTGACCGCGGAGTCGCCGCAATGGACGAGTTCCCCACCTTCCGCCACCGCGTGCCCTATTCGCCCATCACCACCCGGCCCCGCCTGGTGCTTCCCGGCGGTGGGCGCGTCGCGGTCTGGACCATCGTCAATGTCGAGAACTGGGAGCCGTCGGCCGCCATGCCGCGCGCCGTGCTGCCGCCGCCCATGGGCCAGCCCCTGCTGCCCGACCTGCCCAACTGGGCCTGGCACGAGTATGGGATGCGCGTCGGCTTCTGGCGCTTCCTGGACGTGCTGGCGCAACGCAAGCTGAAGGCCACCTTCGCCCTGAACGGCAGCGTGTGCACCGAGTACCCCGCCGTGTGCCAGGCTGCGCTGGACGCCGGGTGGGACTTCATGGGCCATGGCTTCGTGCAACGGCCGATGCACCGAGTGGACGACCAGCGCGCCGCCATCGCCGCCACGATCGAGGCCATCACGGCGTTCACCGGCAAGCCGCCGCGCGGCTGGGAAAGCCCGGGCTTGACCGAGACGGGGGAGACGGCGGACCTGCTGGCCGAACTCGGCATCGAATACGTGGCGGATTGGGTGCTGGACGACCAGCCCGTGCCGGTCCGCACCCGCTCGGGCGACCTCGTTTCGGTCCCCTACACCGTCGAGGTGAACGACGTCACGATCTCGGCCGTGCAGCAGCACGGGTCCGACGAGCTGTTCCGGCGTGGCCGCGACCAGTTCGACCGCCTGTACCAGGAAGGCGCCACGATCCCGCGCGTCATGGCGGTCTCGATCCATCCCTACCTCACCGGCGTGCCGCACCGGATCAAGTACCTCGAAGCCCTATATGACCATATCCTGGGCCACGAGGGCGTGCTGATGTGGACGGGTGCAGAGATACTGGACTGGTACAGGGCGCAGACGGCGGCGCACGGCGGCTGACGCTGCGCCTGACGCCCGGCTCGCGCGTCCGCCGGCTCGGGCCTGCGCACGCGGCCTGGTCGCCATCTTCCTTCGCGCGCCCGCGCACGCTACCAGCGAGGCATGAGCGCCAGCCCATCGCAGACCGACGCCGTGGCCGCCCGCACGCGCCGCCAGCGCCTGTCGCCAGACGCCCGCCGCCGCCAGATCATCGAGGCGGCGGTCAGCTACTTCGCCGAGGTCGGCTTCGACGGCGGCACGCGTGAGCTGGCCCGGCGGCTGCAAGTGGCGCAGCCCCTGATCTACCGCTACTTCCCTTCGAAGGAGGACCTGATCCAGGCAGTGTACCAGGAAGTGTACCTGACCCGCTGGCAGCCGGATTGGGAACGTGCCCTGGCCGACCCGTCGCAGCCGATCCGCGGGCGGCTGATCGCCTTCTACACCCAGTTCACCGCCGCCATTTTCACGCCCGACTGGATTCGCATTTACCTGTTCGCCGGGCTGCGCGGGCTGGAGATGAACCAGTGGTGGATCAGCTTCGTGGAACACCACCTGCTGCGCCGCATGGCCGAAGCGCTGCGCGCCGCGCACGGCCTGCCAGCGCCGGATGCCCACCCGATCACCCCGGGGGAGATCGAGCTGTACTGGCTGTTTCACGGCGGCATCTTCTACTACGGGCAGCGCCGCGAGGTGTACGGCCAAGTCTCGGGCGTTCCCCTGGCCGCGTTCATCGAGATGAGCGTGGATGCGCTGTTGAACGGCCTGCCGGCCACGCTCAGCCGGTTGCTCGGCGGCGAGGCGGCGAAACCGCGGCGGATTGACAGGAAACGCGCCGCGGCCCGATGATCGATCGATAAGGAAGCGTTGCTCGTGGCGAATACTCCCCCCCGGCGGGCGATCATTATTGGCGGCTCGATCGGGGGACTGTTCACGGCCCTCCTGCTGCGCCGGCAGGGCTGGGATGCCCAGGTGTTCGAGCGCGCGCCGACGCCGCTGGATGGCCGTGGGGCGGGCATCGTCACCCACCCCCAGCTTCTGCACATCCTCGAAGGCCTCGGCCTCGACACGCACAATGATTTTGGGGTCGCAGTGCAGGAACGGGTGACGCTGGCGCGCGACGGGGGCGTGGTCGGCACCCATGCCTGTCCGCAGGTGATGACCTCATGGGACCACATGTTCCGCATGCTGCGCGCGGCGTTGCCCGACGACGCCTATGTGGCCGGGGCCGACCTGGCCGGCATCGACCTCCGCCCGGACGGCGTGCGGGCCTATTTCGTCGATGGACGGCAGGCGGAAGGTGCTTTGCTGGTGGGGGCCGATGGGGTCCGCTCGGGCGTGCGGGCAGCGCTGGGCGGCGACGTGGCGCCCCGCTATGCCGGGTATGTCGCGTGGCGCGGGTTGCTGGCGGAAGCCGCGATGCCGCCGGAGGCAAGGGCGGCGATATTCGGCCGCTTCGCCTTCTGCCTGCCGCCGGGTGAGCAGGCGCTGGGCTATCCTGTAGCCGGCGAGGGCAATGACCTGCGGCCGGGGCATCGCCGCTACAACTTTGTCTGGTATCGTCCTGCAGATGCAGCAACGGCCTTACCCAACCTGCTGACCGACACGGACGGCCACGCCCATGCCCTGTCGATCCCGCCGCCGCTGATCCGCCCGGCGGTGACGGCGGCAATGCGGGCGGACGCTGCACGTACCCTCGCCCCCGCCTTCGCGCAGGTGGTCGCAGCGACGCCGCAGCCGTTCCTGCAACCGATTTACGACCTTGAATCCCCTCGCATCGCGTTCGGGCGCGCGGTTCTGCTGGGCGACGCGGCCTTCGTCGTGCGCCCTCATGTCGGCGCCGGGGTCACCAAGGCGGCGGAGGATGCCGCGTGCCTGGCTGCGGCGCTGGCGCAGGACGCGGACGTGGATGCCGCCCTGCGCCGCTACGAGGCCGAACGCCGCCCCGTGGGGCAGCGCATCGTGCGCCGCGGCCGGCACCTCGGCGCCTACCTGCAGGCACAGGTGAGCACCAGTGAGGAGCAGGAGGCCGCCGCCCGCCACAACACGGCGACGGCGGTGATGGCGGAGACGGCGCTGCTGGACTTCTAGCGTTCCGCCCCTGCAGCAGCGGCCCCGGGCGCTCGGGGCCGCCACGCGCCGGTCGTACGACTGGGCCTACACCCCGAACAGCGCCTTCGCATTCCCTCCGGCGACCTTGGCGAACGTCGCCTCGTCCAGCCCGGCAGAGGCCAGGTGCCCCACCGGGTCGCTTTCGGCCATGTCGTAGGGGTAGTCCGTCCCCATCAGGATCTTCTCCGCACCGAACACGTCCACCAAGTTCCGCAACTGGTGCGGCGTGAACACCACGGAGTCGAAGAACACCCGCTTCAAGTAGGTCGTCGGCGGCTGCGGCAGCGTACCCCGCACGTCGGAGCGTGCCCCCCAGGCATGGTCGATACGGCCGGAATAGCTCGCCAGATACCCGCCGCCGTGCACCGCGATCAGCTTGAGCGCCGGATGCCGCTCCAGCACGCCGTCGAAGATCAGGTAATGCAGCGCCAGCGTCGTCTCCAGCGGGTTGCCGATGACGTTGTTGAAGTAGAACCGGCTCATGCGCCCGGCCTCGGTGAAGCCGTTGGGGTGGATCAGCACGACCGCGCCCAGCTCCTCGGCCTTGGCCCAGAACGGCGCGAACTGCGGGTCGGACAGCTCCAGCCCGTTCACGCTCGTCAGGACCTGCGCGCCCTTCATGCCGTCCTCGCGCATCGAGCGTTCCAGCTCCGCCGCGGCAGCCGGGCCATCCTGCATCGGCACCGTGCCAATGGCGGTGAACCGCTCCGGCTTCTGCGCCACGAACGACGCCAGGCCAGCGTTGACGATCCGCGCGGCCTTGACCGCGATGTCGAGCGGCACGCCGTAGGTACACTGCGGCGGCGGCGGCATGATGACCTGCATGTCGATCCCGGCCGCGTCCATGTCGTGCAGGCGCACTGCCATGTCCACCATGTTCGGGCGGCGGTCCGCGTCCTGCTTGCGGTTCAGCGCCTTCGTGTCGTCGGTGGCGAAATGCGCCAGCGGCACCTTTGTCAGGTCAACGTAGGGCTGCGTCAGCGCCGCCGCCTCCGGGACCATGACGTGCGAGTGCATGTCGATGGTGACGCTCGGGGGCCGCACCTCGCGGCCGGGACGGCCATGTTCGCGGGCGGCGGTGGCGCCGTAGTGGTTGGTTTGTTCGGGCACGCAAGACTCCTTCAGAAAACGCCGAGGTGGCGGTTGATCGCCTCCCCATCCGCGGCAAACTGCGCCGCCGGGCACTGCAGCACGATGCGCCCGGTGTTGACGATCGCCACCTCGTCCGCAAGCGACAGGGCCAGGTGGACGTTCTGCTCCACCAGCACCATCGACAAGCCCTCGCGCTTCAGCAGCGCGATGGTGTCGCCGACCTCCGCCACCATCTTCGGCGCCAGCCCTTCGGACGGCTCGTCGAGCAGCAGCACGCGCGGGTTGCTCATCAGGGCGCGGCCGATCGCCAGCATCTGCTGCTCGCCGCCCGACATCAGCCCGGCCCGCTGCGCCGTCCGCTCGCGCAGCCGCGGAAAGGTGTCGAACACGCGCTCGACCGACCAGGCGCCGCCCTTGCGCGCGGCGACGATGAGGTTCTCGCGCACCGTCAGCGACGGGAAGATGCGGCGGCCCTGCGGCACGATGGCGACGCCCTGGCGCACCACCAGCTCCGGCGCTCGCGACCGCAGGGCCTCGCCGAACACGCGCATCGTGCCGCCGCGCACCCGCACGAAGCCCATGATCGCGCCCATGCACGTCGTCTTGCCCGCGCCGTTGCGGCCCAGCAGCGCCAGCACGCGGCCTTCCCCCAGGGTGAAGCCGATGCGGTGCAGCACGTGGCTGTCGCCATAAAACGCGTCGATGTCCTGCAAGCTAAGCGCGTCAGCCACCGAAGTACACCTCCCGCGTGCGGGGGTCCGCCACGACCTCGGCCCGCGTGCCTTCCAGCACGACAGCGCCGAAGTTCAGCAGGGTGACGCGGTCGGCCAGCGCCAGGGCCACGTCCATGTCGTGCTCGATCAGCAGGATCGACACGGTGCGGGGCAGCGCCTCCAGCACGGCGCGCACCGTCAAGCGCTCCGCCGCCGACAGGCCGGCCAGCGGCTCGTCCAGCAGCAGCAGGCGCGGCTCCTGCGCCAGCACCATCGCCAACTCCAGCCGCCGCCGCTCGCCGTAGGAGGTTTCCGACGCGACCCGCCCGCCTTGCGCGTCCAGCCCGACCTGCGCCAGGGCCGCCTCGGCGCGGTCGCGAACGTCTTGCCGCCTAGCGAACGACCCCCAAGGCAGCCAGCCGACCCGGCCCGTGCCGATCGCAGCCAAGGCCACGTTGTGCAGCATCGTCTCGCCGGGGAACAGGGTCAGCACCTGGTAGGTGCGGCCCAGCCCGGCGCGGGGGCGCTGCCGCATCGGCTGGCCGCGCAGCTCGCGCCCGAACACGCGGATCGACCCGGCGTCGGCGCGCAGATCGCCGCAGATCAGGTTGAACAGCGTCGTCTTGCCGGCGCCGTTGGGGCCGATCAACAGCCGCCGCTCGCCCGGCATGACCGTCAGCGACACGTCGCGCGTCGCCGCCACGCCGCCGAAGCGCTTGCGCAGGCCCTCGACGTGCAGCGCGGGCGTCGTCATGCCTCCACCGTCATACCTTCACCGGCGCCGGCCGCGGCGGACGCGTGGAAAACAGCCGGCTGCACCCCGGCACCAGGCCCCGCGGCATGAACATGACGGCGACGATGAAGATCAAGCCCAGCAGCGACGACCAGCGGTCCACGTAGGAGCTGACGACGGTCTTGACCACCGTGATCACGGCCGCCCCCGCCACCGGCCCGGCCAGCGTCCCCGCGCCGCCCAGCACCACCATCAGCAGCACCTCGGCCGATTGCTGCAGCGACATGGTCTGCGGGCTGATGAAGCCGTAGTCCCAAATATACAGCAGCCCCGCGACCGACCCCCAGAACCCTGCCAGCACGAACGCCGCCCACTGCATGTGCCAGACCGGGTGCCCCAGCATGCGCATCCGCCGCGGTTGGTCCCGTGCTCCGCGCAGGCAGGCCGCGAAGGGGGAGCGGGACAACTGCCACAAGCAGGCCAGGGTCGCGAGGAACACGGCGGCGACCAGGTAGAAGAACGGGGTGGGCTGCGCGAGGTCGATGCCGGGCAGTACCGGCCGGGGCGCGCGCAGCCCGTTGTCGCCGCCGGTCAGCCACACCCAGCGGTACGACACGCCCCACACGACCTGGCCCAGCGCCAGCGTGATCATCATGAAGCCCAGGCCCGCCGCCCGCAACGCCAGCACCCCGAACACCGCCGCCAGCAGCGTCCCGCTCCCCACCGCGAGCACGGCCGAGGCGGCGACGCCCAGCCCGGTGTTGCCGAGCAGCCAGGCGTACACATAGGCCGGCACCCCAAGGTAAATGGCATGGCCGAGCGATGACATGCCGCAATAGCCGATCAGGATGTTGAGGCTGAGCGCCAGCACCGCCGCGACGAGGACATGGGTCGCGATGCCGACATAGAACGAGCCGGGCAGCAGCCACGGCAGCACGGCGAGCGCCGCAACCGTGGCGGCGCCGATCCCCAGCGCGCGCGTCATGGCTTGGGCCTCACCCCAATTGGCGCTGACCCAGCCCAGTTGCCGTCGGTTCCGAGCGCCCGCGTCATTGCGAGGAGCGTTTGCGACGCGGCAATCCAGAGGGCAAGCACGGTCCTGACCGTCCCTGGATTGCCGCACCGAAGCCGGCTCGCAATGACGGCGATGCCCGGCGCAGGCAATGGTCGGGCTGGATTGGCACCTATGGGCCTCATCGCGCCGTTCGCCCGAACAGGCCTTCCGGCTTGAACACCAGCGCCAGCACCATCGGCAAGAACAGCACGACATAGGCGAAATCCGGCAGCAGCGCGTTGCCGAAGTTGTAGATGAAGCCAACGAGGAAGCTGCCCACCAGCGCACCGCCCAGGCTGCCCACGCCACCCAGGATCACCACGATCAGCGCCAAGGGCAGCATGTCGGTGTCAAGGCCCGGGTAGGCCGACAGGATGGGGCCGCCGATCACGCCCCCGAACCCGGCCAGCGCCGCGCCTAGAAAAAAAACGGTGTTGAACAGGCGCCCCACCGGGATGCCGACGCCGCGCGCCATCTGCCGGTCGTCCACCCCGGCGCGGATGGTCGCCCCGAGCCGCGTGTGGTCCATCAGCAGCACCAGCAGCCCGGCGGCCACGACCGCCACCACCAGCACGACCAGCCGGTAGGTCGGGAAGGCGTAGCCCGCCAGCCGCAACGGCCGGGCCAACGAAGCCGGCGCAGCCAGCGGCATGGGGTCGCCGCCCCAGGTCGTCAGGCACAGGTCGGCGATGATGAAGGCGATGCCAAGCGTGACGAGCACCTGGCCCTGCTCGTTGCCCGCGAGGCGGCGCAGCAGCACAAACTCGATGGCCGAGCCGAGCAGCCCGACGCCCGCCGCCACCGCCAGCGCCGCCGGCGCCAGGCCCCAGCCGGCGTTCAACAGCGTGGCGCCGCCATAGGCCCCCAGCATGAACAGCGCCCCGTGCGCCAGGTTGGGCACCCGCAGCAGCCCGAAGATCAGCGAGAAGCCCGACGCCAACAGGAACAGCAGCCCGCCGAACGCGACGCTGTTCAGGGTCTGGATGAGCCAGAACTGCACGGCCTACAGCCCCGGGCTACTGCAGGAACCGGGCGGGCGGCGAGTCCCGCGCATAGACCGGCTGCTTCAGGAACTCGGCAGGGTCGTAGCTCCAGAACTGGCTGACGTCCGGGTAGGTCTTGATGACCGTGTTGACCAGCCGGCCACCCTTCCGCTCGACCTTGCGGATGTAGACGTTGCCCACGACGTTGCCGTACTGGTCGAACCGTACCGGGCCGCGCGCCGTGTCGGGGAACGTGCCCTGCCGCACCGCCTTGAAGAACGCGTCCTTGTCCTCGATCCGCCCGCCGACCTGCTTCAGCGCCGCGTCCATCACCTGCGCCGCGACATAGGTCCCGGCGGCATAATAACCGGGATCGGCCTTATAATCCGCCTGCATCCCCGCCACGAACGCCCGGTTCGAGGGGTTGTCGAGCTGCGCCGAGTACCAGTTGGTCGAGATGGTGCCGACGGCATCGTTGCCCATCTGCTGCAGCACCGCCTCGTCCACCGCCGTCATGCCGCCCAGGATCGGGGTCGCCCCGCCGTACTCCTTGAACTGCTTGAAGAAGCGAAACCCGTTCGACCCCGCGAACGACATGAAGATGCCGTCCACCTCCTTGATCTGCGCGATGAAGGTGCCGTAGTCCGGCGCGTTCAGCGGCGGCCACAGCTTCTGTACGATCTGCCCGCCCTCATCCTCGAACACGCGCTGGAACCCGGCGTTCTGCTCCTGCCCAAAGGCGATGTCGTCGCCGATGGTGGCCATGTGCTTGTAGCCCAAATCCTTCCTGGCGTAATCCGCCATCACCTGCGCGCATTGTGCCGACGACGACGTGACCCGGCAGAACCAAGGGTCCGGATGGCGCTGGGTGATGTCCTCGGCGGCGGCGATGCTGAACACCGGGATGCCCTTCTCCTTCGTGTAGTCGTCGATCGCCAGCGCCTCGAACGCCGCCAGCGGGCCAATGATGGCGGACACGTTGCTGCGCTCCACCAGTTCCTGCGTCTTGGAGCGCGTGGTAGCCGGCACGCCGCCCGTGTCGGCCGTGACCAGATCGATGACGCGGCCCGCCATCTTGTTGCCGTTCTCCTTGAGCCAGAGCCGCAAGCCCTGCTCCATCTGGATGCCGCCCGACGCCAGGGGACCCGTCTTCACCGTGAGGAAACCGAGCCGGATCGGGCCGGCGTCCTGCGCGCGTGCGCCCGCGGCCAGCGGCAGGGCCATTGCACCCCCAAGCAGGGCGCGCCGGGCAATCTGGGTCATAGAACCTCCGGTGGGATAATGGGCAGCAGCAGGGTGGGTTGCCGCCCCGGCCCGGCATGCAGCGTGGTGCGGCCGGCGAACAGGGCGGGTGGCCGGTCAGCCGGGTCGTCGTGCAGGAACGGGCCGCAGCCCCGCAGCACGTTCTTGAAGTTGGACAGCCGCCCGCCCTCGACAGCCGCCTCGTAGTCGCGGCCGCGCACCGTCAGCGCGATCCGGTGTCCTGCCGGCACCACGATCGAGGTGGGCCAAATCTCGATGTCGAGCTGCACCACCTCGCCGGGCTGCAGCGGCTGCGGGTCGGTATGCGTGTGGTAGGGCCGGTACGGTAGCGATAACGCCGGGTCGAGCGCCCGGTGCGAGGCCCGCAGCCAGCCCTGGCCGACCGGCGTGTGCGGGTCGATGGCGCCCTGGAACGTCACCTCGCGCAGGTCGGGCGTGAACACGCGCAGCACGGCGAACAGGTCGGCATCGGCGGTGGACGACGACACGAACAGGCGCACGGCGGACGGGCCGGTGATCTCCGTCGCGTCGGTCACGGGCGGCGCGATGAACGTGACTCCGTCGCCCATGGCGTCGAAGGCCAGCGTGCCCGGCTCCGACGACCGCCCAAGTACCTGGTCGTGCAGGTCCAGGCCCCACTCCGTCCATTGCGTGCGGGGGATGGGCCAGGCCGCCTCGGCCCGTTCCTCGAAATGATCGGGGTGGCGCACCTGCAGCAGGACGGGCGGCTGCCTGTCCCAGTCCGAATTCGGATCGTCCTTCAGGAAATGGTCGAAGAAGCGGAGCTGCAGCGCGCGGCCGTAGTCCGTGTAGAAGTGCGTCCAGTGCTCGATGCCGTGCGCTTCCAGCCACTTCTGCGTGGACGCCGCACGCATGTAACCCTCGAAGTTGCCGCGGGGGTGCAGCCCCTGCCCACCCCAGTTCCCCGCCGAGAGGAACGGCACCGTGACGCGCGACCAGTCGGGCGAGCGGACGCGGTGGTACTCGTCATCGAGCGGATGGGCCAGGATGTCGCCGCCAAAGTCGCAGCGGTTCGCGGCCAGCGTTGCCTCGTCCAGCGTCGGCGGGCCGCAGACCAGATCGCCTGTCGCCCGGCTGCGCGGCCCGTGCTCGCCCAGCCCGTGCTGCACCGTCTTGACCTGCATGTCGTACCAGTTGGCCCAGAACGTGCTCAGGATGCCGCCATGGTGCGTCATGTCGCGATACCAGTCGGCGGCGCCTTCCCAGATGCACATGGCGGCCAGGTGCGGCGGCTGGCGGCTCGCGACCTGCCACTGGTTGATGCCGTAGTAGCTGATGCCGTTCAGCCCCACGCGCCCGTTGCTCCAGGGCTGCACGCCCGCCCACTCGATGCAATCGTAGAAGTCCTGCGTTTCGCGTGGGCTGAAATGGTCCACAAAGCCCGGCGACCGCCCGCAGCCCCGGCTGTCCACCCGCACGCACGCATAGCCGTGCGGCACCCACTTCTCCGGGTCCACCACCTCCCAGCTCTGGTACAGGTTGCTCGACCCCGCCGCCACATCCGGGTGCTGCGACACCATGCGCTCCCACGCGCTGGGGTAGCCCTCCTGGAACGCCAGCCCCTTCGCATAGGGTCCATAGGTCAGCAGCACGGGGAACTGCCCGGCACCCTGCGGCCGGAACACGTCGGCGCGCAGCACGATCCCGTCATCCGTCGGGATGGCGACATCCCAATCCACCTGCATGCCGTCGCGCACCTCGGACGAGCTCATTTGACGTTCCTCCCGGCCGCGGTTGCCGCGGCTCTCGTCCCCCAGCCGCAGTTGCTGCGGCTTTTGTTTCCCGGCCGCGGTTGTTGCGGCTCTCGTTATTGATCGCGCGAACGATAGCCACGCCAGGGCAGGGCGCGCAAGCCGGTCACCGCGCGACCGCCGCCATCCGCTCCAGCACGTCGCACACCGCGGCCGTGTCGTGCGGCCCGTGGCCGAGCGCCATCGCGCTGGCATACACGGGGATGCACGCGCTCAGCAGCGGCGTCGGCACCCCGAGGCTCGTGGCATACTCGCCGATGATGGCCATGTCCTTCTGCCAGACGCCGACCTTCATCGTCGCCGGCTCGTACTCGCCCGTCGCCATCATCGGCGCCCGCAACTCGAACACGCGCGACGTCCCGGCCCCTGCGCCGATCAGGTCCACGACCTGGTGCGGGTCCAGCCCCGCCTTCATGCCCAGCACCATGGCTTCCGCGGTGGCGACGTTGTGGATCGCGACCAGCAGGTTGGCCACGTACTTCATGCGGCTGCCGTTGCCATAAGCGCCGAGGTCGTGCGCCGCCCGGGCGAAGGCGTGGAAGAACGGCTGCACCGCCGCCACCGCCGCCGTGTCGCCGCTGGCATAGATCACCAGGTCGCGGGTCTTCGCCTGCGACCCCGTGCCACTGATCGGGCAATCCAGCGCCGTGTGCCCGGCCTCCGCCAGCACCGCCGCGAAGCGCAGCTTGTCCTCCAGCGCCATGGTGCTCGCCTCCACCACGATGCGCCGCGGCGCCCCGGCGGCGGCGATCCCGGCCGCGGTGGCGTGCAGGGCGGCGGGCGAGGCCAGGCTCGTCATCAGCACCGGCACCGCATGGACCAGCGCCGCGAGGTCGTCGTGGACGGTCACGCCGGACGCGGCGGCGGCCTCCCGCGCCTTCGCGTCGGGGTCGTAGCCATGGATCTCCCAACCGTTCCCGACCAGGTTGGCGGACATCGCGCCGCCCATGATACCCAGCCCCACCACACCGGCTTTTCTTTCCACGGCGTTCCTCCCCCATTATGCCTATCGAGCGATCAATAGGCTGCAACAACGGGGGACGTCCATGCGCATTGGCTTTGCTGGAATGGGAAAGATGGGGGCCGCAATGGCGGCTCGCCTAGCGGAAACCGGCCACCCGCCAACTGTTTGGAACCGCACCCGCGCCCGGGCGGAGGCTACGGGGCTGCCGGTCGCCGACACCGCTCGCAGCCTGGCCGACGTGTCTGACGTGATCGTGACCAGCCTGTTCGACGACGCTGCGGCGGAGGCGGTGTTCCATGGTGCCGACGGGGGCGCCGACGGGCTGCTGGTCGCCGATCTCACGGGTAAGCTGATAATCGAGATGAGCACGCTGCGGCCGCATACCCAGGTTGCGCTGGCAGAAGCCGTCGCCGGGCAGGGCGGGGCCATGGTCGAGTGCCCGGTCGGCGGCACCACGGGGCCGGCCCGCGCCGGCAAGCTGCTCGGCATGGCCGGGGGCGACGCGGCCGGCTTTGAGCGTGCCCGCCCAGTGCTGGACCTGCTGTGCCGCCGGGTCGAGCACGTGGGGCCGCACGGCGCCGGGGCCGCGATGAAGCTCGCGGTCAACCTGCCGCTGCTCGTGTTCTGGCAGTCCTTCGGCGAGGCGAACGCGCTGGTTCGCCACCTGGGGTTGGACCCGGCCTGGCTCGTGGAGTTTTTCTCCGACACGTCCGGCGCCCCGGCCGTGCTGAAGGTGCGCGGCCCGGCCATCACCGCGGCGCTGGCTGGGAAGGACCCGGGGCCGCCCACCTTCGACATCGACTCGATTCGCAAGGACCTGCGGACCATGCTTGAGGAGGGCCGGTCCCGCGGCGTGGACCTGCCGGTCGCGGCCGGGGCGCTGGCGTGCTTCGACGAGGCGAGCGGCGCCGGGCTGGGGGAGGGGGATTGCACCCTGTTGCCGGCGTTCTGGGCCGCGAAGGCCGGGTGACCCCATCACCCCGCCTGATGGTCCCGCGCATAATCGATAATGCGGGATATGGCTGGAGCGCGCCTATATCGGGGCAATGACTATTGGGGCAACGACCTCATACCGAGGCAACGACAGGGAGTTCGCCATGCAGCTTGGCTTCTTCACCATGCCGATCCACCCGCTGGACAAGGACTGGCGCCAGTCGCTGCGCGAGGACCGCGAAGCCTTTATCCTGGCTGACGAGCTGGGCTTCAGCGAGGCCTATGTCGGCGAGCACACCACCGACAAGGCGGAGAACATCACCTCCTGCGTGCTGTTCCTCGCCAGCCTGGTCGGGCAAACCAAGCAGATCCGCCTCGGCACCGGCACCGTCAACCTGCCGAACACCCATCCGGCGCGCGTGGCCGGCGAGATCGCGATGCTGGACCACCTGCTGGACGGACGTTTGAACTTCGGCATCAGCCCCGGCGGCCTGCCGTCCGATGCCGAAGCGTTCGGCACGCTGGGCGCCGACCGCAGTGCCATGTTCGTGGAGGCCATCGACCAGGTGCTGAAGATCTGGGCCAGCGACCCGCCCTATGACATCGTCGGCAAGTACTGGTCCGTCACGACCCAGAAGACGCTGATCGCCGACATCGGCCAGGGCATCATCCCGAAGCCGCTGCAGGCGCCGCATCCGCCGATCGTCGTGACGGTGGTGGCCCCGTTCTCCAAGGGCGTGACGGCCGCCGCCGCACGCGGCTGGGAGCCGATCAGCGCCAACTTCCTGATGCCGCAATGGGTGCGGAGCCATTGGCCGAAATACGTCGAAGGCTGCGTCCAGGCTGGCCGCCCCGCTGACCCCGCGAACTGGCGCATCGCCAAAAGCATCTGCGTGTCCGATGACCGCGAGACGGCAAGGCGCTACGCGACCGGCCCTGACAGCCCGTACCGCTTCTACTACAGCCAACTTCTTACCAAGATGAAGCGCGCCGGCCGGGCCGAGCTGTTCAAGGAGGACCGCAGCCAGTCCGACGACAGCGTTACGCTGGACGCGATCTGCGACCGGCTGATCATCCACGGCACGCCGGACGAGGTGGCGGACCGCATCCTGGCCTTCCGCGAGGAGGTCGGCGACTTCGGCACGCTGCTGTATGCCGGGCACGACTGGGCAGATACGGCCATCGCCCGGCGCAGCAAGGTGCTGATGGCGGAACAGGTGATGCCGCGGGTGAACGCCGCCATCGGGCGGGAGCGCCAAGCGGCGGAGTAGCCTGTTCCCGCACCGGGCGTGCGCGGGCGTTTGCATAAGCAGCAAGAACCGCTCTGGCTCCCTCTCCCTCCGGGAGAGGGCTGAGGTGAGGGGGGCCGCAAGCGCCAAGCCCGGCATGTTTGGGCGCGGATTCCGTGCTCGAAGCAGGCAAGTTTGGCCCTTGCCGTCTCCCTCACCCCGGCCCCCTCCCGGAGGGAGAGGGAGCAGGCAGCGTCCACACGGCATCTGCGATGGCCCTGGGTGGGCGCGCGTCACACCGAGCAGTACCGCTCCTTCACTGCCTCATCCGCCAGCAGCGCCGCGGCGGGCGCCTCGTGCACGATGGCGCCGCCGTCCATGATGTAGGCGCGGTCGGCGATGCCCAGCGCCAGCTCCACGTTCTGCTCCACCAGCAGCAGCGTCGTGCCCGCGTCGCGCATCGCGGCGAACAGCGCCATCATCTCGTCCACCAGCACGGGCATGATGCCCTCGCTCGGCTCGTCCAGCATGACCAGCTTCGGCCGGCTCACCATCGCGCGCGCGATGGCCAGCATCTGCTGCTCGCCGCCCGACATGGTGACGGCCACCTGGTCCAGCCGCTCCGCCAGCCGCGGGAAGATCGTGGCGACCTCGTCGATCACCTCGCGCTCCGGCCGTTTCACCTTCGCGGCCAGCAGGCCCAGCCGGATGTTGTCGCGCACCGAAAGCCCGGCGACGATCCGCCGCTCCTCCGGCACGTAGCCGAGGCCCAGCCCGTTGCGGACATGCGCCGGACGGCCCAGCAGGTCCGCGCCGTCGAACACTACCCGGCCGGCGCTGCGGCCCACCAGGCCCATGACGGCGCGCAGCGTCGTGGTTTTGCCGGCGCCGTTGCGGCCCACCAGGCAGACAATCTCGCCGCGCCCCACATGCAGGTCGATGCCTTGCAGGACGTGGCTCGCGCCATACCAGGCATGCAGGCCCTCGACCCGCAGCATCAGTGGTCCCGCTGGCCCAGATAAACGCGCTTGACTTCGGGGTTCCCGCGCACGGCGGCCGGCGTCCCCTGGGCCAGCAGCTCGCCGTGGTGCAGCACCAGCAGCCGGTCGCAGATGCCCATGACCAGCTTCATCTTGTGCTCCACCAGGATGACCGTGCGCTCCCGGGCCAGGCGAGTAATCAGGTCCATCATGCCGCGGGTCTCCTCCGGGCTCATGCCCGCGGTCGGCTCGTCCAGCAACAGGAGGCGCGGGTTGCCCGCCAGCGCCATTGCGATCTCCAGCGCCCGCTGCTCGCCATGCGCGAGGCTGGCAGCGACACGGTTGCGCACCGCCCACAGCCCCACGGTCTGCAGCAGCGCGCCCGCCTGCTCGACCAGCGCCACGAGCCGCGCCCGCGGCCGCCATACGTCGTAGCGCGACACCCGCGCCTGCGATGCTACCCGCACGTTCTCCAGGGTGCTGAGCTGTGGGAACACCGTGGTGATCTGGAACGACTTGGCGATGCCCAGCCGGGCGAAGCGGTGCTGCGGCAGCCCCGTGATGTCGCGTCCCTCGAACATGATCCGGCCCGTCGTCGGCGCGATCTGGCCGGACAGCGTGTTGAAGAACGTGCTTTTGCCAGCGCCGTTCGGGCCGATGATGCCCGTAAGCTCCCCACGGCGGAACTCGGCGGACACGGCGCGCAACGCCACGAACCGGCCGAAGCTCACGCCTACGTCGCGGGCGTCCAGGATAACGTCGCT
>CAXTFY010000001.1:0-88386 GCA_964243265.1 uncultured Acetobacteraceae bacterium | reverse complement strand
CCTCTGTCTCGGCCCAGCCGTCATCACTGAGGCCGCCGCCGCTCACGTCCTCGCCGAGCGCGCGCGCGGCCGGGGCGAACGAGTCCAGGTGGACGTGCACCATGGGAAAGCTGATCCGCTCGGCCAGCATGAAGGGCGCGACGAGGACGGGGATTGCACCGGCGACCGGCAGCAGCACGCCGCGCGCCATCTCGACCTTCAGGCCGGCGTCGATGCGGTCGCGGAGGACCTGCGCCACGTCCAGGCCGTCGCCCTCATAGGTCGCGGCCGGCGTGGCGGTGACGCTGGCCGGGCTGTCCCAGGCGGTGCCCAGCCAGGCGTAACAGCGGTAGAAAACCGCGACGCCGTTGACCAAGGCCAGCGTGTCCAGGATGACGTTGTCGGTGGAGAGGTCGGCGACCAGCACCGCGCCGGCGTCGTCGGCGCCGGTGAACACGTCGGCGGTGCGGCGCAGCACGCGCCAATACCGCGCGCCACGCGGGGGCGTGATGTAGAGCCGCAGGGCGTTGCCCGCGGCGATGGTTTGAACGAGAGTGATGGACCCCGGCATGTCGCCAGGGTCGCGTCACGACTGAATCAGCGCCGGCGATTCACTCCAGCAGGGCGCGGATGTCCGCTTCCATCGCGGCGGCGAACGCGGCCTCGGCAAGCGGCCGGATCACGGCCGCGGTGCTGGCTGCGGCCGGCTTGGGCGGCTGCGCCCGGGCCATCCAGCCCTTGCTGCCCTCGACCATGACGCGAAAGGTCAGGTACTGGCTGTGCGTGCCCTGCTTGGCGCCGCCCCCGGCCATGCCGCCGGGGTTGCGGAAATTCACCATGCCGGCCAGGTGCTTCGCGCGCTGCCCCTCGATGCCCATGGCGGCGAGATGGCTTTGCCCGAGGCGGTCGCCCCATCGGTAATTCCACCCGGGCACGGTCACGAGCTGGCGCGTCTTGGTGTCGTGGACCCCGGTGCCGCTGGTGCGCCGATAGGTCCCGTTGATGTGCGAGGGGGTGCGGTTCTGCTGCCACCAGTCATGCACGGCCGCCGGCATGTCGTTGCCCAGGACGGAGCCGGGCGCGTTGTGGCGGATGGGAATGATGAGATAGCGCCGGCCATCCTTGGTCAGCCTGACCTTCAACGAGCTGTTCAGCATCGTCTTCATGTCATGGGCGGCGCGGCCCTCCTCGATGACGTGCGCGTACGGCAGCTCGGAATACACCTCGACGGCGAACTCACCGGTGCTGCGCAGCATGATCGAACGCGCGTATTCGCCGGTGCGGTTTTGGATCACCTGGCCGCCCGGCAGCGGCCGGCCCATGGCGTATGCGATCCAGTCCTGATGCGCCTGCTGGCCGATCAGCCCGACGGCGTAGGCCAGGTTCGGGAAGGTGTCGCTGGTCAGCCGCGACCCGGCCGGGATCAGGTGGCTTAGGTCCACGCCGATCGGGTAGGACGGCCCGGCCATCTAGCGGCCGAACAGGTCAAACTTGCGCAGCACGCACCGCCGCGGCAGCGCCAGGCCGGAGAAATGCGACCGGTCCTGCATGAAATCCTTGAACAGGAAGTACTCCGGCAGCTTGCGACCGCGGACGCTGTATTGCACCCCGGCCGGCGGCTGGCCGATCCCGCCGGGCCAGGTCAGCACGCCCGTTGCGTCCTGCACGGGGGGCGTGCCTTCCACGACCGCCACGGGCTGCCCGTTGTTCGGGGTCAGCCAAAAGCAGCGGTCGCAGGCAATGACGGTGAATTGCAGCTTGTCTGTGCCGGCCGCGTCCAGCACCAGGTCAAAGGCCTCGGACGACTGCAGGAACACGATGCGGTCGTTCTCGCCCGCGGCGTACAGCGGCGTGTTGGACCCGACGGAGATCACCACGTCGCCGCCCTCGAACTCGCCGAACCGCTCCCATTGGCGTTGTGCCTTCATGCCCGACAGCCCGGCCACGGAGGGGACAGGGGCGGCCCACAACACGCCGCGCGAGCCGCAGATGGGGCAGCCCGCGCGCGCGCTGCCGGTGTCCACCGACCGGCAGGGGCAGAACGCCGCCTGCGCCCACGTCATGCTTTGGCCCATGTCGGCGAGCTGTATGTTGAACCGTGCGACGGAGAGGTGCACGGCTAGAGGCCCATGAACCGGATGCCCTGCAACGTGCTGGCGATCGTGCTGATCTTCTTGTCCAACTGCTCCCGGAACTTGCCCGTATCCATCGAGATGGATTGCGACAGACCATCCAGGGATGTGCTGCCACTCTGCGGAAAGTACTGGTCGTCCAAGATGGACAGGATGCACAGGCGCTTGATGACATCAACGATATCCGGCCGCTCGACCCGGATGTTGGCGAACCCCACCTGATACCGGACCTGCAACATGAACGGGATCAGCCTGCCGCCGCCGAGCGCGCTTAGGATGTAGGCATTGGCTGGCAGGTTGATGTCGGTATCGGTGGAGGGAACGATGTTGATGCGACCATACTTCTTCTCCGGCCTGATCCATGCGGCCGGGACGGTGAACAAGGTGGCATCGACGTTCGGGTAGGCGAAGATGATGGAGTGCACGGCCAAGATCGGCTTGTTGCGCAATTCCAGGAGGCCCCACGCTTCGCCCTGGAACAGGTTGGGGTCGTAGTCGTACCCCGGCTCCTCGATCACGGTCACTCCGGCCGCGGCGAAGGCATCGAACTCGCTCTGGTCGGCGCCGGTCGGCAGCACCTCCGCCGGGGAGAACTGCGTGCGGAGCTGCTGTTGCAAGCCGATCTCCGCCGCGGTCAGCTTCTCGAAAATGTAATCGTCGCTGGGGTCGAAACCCGGAAAGAGCTGGGCGGCGACCTGCAGCAGCCGGTCAGCTTTAAGGGCGGGTAGGTCGGCGGTTGTGAAGATCGTCATGCCGACAGGGTGCCGTCACGACAGGGGGCGGCCTGGTCGCTGCCCGCACCAGCACGGCCGCCACCGCGGCGAAGCCGAGCAGCAGCAGGGTTGCAGGCTCCGGCACCGGCGAGCCGTGCGGGCCGCTGGACGTGGCTGGCGGGCTGGTTGCGGGACCAGGCGGCACGACCAACGGCAGGGAGAGGGTCGCACCGGCCAGCGCCGGCATCGGGCCTGGCATAAGGGCCTGGCCCACCCCGAAGCCGCTGACCGATGCCAGGGTCAGCGCGGCGAGGCTTGTCGCGGCAACGCTTGTGCCTTGCGGAGCGGCAGGGGGGAGCGGCGGCAGCGGGGAGGCCGCGACGCCGGCCGGCACGCCACCGCCGAGGTTCGCACCCCCCAGGATGGCGGCGCCGGCGCCGACGCCGGTGCCGATCAGGACGGCAAGCGCGACAGGCTTCAGGAAGGCCAACGACGCCGGCTTGCGGCAGGCGCCCGCAATCCAGCGCGCCGGCGCGGCTGCACCCCGCGCGGCATGGTCCGACAAACCTCTTAGTTTAAGGTGGAGCACCGGGCCGACCTGCCGCACGCCGCGATAGGCGGTGTGGGCGAGGGCCGGCACGAGATGCCAGCAGGGGGCCATCACGCTGCGGGGGGCGGATCATCGCCGGCTGGAGGTGGGTCGCCGGCCTTGGGCGGCTTCGGCGCAGGGGGCTTCTTCAAGCCGACGATGTCGTATCCGGGGATGGCCGCCAGCTTGGCGGCCATGTCGTCGGACACTTCCTCGGAAATCATCTGCCCGCGATCGGCGGTGAACTGGATGCCGTTGATCTTCGTGGCAGCGTTGGGCAGCGAGCAAATCACTTTGGCCAAGGGACGCCTCCTGGTGGTGGTGCAGGCGGCACGCGCGATGCACCACCTTGCCGGAGCAATACCAGATGGCGGCCGGACAGGGTTAGGATTGGTGCGGTGGTGCGACCGCACCACCGCACCAGTCGATCAGACGTTGAAAGGACGCCACACGCTGTTGGTCGGCAGGATGTTCTTGATGACCGCGTGCTGGCGGCGCTTGGTCATCCGCAAGTAGCCGAACAATAGCTGTGCCCAGGGGATCACGGCCGCATTGGTCGGATACAGCGGGAACTTCACCATCGGCATCAACTGGCGCCAGTCGATTGCAGATGCACCAGTCCCCATGGTCAGCACGAACGCCTTGACCGTGCCGGGGATCATCCGGTTCTGGTCAACGAACGTGGTGGTCGGGCCGGTGCGCGCGATCTTGTGCATCTCGCGGAAGTCGCTCACGCCATCGAAACCGCCGACCACGACCGAGCCGCCATTGAGGCGGTTGCGGGAGATCACGTAGCCGGTCTCCAGCGCGGACGCATTGCCGGTGATGGTCAGCACGGTGCTCTGCCCGGCGCCGATCGCCACCTGCATGGACGCCGTGCCGGTGCTCTGGCCGTTGGCATTCACGCCAGTCACGAGATAGACGTAGTTGCCAGCCTGCAGCGCGCCGAACATCGAGGCGGGGTCAGTCGCGGGCACGCTGCACACGACAGAAACCGGCTTGATCGGGAGCTGCGCGGCAGCGAACGCAGCGTAACGGACCTCGAAAGGCGTCATCTGCGTCTCGTCACGAATAAACACGTCGTCATTCGTCTTGATCGGGCCATGCGAGGTCCGGATGCCCGTGACCGGCGCACCGATCAAAATGCCGCCGGCGGCAACATTGGTCAGCGAAACGCGGAATGCAGGGTCCAGGTTGTTGTCGAAATCGGCCTGGGTGTTCAACGACATGAAAATGTCGGTGGCCTTGCCGTAGTTGCCATAGCCACGGATCGTCGCAGCAGCGGCGTTGAGCGGCTTGATGTTCAGGATCGGCTGGCCGGCCGCGTCGATGATGTGGTTGCCGTCAACCTGGCCGGTAGAAATCCCCTGGTACATCTGCGCGGTGATGCCGTCGAACTCGGTGGGAACCACCGTGCTGTCACCCTCGAACATCAGATGTTCGACGTCGGTGCAGAGCTGCAGGGCGCCGTTGGCGTACTCCACCGCCTCAATGTCGGCGATGTTGTTCTGCAGGGTCGAAACCAACGACACCTGGCGACGGGTCATCAGGAACTTCACCAGGCCGACGCGCCGGTTGTAGCTGCCGGAGGCGTCATTGATGATGCCGGTTTCCGCATTGGTGGAGCCGCCGAGAAATCCACCGATGCCATTTTGCTCGGTCCACTCGTCAACCGTTGCACTCGCCTTTTGCTTGGACAGGCGGTTGAATAGGCTGAAATCGGTGTTTTCCTGAATCGTGCTCTGCATCGTCTTGTCGAGAGACTGAATGCGCAGCGCGCCGCCGCCGGACAGGCCGGCGACATCGGTGCCGTAGCCCGCGGTCAAAGCCTTCTGGAGCGCGGAAACATCGGCCAGGCCGATGGAGCCGGTGGGGCCGGAGGTCTCGGCGATTGCTGACAAGTCCATGGTGATGCTGTCCTTAAAAGAGCGCGCAGCCGCGCCGGGGTGGGTGGGCTACAGGCGCTCGGCGATGTCCGCCGGCACGGGGTTGCCGCGGCCGAGATGGCTTTCCAGGCGCGCAATCTCGCCGCTGGTAAGGTTGCCGGCGGCATAGGCAGTCATGGCCTTCGCCATGATCGAGGGGCCGGCGACCAAAGCCGCCGCGGCCGGCACGACGCCGGCGGCCTTTTCGTGGACCGACAACGCGACCTTGCGGCCGGTGCCGGTGGCGCCCAGCCGGGCGACATCGCCTTGCAGGCTCTTGATGAGGTCGCCTTGGCTGCGGATCAGGCCGAGCAGCCCGGCCGAGGCCGTGAAGCTCTTGGCCAGCTCGCCGCGGGCCTCCTCCAACTCGGCCGCCACGTCGTCCGCCTGGCCGGCAACGGCCGTCAGGCGCACGCGCATGGCCTTCATCATTTCGGTGCCGTCGTACGCCTCTTGCGTGGAACCGTCGGGCATCGTGACCTGGAAGCTCTTGGACAGGCCCTCCTCGTCGCCGTCGGCACGCACGGGGGGCTGCTCGATGCCCTCGTCGCCGTTGTCGTCGCGCGCGGGCGGCTGCTCGATGTCCTCGGCGCCGGCCTCGCTGGCGGCCTTCTTAATCTTGGCGTCACCCTCCGGCGCCTCCATGGCCTTCGCCAGCGGGGCCAGCTCGGCAAGCAAGGCGTCAAAATCGTTCATTGTGCAGGACCTTTCTTCGTGTGGAGGCCGGCGGCGATGTCGCCGTGGAACCGTTCGGTCCACTCGGCCGCCTGGCTCTTGGCCAGGCCGTGTTGCGCATGGGCGTGCTCGATCAGGTCGGCCGCCGTGCCGCGGACGCGCTTCTTCCGCACGGCGCCCGCCATGGCGTCGCGGAAATCCCAATAGGAGTGCAGGCCGGGCTTGCCGCCGGGCTTGGCGCCATCAAGGCTTTGCGTGCGCAGGGCGCCGCCGCCATCGAGGCTCGCTGAATCGGTCCCGTATCCGGCTTCCAAGGCCTTCGTGAGATCCAGGCCGCCGACGCCCCAGGCCTTTGCGAGCTGGCCGAACGGAACGGTGCTGACGTTGGGCACGGACGGGTTAACCGGCGTGGCGCTGAAGCCGATGTTGGTCCAGCGCACGGACCGGACCACGACGTTGGTGCTGCGGGTCGCCGGGTCGAATTGCGGCCCCTTGTCCAGCACCGCGCCGCCGACCGAGGGGAACCACCGCTTTTTCGGCGTGAGCTTGGTCAAGCTGTCCCAAAAGGAGTTGGCGTGCGCCGCAACCGGCGTGTCTCCGGAGTAGATCGACCCTTTGACCCAGGTGCTTGCGCCGCGCACCTTGACCTCGATCGGCCGCCCGATCTCGTAGAGGTAAGGGTTCGCCAGGCCGAGCTTGCCGCCGATCTGCGTCTTGTGGTCGAGGTCCAGGTTGCCGTACTGGCGGTAATACTCGGCGCTATCCGCCAGAGCCGTCGCCAGCACGATTTCGCCCTGGAAGTCGCGGGCTTCGTTCGACGCTTCCATGTACAGGAATCGTGCGCCGTTCTCCTCCGCAGGCGTTGCCTTGAGGAAATCGGGGAAGCTCAGGAACTCGGTGTTGGCAGCGTCGTGCACAGGCGGACCATCGAAAAAGGCCGCCGTCGCCACCCCCTGCCGGTGGCAGGAAGGCGGAGCAGGACGGCCCATGAAGCAGGCCCCAGCGGGGGGGAAGTGCCCCGCTCGGTATGCGTCATGGATTCCGTCACGACTGATTCGGTGCCAACGCATCGTGGTGCCGTGGTGCGCTGGTGCGCTGGTGCGCTGGTGCTGCGGTGCCGTGGTGCGGCGGTGCGGCGGTGCGATGGTGCCCCGCAAACCTACCGGCGGGCCGTGCCGGGGTTACGCCTTGAACAGCAGGACCAGCCGGGTCTGCAGGGCCTTCGCCAGGTCAGGCGTGAACGGCACGTCCGCCTTGCACTTCGGGCACAGCAGCGCCATCCCGCCGCCGTCCTTCAGCACCACGCCGGCGGTGCGCAACATCGGCTCGCCCCGCTTGTTGACTTGGCCGAGGTGGGCGCCGCACCGGCACCTCACGAAAGGCCCGGCGGCTCGCCGTCGCCGCGGTTGCCGCGGTACGTCAGCGGCGTGCACTGGCCCAACTCGACCTCCGTTGCCGCTTCCTCCAGCGCCGCCAGCAACCCACTGAACTTTAGCGGGAGCTGGGCATGGAGGGCGGCCCAGACGCGCAGGCGTACCGCCAGGGTCGCGTGCTCCAAGCCCGGCGGCAGCGTGATGGCGACCAGGCCCGGGACAGGCTTGCGTTCGTTGCTCATGCCAGGACCTTTTGTGCTTGGGAGATGATCTGCTGCAGTTGGCCGCGCTCGAGTACCAAGGCCTGATACCGGCTGGCCGCGTCGGGGTCGGTGTCCACCCGCGGTCGGAGGCTGGCCATGCTGGTTTCGACCCGGTCCCAGCGGTCGCGCGCGGCGGCGAGGATGCGGCCCTCGTCCGCGGCGGTGCGGCCGGCTATGGCGGACAGGTGGAGGAGCCGCCGTTGGGCGGCCGAGGTGTGGGACGCGGATGGGTCGGGCGTTGCCATACCGCCAGGCTGGCGTCACGACACCCGGGAACCCCGAGAACCCGCGTCCGGAGTGGTGCGGTGGTGCGGTGGTGCGACCGCACCACCGCACCACGGCATCACAGCGTCAGGGGCTTGTTGTCGAAGCCGAAGCCGGCATCCGGCGCACGGTCGGACCGCATGGGGCCGCTACGCGAGGGGACGCGCTTGACCCAGGCCGGCTCGCTGGGCAGGGCCAACGGGGCGGCGGGCAGGACGTCGCACACCGGGTAGCCCATGCCGCGATAGATGGCGGCGGTGCGGTCCGCCGCAGTCTGCGACCGGTAGGGCAACACGATCGGCTCGACCTCGCCGGGGTGGACCAGCAGGATCACCCACCGCTCTCCGTACTGCGCAAAGGCCTGGTGCCCGCAGGCGGTGATGATGGTTTCCGGAGGGGTGCAGGGGGGAGGGGACATGAAGCTGATCCTTCATCCTGGCAGGGCTATCCCCTGCCGCACCCCCTATATGCCGCGCCTAACGCGGCATTGCAACCCTCGGTATTTCAGGAACGGTCAAGCCCGCAACCAGAAGTTTACCGGCGCCTAATGGGGGCGGCGCCGGGGCTTGCCCGGCGTCGGCGGCGGCCGGAACACCTCGCGCACCCCCGAAGCCTTGGCTGCAATGCTATGGGCGGCCAGCATCAACTGCGCTTCCCCAAGCCCGAGCACGCCGACCACGCCGACCAGGCCCGGCAGCGCGTCCACGATCGCCTGCCGCACCGCCGCGTGGGCTTCCGGCGTGCTGGTATCGACGGTGTCCGGGTCCAGCAGGAGGTTGTTGGTTTGCAGCTCCACAACCACAACGATGGACTTCATGGCGGGTCCTTCCGGATGGGCCGCGGCGTATGGGACACTGGCAGGTCGAGGTCGTGATCCCAGCCGCAGGACCAGTGGCCGAAGCTGCCGGCTTTCGGGCAGTTGGCGCGCTCCAGGTCGTCCTGACGCGGTGTGCAGCCGGTGGCGCGCAGGAACTTGGCCTCGGTGATCGGTGGGCGTGGTTGGGTCATTCAAGCCCTCGCAGGTAGGCGGCAACCGCTTCGAGGAAGTGTTCGCTGATCGGCCGGCCGGAGGTGAACGCCAGCACCTTGAGCCGCCGGTGCATGTCGGGCGGAAACCGGACGTTCATGGATACCATGCTCTCCCGCAGCGGCGGCTGCAGGTCGGCCGCGGCACCGGGCACCCTCTCCGGACGGGCGCCCTTGCCCTTGACTGCCACGCCCGCCAGGCTGGCGCGCGGGGCGGTCACGGCAGCATACCCATCCGGGCGGCGAGGTAGGTCCACAGCTCCGCCATCTCACGCGCGGCCGGCCCGTCCGGCTCCAGCTCCGGCGCCGTGCGGCCGTCGGTTTTCGCGCCGGCGTAGGCGGCCCGGTCGTGTACTTGTATCGGCGCCACCGTGCCATGCTGGCTAAGGTTGATCGCCGCCTCCCCGGTCAGCCGCACCCGCGGCTTGGTCCGGTTCAGGACAAAGACGATCGGCTTGCGGCTCTGGTCGATCAGCTCGACGGTGACGCCGACCGCCCGCAGGTCATCCGGCGAGGGCTGCACCGGCACCAGCACGAGGTCAGCCAGCGCGATCGCGGCCGACACGGCAGCCGTCCCTTGCGGCGGGGTATCTACAATGGCGAGCCGGCAGCCGAGCTTGCGCAGGGACGCCAGGGCTGCCGGCAGGTCCGGGACCGGATAGGCCAGGCTGGGCGAGGGGGCCTGGCGTTCGTCCCACCAGGCGGCAAGGCCCTGCATGGTGTCGGTGTCCACCACGCCGACGTGCCCGTAGCCCGCGCGCTCGGCCTCGACCGCGATGTGGGTGGCCATCGTGGTCTTGCCGGCGCCGCCCTTGCGGGAGGCCACCACCAGCACCCGCATCCCATCTGGTGCGCTGGTGCGGCGGTGCGATGGTGCGGTGGTGCGGTGGTGCGACGGTGCGAGCTGGTCAGGTGTCATACCCGCACTCCTTCAGGTATTGCATCGCAGCCTCACGGTTCGGGTAGATGCGGACGCGCCCGCCGGGGCCGGGTTCGACCACGCAAAGGGCCTCATACCCGCTGTAGGGATGGATGCGCGGCGACAGATACGGAGCCAGGGCAGGCCATGTCCGCGCCCCGTGGATCACGTAGTCGGGCAGAACGTCTCCGGCGAGCGTGGGCAACTCGCCCGGGCAAGCTGGGTCCGTGCAGAAGCCGATAGCGCCTTGCGCATGGCACTTGCTGCACCGGGGCATGGCCGGCGGCTTGGATGCGGCCTGGTCAGACTTCGGCGGCAGCGCGGCGGCAGCGAGTGCGGCGCGAAGGTCGGCAATCTCGTTCAGCAGTGCAAGGATGGCCGTCGGGTTGGCTGCCGCGATGAATGCCATGTTGGCGGCGATGGGCAGGCGTCCCCCCACACCTCTTATGCGGACGACTGCCCCATCGACGGCGTCGGCCCCATGGTCGGCTACCATCTCCTCCCGCGGCCCCCACACGTAGCAACCGGCTCGATCGACATGCCAAGGGCCAGGGGTCGCCGCCTCGGCCAGCGCGCGGAGGTCAGGCATGGTCGGCGGCAACTATGGCCATCGCCGCGGCGACATCGACCAGGGGAGGGGGTGCCCATGCGCCCGCGTCCTCGTCCCACCGGCCTTCGCCGGAGGCCAGGGCGGGCGCGGTCCCATCGGCGATCTCGGCATCCGTCGCATCGGGCGCGTGCAGGCTCCAAGCCCCGTCGCCAGAGTCCGAGCGGACCAGGATCAGGTGTTGAGAGGTGATTGGCATGGGCACTCCTACAGGTTGAGTTGGCGAGCGGGGACGTCGGCAAGCTGGGCAAGGGTATCCCCGTGGCAGGGCGCATCGAGGCGGCACCAGCAGGCCGGCCGCCTGGCGCGGAACACGTCGCGCACCAGGGCGCGCAGCTCGTGCTGTTCCGGGCGCATGATCCAGACCCGGTGCAGCTTGATCGCCGCCGCCCGCGCGTCGTGGGGGTCACGGTGGTACTGCCGGAAGGTTTCCGGGTTCTCGACCCACCATTCAACGGTGATGTGCGACACCGAGCCGCACACCAGGAAGGGGTTGCCGAACATCGAGGCAGCGTCGCAGCGCACGGCATCGTCGGGCAGGCGGAAATCGGCGGTGCCCAGCAGTCGCACCCGCGGCGGCAAGTCCGGGCCGGGCGGTGGCAGGCCAGGGCCGATGTTATACGTACGGATCATTGCGGAAAATGATCCTTGGACTCGCAGAATACCAAATATGGCAAGTGAGTACCCGGAACGGTTGCCAGGCGATTGAACCTGCTCCGGAAATCGGCCGTTGCCGCCCAAGCATTCCGTGGGCGAAACCTATGGGGGGGGTCGCCCGGCCGCGGAAATCGGTCCGCCGGGCCGACTGGCATCCTAAGTGCGCCGGGGCCGGCTGGGAACGGTGTCCTTGGGCATCAGCCGGTTCAGACGGTGGCGCATCTCCATCCGCGCATCCTCCGACAGCAGCTCATAGGCGGTCAGAACCGCCGTCGCATACCGCGGCGGCATCCCGCGAGAGCGCGATTCCAGGCTGGTCCAGCGCGACACCGCACTGATCGACACCCCGATGATCGCGCTGAAATCCACCTGGGTCAGGCCGGCCCGCTCCAGCCTGGCCCGTAGCTGCACCGCCGACAGGCTTCCGGGGATCTTGGCAGCGCGGCGGATGCGGCGCGCGGGAAGGGAGGCGTTGGCTTGTGGCATGTCGCCTTATACGCGCCGCGCGCATGGATCATCAAGCGGATTGCGTTGCGCTACCTACGCGCCAGGCGTATGCGTGGGGTCGCCCCGACCGGAGAACCCCCATGCCTGCCGCCACGTTTGACGAAATCGACCACATGAGGCAGCGGCTCCGGAGCACCCTGCTCGACCTGCCGACGCTCGATGCCACCCCGCCGGGCCTGGCCCGAGCCGTCGAAACGATCGGCGATGGCCTCTACCTGCTGCTGCAGGACGCGGCCGACCGCGCCAAGGCGCCGTCCCCACACCCGCCCAGCGTCGAGGATTTCGCCGTTGCCGAGTGGAACCACATCGCCAGCACCCACGGTTGGCTGCACCCCGCAACCCTGGCAGAAATGACCGACGAGCAACGCGCCCTGCTGCGGCAGCGCATCGGCTCGGTGGGCGGCAGCCTCGGCTGGATGCGGATTATGCTTGAAGTGCGCAAGTCCGACCTCTGGATGGGCCGGGCCGGCGACCGGTGGCGCCCCACCATCGCCGACCTGCTCGACCCCGACAAATTCGGCGCCCTGAAGCGGGGCGAGTACCGGTCAAAGCCGTGGACAACCCACGCGACCGGCCCCTTCGCCGGCCTCGAAAGCCTGCGGCGCACAGGAGGACCCGACGATGCAGCTTGACCAGCCCTGGTATGCCGCGACGCTGGGCACCGCCATGCGGCTGCACGTCAACCAAACGCGCGAGGTTCGGAACAACGACAGCACCATCCAGGAACCGCAATGGTGCTTCCTCGACCGCTGCGCCCGCCGCCTGATCCGAGAGTTTCCCGACGCCACCCGCCCCCAGGTGGAGGCAACCCTGTTGCATGACTTCATGCGCCACCCCGGCCGCCAGTTGCGGGAACTACGCAGCCTCGGCATCTCCCCGGAGGCGTCCCGCATCGTCGGCGACGTCAGCTACGGATGGGACCGCCCCCTGATGGAGGTCGCCAGGGCCGCAATCGGCCAGCAGAACCAGGACGCGCTGCGCGTGCTGTTCGCGGTGATGACAGAGGAGATGGTCGGCTTCAACGCCGAGCCGTTCCGGGCCGTGCTACCGGTGCTCGCACACGCCATGGGGACCGCCGCAGCATGACGGACACGCCGATCGAGGAGCCGCAGGACGGCGAGTACTGGGTTGTGGTGCGCCTGTATGACGGCGTCCGCGCCGTTGCGGTCGCCACCACCATAGGCCTTGGCATGAACTGGACGCTGCTGGACGAGCTGGCGCCGGACTCCGATGTGGTGCCGGTGTTCCGGGTGGACCTGCAGCCGGAGGCCCTGATGGTGGGCGCCTGGTATGCCGTGGTCGATCCCCACACCCGCAAGCAGAGCACCGCCAAGCTGGTCGCAGTCAGGTTCGGCGACAAGATCGCCCACGGATGGCAGGACGGCGAGGGCGAGGTGCCCGTGCCGGAGGGCGCCCGCTACCCGATCCGCCGGACCGCTGGCCCGTCGTGAGCGGGAAGGCGTCCGCCGCACGGGGACGCCGACGCGGCTTGTAATGCCGCGCCAGACGTGGCATTCCGGGGGCGAGGCGGGGGATAGCCCCGCCGAACCGAAGGATCAGCTTCGCATGTCCGACACCCCCGTTGCTCGCCAGCTCCCCATCCTCCTGCCGCCGCCCCCGGTCCAGCAATCCCAGGCCGACGAGGCAGACACGGTGTATGCCGCCGCCGTCCTGATGGAGGACGTGGATGTGATGTGCGCCGCCGTGCGCGTGCGCTGGGCCTACGCCACGCAACGCGCCGGCGACCCGGCCGACCTGGAGCTGGTGGCAGCGTTCGGCGAGTGCGTTAGAGACATGGCCGAGTTTGGGGACGACACCTTGCCATCCCCCGGAGCACCGCTCCTGCTGGAACACGACGTATGAGCCAATCCACTATAGAGATGAGTAGTCCCTATCCGACCGAAAATATGGTCCGATGCCGCGTCAACACGGCAATTCCCGCCGGCATGGCGATTGCCACAATGGAGAACGGCATCGTCTGCGCGGTCAACGTGTCTAACCAATGGTCTGGCGACTTCTCCAAGGCGCACACGGTCCAGTTTTCAGCAGAGGACTACCCTGACGGAGTTGAGGGTCTTCGTGAGATGGCGAGGAGGCTCGCACTGTGACCGACCAACGCCAAACTACCGACGCCAAGATGGCCAGAGCGATTGAGTTCGTGCGCGATTGCGGTGCCATTATGGGGCAGCAGTTGGACGAGGCCACCGTGCTTCTCACAGCAGCCAAGGTGGTGAAGTCGATGCCGCGCTACCCGCACCGCGAGAGGCACACGCCGTGACAGACCGCCCCCAAACTACCCCGCCTCCTGTCATTTGGGCGTGTTTGGGGTGCGGCGCGACGTGGCTCAGCAGGGGCGATGTGCAGCCCTGTGAACGGCTGCATGACGAACCAGCCCGATGCGAGATTGTGGAGGTGCGGGATGGCAAGTGACCCCCAAACGACCGAGGCTATCCTGCGCCAACTGGCCGCGTTGGCGATCAACCAGTTGTGCGGACCTGTCATATTTGACCGGCCAGTGACGGGTGAGCAGCTTCGTCGTGCTGCGGTGGAGGCTGGCTTGTTCACTCTCGACGACCTGCATCACGCACCCAAATGCCCGGCCAACCACTTCCATCAGATGCGCCTGCCGACCGGCCGCTGCACCTGCGGAGCGTCGAATGCCTGAGCCTAGAACGACCTCGCTGACGCCCGAACAGGAACGCCTTGTCGGCCTTGTCATCGAGCGAGCGGAGCAGGCGTGCCGCTACGCCCTCAAGCATCAGGACTTCACGGGCCAGAGCGCGAACGACGAGGCGGTTTGGACTGTAGCCGCACAGGTCTGCGAAGTAGCCATCCGCCCGCATGTCTTGGCTCACATCGCAGAGGATGTTGCTCGCCATGACTGACCCACGAACGACCCACCTGAACCATCTTACCCTCAACACCGGCCACCTGGCGCGTACCCCGCGCAGCGACGTGGACCGCTCGATCGTCCGCCTGCTGATGCCGCTGGCCCGCGCGGGGTTCGGCCCGGTGCCAGGCCTTTCCGGCTGGTATCTACGGAGCTACACACTGGACGGCGCTCTCGGCGAGACGCTGCCCGGGGTTGCCTACTTCGGCCTGTTCCCGCAACCCGAAGTGGTCAGCCTGCCGGCCGTGTGGTGCGTCGCTTGCTGGCGTGCGGAAAGCGCGGCGATGGCTTGGCGGCGCGCGGCGTATCTTTACCGTGCCTACGAGGCATCGCTGGCCCGCATCGGCCTTTGGCGCGAGCCTGACCCGCAGCCGCCGGCCGAACTGCCGTGGCTGGCGGTGTGGATGCTGCCGTCCATCGCCCATATCGACAGGGACATCACCATGGCGCTAGGCGACCTGGAACGATGCCTTGCGTGGACGATGAGGGAGTGCAGCGCGTGACCTTGACGAATGAGACGCCCGCCTGGATGTGCGCGAGCGGCCGGCTATGAAGCGTGACGGCAGCACCGAGTTTGCCCGCCTGGCCGACCGGACCGGATGGGATAATGCCGAGATGGCCAGGCGGCTCGGCGTGACCACCGGGGCAGTCCGGGACTGGTGCGACGGCCGCCGCGCGCCGGCTCCGGGCGTGGTAGCCTACGTGAAGCAGGTCGCATTGGCAGTCGAAACCGTTGGCCCCCCTCCACCGGCCCCGCGTGTCGGGCGCCGCGTGCCGTCCCCGGCCTACGCCCAGGGATGAGCGCCACCAGCAAGCCCATCGGCTCGACCCAGCCCGGCGCCCCGCAAGACCCCCCAGCCGTGTCCGCCTACCCGCTGTCCTGGCCGCCTGGCCGGCCCCGGACGCCGGAGACGAGCATCAAGCCCGCGCGGTTCCGCACGATGTCCGAAACCCACATCGGCCGCAGCCAGGCCATCACCCTTGGGGCTGCCCGGGCACGGCTGGCGACCGAGCTGGAGCGCGTCAGCGGCGAGCAACCGATACTGTCCACCAACCTCGAACTCCGGATCGACGGCACGCCGCGCGCGAACACACGCGAACCGCGGGACACTGGCGTTGCCTGCTACTTCCGGTTGCGCGGCCGGCCGGTCGTGTTGTCTTGCGACCGCTGGGACACCGTCGCCGGCAACATCGCCGCCATCGCATCGCACATCGAAGCCCTGCGCGGTCAAGAACGCTGGGGCGTCGGCACCCTCGAACAGGCGTTCGCCGGGTTCCTGGCCCTGCCCTCCCCGGCTGACGTGGGCGACCGTCTCTGGTGGGCCGCAAGCCTCGACCACCCGCGCGACCTGATCGCGGCCGAGGCGGCATACAAGCGCCTGATGATGGCAGCCCACCCCGACCGCGGCGGCACCCAGGAGCGCGCGGCCGAACTGAACTGCGCGATTCAGGCCGCCCGGGGCTACTTCCGATGACGGCCGGCGCGCACCCGCCGGCGTTCTGGCTCTATGGCTTCGAGATTACCCTGTTCCCGAGCACCCTGGAGGCGATGGCGGCACGCCTGCCCCATGCCGTCATGCCGCACGCTGACCTGGACGAGCTGGCCGGCCGCATCAAGAGCACGCTGGCCGATGTCCTGCCCGGCGGCGTTACCGCCCCCTCGCTGACCGCACTCGCCGCGGACACCCCGCGCAAGGACAAGCTGTTGTTCATGATGCATCTGGCAGCGATTGGCGGCCTCTACGCCTACCCGGTGCGCCAGCCCGCGCCGCAACCGGTCCGTGCCCCCAGCGGCGCCGCATGATGCCCTTCGTGACGCACGGCCGCGGCTGCCCCGCCTGCGGCCACCGGACGCCAGGCGGCGACCGCGTCAGCGACGCCCACCACCCCGCTGCGGCCGACGATTTCGCGCTGTGCACGGGATGCGGCGAGATCCTGCAATTCGACGGGGCCTTGAACCTCGTGCGCGCGTCCGAGCCGGCGTTGGCGCAGTTGCGGCAGGATGCGCCCAAAAAGGCTTGGCTGATGCAGACGGCGCAGCGGCTTATCATCCGGGACCGAGCCAGTCCCAACCCTCCGGTTCCCCAAAGGAAGCAGCATGACAAACGACGTAGAAAAGCGGTTGATCCGCGACCTGTATGCCTCGACAACCACTGACGAACGCGCTTGTATGCGCGCCCTTGAACAGGCCTCCCACCGCAAAATGGAGGCTTTCGTGAGTGAGCTTGCGGAAAAGGCCTTCGGTGTCATCCCAGGCGCCCCCGATAGCCAGTGCACTCAGTTTCCCGTGCTGTTCGGCGTCATACGCGGCACCCTGAAGGCGGCCTACGATGCCGGTTGTAGCCGCGTCGCAGCGGACATGATCGAAAGCATAGCCCGCGCCGAGGCGCGCGGCGCCCCTCCCCCCCCGAACGCCGAGCCGCCCGCCGGGGATGCCGCGCCGTGAGATGGATGCACTCGACGCCGGCGTGGCCGCGACCGCAAGGGAGCTGCTGACGACCTATGCCAATCAGAAACGGAGGAGGTAGTGAGGTACAAGGAACCCACCCCGGCGGAGCTGGCCGCTTTCCAGGAGTGGCTGGCCCAGCGCCCGCCCAACATCCGCGCCGTCGCCGAACGGTTCGATCCCTGGAGCCTCTACCGGATGCGGCCGAACGGCGAGCGCGTGACAGTCGCATCGTTCAGCGAGGGCGACGATGGGCGCGTGACCTTGACCGTCGGCGTCACTGGCGAGTTTAACCTCGTGCCGTTCGACAAAAGCGTGTTCGGCGTCTCGCCTGACAATCTGGAGCCATGCGACCTGCCGCCCAAGGGCACCGTGCTTGGCGTGCTGCTCGATGATCCAGACGACAAGCAGCGTTACATCGACATGGAGCGATTGAAACGCCGGCCTGACCTTTGGTTCCGGGACACCGATGGCCAGGTGAAATGGAAGGGGCCGCCGCGGGCGAACGAAGCCGACGACGGCTAGAACATTGACCGCTGTTCGTCCTCCACGATCGGCGGCAGCTCCCCCGGGGCGGCCGGGTGCAGCGGCAACGCCGCTTCCTGCTGGCCGGTCCGCGCTCGGTTGAGGTAGCCCGCAACCCCGGTATCGTCCAACCCATCGAGGGAGGACGTCATAATCCCACGTAGCTCGTACTTCTCCGCCAGCCGCTTGCGCGCCCGCCGCTCCGCCTGGTGGTCGGCGACCAGGTCCAGCAGCTCCACGTCCTCGGTCTGCCCCATTCTGTGTATGCGCCCGTTGCGCTGGGCGTGGACCATGGCGGTCATGGGCGTGTCGTATTGCGCCAGCCACTTGCCCCGCTGCAGGTTGGCGCCGACGGCGCCGGCGTCCGACATGACCATGACGTCGTGCTGGCCGCCCTGAAATTCGGCTTTCTTGCGGTCCTTTTCTTTGCTGCTGTCCCCGCCCGTGAGGGTGACGACCCGGTGCCCGTCCGCCTTCAGCCGCGCCTCGATCTCCCGCACTCGATCGAGGTGGTGACAGAACACCACCCCCGGCCGGCCCTTGCGTGCGCCGGCGATCTTCGCCAAGGCATCCGTCTTGGACGAACCGCTGATCGCATGGTGAACCGCGGTGTTAGCGAGGATGCCGATGCTGCGGTTGAGGTTCTTTGCGACCTCGGCGTGCTTGGCTTCCTCGACCCCCGCGAACGATCCCGGGGACAGCGTTTTCAGGGCCGGCAGGTCCACCTCGCCCTTCATGCGCGCGAGCCGCGCCTTGCTGGCGGCGGCGTCGATCGTCCGGAGCTGGGCGTGCTGGGCTGGGTGCAGGTCAACCTTGACCTCGGTCTTCTCGGCCTTCACGCCAGGGTCGATCGACCCGGTGTAGAAGTGCCGCGCCATTTCGCGCCGCAGTCCTTCCTTGCTGGCCGCGGTGTCCACGCCGTACCGCCGCACGAAGGCCGCCCGGTCGGAGTAGCGGACCGGGTCCATCTTGGCGAGCACGTCAAACGCCTCCGTCGCGTCGTTTTTCACGGGGTCGGCGGTCATCGAAACGTGGGTGGACATGCCGTGCCCGACGGCATCGAGCACCGTTGCCATGCGCGAATCCTCTTTGCCCGCGCGGTTGAGCAGCGAGTGCCCTTCATCGACGCCGAGGAAATCGTGCGACATGCCTTCCGCGTCCATCACGCCGCGCATGAAGGCCTGGCGTTCGGCCGGCTTCATGGCGCCGAGCTTGGCGACCACGGCATCCGAGGTGCTGCCGTCCTGCTTCGCCGCCAGGTGCAGCAGGTCATCCCGTAGGGCCTGATGCGTGACCACGCTGAAATGGGTGTCCGGGTCCTTGTACGCCGCGATCCGGTCCGCCCGGCTGGCGCCCGGGTCGCAGTGCCATTTGAACTTGCCAGCCTCCAAGAGGGTCAAAGCCTCCCCGTGGAACTGGCCCTGGACGATCGAGGGCACGGCGAACAGCGCGCGCTTGGCTTTGCCGGCCGCGTGCAGGTGCGTGAAGGCGGACAACGCGATCGCCGTCTTGCCCGATCCGACGCCCATGCCCAACTCCACCTTGCGGTTTTGGGCGATCAGCTTCACCGCGCGCTGTCTGGCGACGTATTTGCCCGACATCGAGGGCGCCCACATCGCCGGCGGCTTCGTGCCCGGCCGGAAGTTGCTCCCGACAATCGGCATCATGCCGGCGACCTGGCGCTCCGCCTGGTGGCCGATGGTATAGCGTTCGCCGAGTGCCGGCGGCTTGGCAGGCTCCGGCGCCGCATCATCGGCCGCGTCCGGCGGCGAGCTGGCGCCGAACAGCCCCATCTGACTTTGCCCGAACGCTTCCTCGTGAGCACGTTCGGCGTCCAACTTGTCCGACACCGACCCGGCGGAGTACTGCCCCGCCACCCGGTTGCGCAGACTGTCCGCCAGCGCCCGGTGCGCCGCCAGGCGCTTTTCCCGCGCGACCGGGTCCAGCGCATCGAGGTGGTTCAGGTCGTGCGCGATGACTGTCCGGCCCACCTTCAGGGCGGCGTCCGGGCTGGCGCGGTTCTGGCCGTCGGCGAACTCCCGCAGCACCTTGCTGCGCACCACGTCCTGCATCGCCCGGTAGGCGTTCGCCGGGCTGCCCAAGACCTCGCAGTACTTGCCCCACGTCATCGAGGCCGCATTCAGCTTTTCGGCCAGCCCGTCCCGGTTCGCGCGCCAGTCGGTGTGCAACGGGTTTGGTCCCGTTCCGAACATATCCGACACCTCCCGGGCGGGTTCGCTGGCCGCCAGCTTGTCCAGCTCCGCCCGCATCGCCTCGGCTGCCGGGTCCGAGCGGCCGAACTCCTCGCCGAAGGCGGCCCGCAGGCTGCCCTGGTCCTGCGGCGTCAGGTCGGCGATCGGCTTGAAGGCGGCGACCCCCTCGGGGTGCTTGGCCAGGGCGGCATGGAGGCTGTTGACCGCCGTTTGATCCACGGGAAACACTTGCTTGTGGATCGGGGCGAGCTTGCCGCCATACCGCCGCTGCGTGAATGCGTCCGCGAGCCGCTCGAAGGTGGCCGTGTGCGCCTCGGCTCGGACGATCTTGCCCTCCCCGTCATACAGCGGCGCCAGGCTGTCCACGGCCGCCATGAAGCCGCGGCGGTCGCCGCTGGCCTTCAGCGTCTCCTCGGACAGCAGCGAGGCCACGATCTCCGCCGGGCTGTCCCCGTCGGCCGCGCGCCCGCCGATGTAGTCCTCCACCGCCCGCCGGGTGCCATCCGGGCCGGACCCGGCCTGGTAGGGCTGCGCCAGGCGCGCGGCGGTGCCCGGCACCACGTTCATGGCCCCCTCCGGCCGCCGGGCGACGCCGTCCGGCAGCCAGTCGGCTTCGTCCCGGCGCCCCTCGATGATGTCCAGGCTGTCACGCACCCGCGCCAGGTCCTCCCGCGCGATCGGCTGCGCCAGGCGATCCATGCCGGCACCGCCGACCACCAGCATGGTGCTAACCCCGACCTTTTCGAGGGAGTATTCACCCCGCTCCAACCCCAGGGCGCGCAACCTGGTGATCGCGGACTCGATGCTGACCTTGCCCAGACTGACCTGCACCTGTTCCTTTTTCGGCTGCTTCAGCGCCAGCACCAGCGCGGCGTTCGCTTCCATCTCGCCGAGCGCCGTGCCCAACGTGCGCTCGGCCGCGGCGGTGAACTCCCGCCGTTTGGCGTTCAATTCCTGGGCCACGGCCAGGTCAGCGCCGGAGGCGGCTTCGCCTAGCTCGATCTCCTGCGCCATTTCGTGCCAGCTACGGGCCTCCCGTAGCGCCTTGTCCGACGCCGGCATGTAGTGGTCCAGATGGAAGCTGGCCATCGCTTCCTGGGTGTGCTGCAGCTCCTCCGGCGTCAGGTCGGATGCCAGGCGCCGGGCCAGCACTTGCGCGCTGCCGGCGATGCCCAGCACGTCCACCGCGGACCGGTCCATCAGGGCCGCGCCGCCGGCGGCGAGCGCCAGGGCGTTGATGCTGTTGTAGGCCCCGACCCCGATGTGCCGGCCCAATGCTTCCCCGCCCGACACCTTGCCGACCTCATCAAGGAAAGCGCGCGTCTTCAGGGTGCGTAGGTCGCCTTCCAGCTCGGCCGTGATCGCGCTGTCCGGCGCCGCACCGCCAACCTCCACGGGATAGGCGGCCGGCTCCACCTGCTCCTTCGCGGCGTCGATCGCCTTGTTGTGCCCCGCGGCTGACTTCCGGGCGGCTTTCAGCGCCTTTTCGGCGCGCAGCAGCTCGACCGCCTTCTTTGCATCCACGACGGCGTGCCGGTCCACCTTCGGGCCAGGCTCGCGGATGGCCTCCAGCTCCTTGGTGATCGCCTCGCCCTTGGCCCTGCGGCGCTCCTCCGGCGTCGGTTCGCCCTCGGCCGGCGGCTTGACTGGCGCCGGCTTGAAGGTCGCCGCTTCCTCCTGGCGCTCCTCCGGCGTCAGGCCCGCCGCTTCGGCGCGCTTGTCATACTCCGGCGCGAACCCCAGGCCCTTTGTCGCGTCGTCCACCGGCGAGAGATCCTGTACCGTCAGGTCCTCCGGCGCCGCGGCCGTTAGTGGCACCTCGCCTAGCCCAGCCTCGGCCCGCAGCTCGGCATCTTGCACCAGGCGTTGCCGCTGGTGATCGACGGCCGCCCGCGCGTGCTCGAACAGCTTGCGGCCGTGCTCTTTGGCCGCCTGGTCCTGTGCCTCCGGCGTCGCGTTGGCGAATGCCTCCGACGGGAAGCGCATCGCCTCCGGCTTCCAGCCCAACGCCTCCCCGACCGTTTTCACGAACGCGCGCTCGTGATTGCGGAGCTGTTCCTTCACCGCCTCCCGTGCAACCGTCTTGGTCCCATGCAGGCCAAGTGCCTTGTCGCCCTCGACCTGTCGCTTGCGGGCTTCCTTGTGGCTCTTGCTGCGCTGCCGGGCTTCCTCTTTGTAGGCGTCCTCGGATTTTACTCCGGTCAGCCGCAGATGGTTCAAGCTGCCGCCGGCGCCGCCGATGACTTTCATCGACCCATCGCCGGCCGGCTTGATCAGCAGGGGGTGGCCCTGGGTGCCGGGGCCGTTGGGACGGACGGTTATCCAGCGTTCGCCGGCCGCCAGCGCCTTGCCGAGCGGCGCCGTGGACGCCAGGAACAGGATGCGCGACGAGAAGGGCATGGCGCCAGGGTGGCGTCACGACAACAGGAGCACCGTGCTCGGCCTTTAGCCAAACGTCGGCAATTCCTCGCTACATGCCGGCATCCTGATCGAACAGGCGGACCATTTCGCCGTCCGGGCTTTCGACCATGCCGCCGGCGTGCGGGAAGATGGCGTTGCGGCGGAACTCCTCCAACGCAGCCGTCATCGTGTCTTGCAGGTTCATGCGCGGCACCAGGTCAGCCGTGCCCGCGTCCTGGTAGTCGCCAAGCAGGTAAAGCTGGTGACGGCCGTAGCCGGCGCGCTTGAGCAGGAGCTTGACCGGCCACCAGTAGATGCCGAACAGCCGGTAGCGGATGGGGTCGCCCTGGAGCTGGTGCAGCACGGTGTTCAGCGTCTTGGCCATGTCGATCGCTGGCATCAGGGGGCCGCTTTCAGGGCGGCTTTGTCCGCCGGATGTGAGATGGCTTCCAGGAAGTCACGGACCCGGTGCGAGCGGCTATTGCCGTATTGCGACATATCCGCAGCGTAGTTGACCCCGCCGTGCTTCAACAGCTCCGGATGCAGGTCCGGCTTGTAGCTGCTTTGCGACGGCTTGGCCGCCTTGTGCATGTCCCAATCCAGCACCTTATCCTTCGCCGCCCGGGCCGCTAGGCTGCGCACGACGTCGGCCGGCCACGGGTTGCCCTTGCTGGTGGTGCCCCAGCCATAGGCCGGCACCTCCACCCCTTTTGTCGCAGCGATCACGGCATCCCGGAAGGTCGGCGCAGAGTCGATGCGCCGCTTGACCTCCTCCCGCACGGCGGCTTGCGCGGCGGTCGCGTCTTCCCCGAACACGTCCTTGATGACGTGTTCCCAGGGATTGCCGCTGGTGCTGGTGCTGTGCTCGAACCCTTCATAGGTTGGCTTGATGGCCGTGCTCATGCTGGCGCCGTTGTAGCTGCGCATCCGCGTGCCGGTTTGGGTCGGCGTGACGACGCCGCGCCGCATGGCGGCATCGACATAGCCCTCGACTGCCTTGGCGCGGCCGTCCGGCGTCGGCAGGATCAGGTCGTGGTCGCCGAGCAGCTTGCGCACCTCGAAACTCTGCGCCGCCACCGGCCGGCCTTCGTGGTTGGTCAGGCCATAGACTTGGCTGTGCCCGTCCCGGTAACGCTCGATCTGCAGGCGCATGTGGCTACGCACCAGGTCCGCCTGGTTGGCCAGCACGTCGGGCGGCAGGTCGCGCATCTCGACCAGCCCCAGCCCGTTGGGGTTGGCCATCTTGGCGGCCGTCCGCTGTCCGACCATGGTGCGGTACGCCGTGTCGGCGTCGGCGACCTCCGCCTTTTCGGCCTTCTCGCTGTAGTCGAATGGGGTCACGCCCGCCTTCATGTCCTTTAGATCGAAGTCCAGGGTGGGCCGGTCGGAGTGCGAGTTGCCGCCGTAGCCCCGCACCGACACCGTGCCGGCGTCGGCATCGACGCCCGTGACCACCCAGCGCGACTCGTCCTCGCTCCAGTTGGCCGGCCCCTCGCTGCCGCCGTGCAGCACGAGGCCGCGCCCGCGCGTCCACGCATGGTTTGTCACCGGCTCGATGACGGCCGGGTGCGGATGGTCCAGCAGATCCTTATGCGTGAAGGCCGGCAGGTCGCGCAGCGCGCCATGAAGCACCTGCCGCTTCTTTTCCAGGCGCGCGATCGCGCCCGCCTGCACCTTCAAGGGGTCCTGCTCCGCGCGCAGCTTCGCCAGCGCGCGGCCCATCTTATCGAAGCGGTCGAATGCCGCGATCGCCTGGCCGCGATCCTCGGCACGCCGGCGCTCCACCGCGGCTGACTTGTTCGCATCATACGCCTTGCGGGCTTCGTCCGGGTTGGCGGACATCATAATCAGCACTTCCGAGCGGGAGTTTGCGCCGGAGCGGGACAGGTTCTCGACCTTGTCGCCACCGTTCCACAGCAAGTCCTGCCAGTCCTTTTTCGCCATCATCGTGGCGAGGCGGTAGCCGTCGAAGCTGCCCTTGGCGAGGTAGGTATGCAGGCGCACGCTGCCCTTCTTGTTGCCCTGCCGGACCCCGCGGCCGTTGCGCTGGTGCATGGACGCCGGCTCCCATGGCAGATCGAGGTGATGGATGTCCGAGGTGCCCTTTTGCAGGTTCACGCCCTCGCCCATCGTCGCCGTGTTGCCGATCACGTAGCCCAATTTGCCCGAGTTGAACTGGTCGCAGATTTTCTGCCGTGCGGCCGACCCTTCGGCGGCCGTCGCGTTGATGATGCCGATGCGGTTGCGCGGCACGCCGCGGGCGACCAGGGAGGCGGCAATCCGCTCGTGCATGTCGTTGGCGTCGCAGAAGATGATCTGGCCGCCGTCGCCGGCGTGCTCGATCGCCGCATCAACGCAGGCATCGACCTTCGGCGCACGCTCGCCATGGTAGGACGGGTCAAGCAGGGACAGGTCCAGCGACGCCTTGCCCATGCGATTCATGATCGAGAAGATATGGCTTTCGCCGGTGGCGTCGGCGGTGCCGTCGGCGACGGCCGCGTACTGCGCCCGCAACTCCTGGTAGGCTTCCTCTTGCGCCGGGGACATATCGACGTAGTGATCGACCGGCAGCCCCTTGGGGATCACCAGGCCCACGTCAGCCGCGGTCCGCCGGTCGATGTATCGCTTCATCACCTCCCGCAGCTCGTCCAAATTCTTGAAGCCGCTGGTCACTAGCTCCTCGTCCACGCCGCCATCAATGGTCGGCACCATGTCCATCGAGAACTCGCAGAACCGGTCTAGGAAGGCTTCCGAGTTGCGGATGCCCATTTTCTCGAAGGCCTCCGGCGCGATCTGCGCCAGCATCGAGTAAATTTCCAACGGCGAGTTTTTCGTGGGCGTGGCCGTCAGCATGAAAACGCCCTTGCCGCCGTTTTTGGACCGCAATGCCCGGGTCTTGTAGTAGGTATCTTGTGCCCGGTTGCTTTCGCCGGAGCCGCCCAGGAACTTCGGCTTTTCGCCGAACCGAGCACGGGCAGAATACAGGTTTTTATAGGCGTGGCCCTCGTCCATGATGAGCGCGTCTATGCCCAACTCGTCAAAGTAAACCGTGCCTTCCCGGCTCTCGAACTCCTTGACCGCAACGCGCTGTTCATCGGCCGCGCGGGCGCGCTCGATCTTGGAGGCCTTGGCGTTGGCCATGGCTTCGCCACGTTGGGTCCAGAAATCGTCGCTCTGGTAGCCCGCCTTGAGGTCCGGGCTAACGTCCAGCTCGTTCCACGCGGGTTGCGAGATGAAAACGAAGTCATGGCTGTTTTGTTGGAGGTTGTGGAACTTCTCCTGCCGCGTCTCGGCATCGTCAGACTTCGAGGTAACGTTGCCGGCCTTGTCCGTCTTGTAGGTTTCGCCGATGACCAGGATTTTCGCGCCAGGGAACCATTGCTCGGCTTCCTTGACCCAATTCGCCAGTACCGACTTCGGAACGACAATAACCGGCTTTTTCGCCTGACCGGTCGATTGCATAAGTTTAGAAAGCATCAGGCCACGAGGCGTTTTGCCCAACCCGACATCATCGGCAACAATGCCGCTGCCCGCCTGCATTGCCCAGCGAAGGCCCGACCAGTGGTAATTATTAACCGAGAATGGCGGGTTTAGACCGGGTATGTCAATGGGCTTGTCGGAGAACACCGGCGCAATGAAACCCTTGTGGGTGCGGTTATACCCGTCCTCGACGGACTGCCGCAGGTCCGAGCCGCGCACCCAATCGGCAAACTCCGCATTCAGCCGCACCAGCTTTGCGCGGTCCACCTTGCGCACGCCGGTCCGGTTGAGGAAGGTGAGGATCAGCCGGGTGTCGCCGACGTTGACGCCGCGGCCGTCCTTGGCCGACCACAGCGCGTCCTTGTATTCCAGCTCGGCCACGTTGAACTGCGGGCCATACCTGCCCTGCTTGGCGCGACGCGCCTCCTCCTGGGCTTGGAACCAGGCATTGATGACCGCCGGCTGGATGAAGCCGCTGTTGAGCGCGATCTCCACGTCCTCCAGCGAGGCCGGCGCGATCGCCGCGTCCAGCACCGCGGCTTGGCTGGCCCACTTCGCCACCAGCGCCGGGTCGGCGCCGGGCGTCGCCGCCGCTTCGGTGGCGGCATCGAACTTCGGCCACAGGGCGCCGGACACGTAGGAGTCCAACGTGCTCCAAGTGCGGCCGTCCGGCTCGACCGCGTAGGCCGGGGACGCGAACAGGTGGTCTAGCACCTGGTCGGCTGTCCCCCCCGTGACCGCGGCGAGCTGTTCGGCGGTGAAGCCGCCGCGTTCGAGGGACAGGCGGGTGGCCATCGTATCCAGGCTTGCCGCGTCCGCCTGGCGGGTCACGCCGGTCACGAGGTCGGAGTAGCCGCCATCGTCGCCGACGGCGCCCAGCAGCCGCGCAACGCGACGGTAGGCACTGTTGACGCGCTCGCCGTGCTCGTTGCCGCCGACCCCGTCCAGGTTGGGCATAGAGGGCTTGGCGAGCCAGGCGCGCAGGGCTTTGCTGCGGCCTGGCGTGCCGTGCTTGCCCACGTAGGCGTCAAGATCCTCGATCAGGCCCGCGCGGGCCATCGCCGGGTCAGCCGCGCGGCCCTCGTGCAGGTCCTCCAGCACCTCGGCGATGCCGAGCGCGTCGGCGACCGCCGGCGGCAGGTCCTCGTCGGCGCGGTGCCACCGCGGCGGCTCGCCTTGCAGGACGTACCGGATGCCGTCCACGGTTTGCACGTCGCCGAGCTTGGCCACTTGATAGGGAGGGCGCAGCGCGGCCGAGACCGCCCGACGCTTGGCCGTATCGTCGTCGCCGAGGGCTGCGAGCACGGTTGCCATGTCCGGAGACGGCGCCGGCGCCTCGATCGGCATGTCACGCACGGCGTCGGGCACACCCACCATCGAACCAGACACCGTGATGTCGTGGCCCATGTTGGCTTTTTCGCGCCACCCGGGTTCCAAGTTGCCGTGGATGTTGGCGGCGCCGCGGCCGGCGACGAAATAGGACCCGGACAAGAACTCCTCATCCCATACGCCGAGCTGCTGCAGCACGTCCTGATCCACGGTTGACAGCGCGCCGGCGACCTCTTGCGGACGCCGGCGGAACAGCAGCACGTCGGACGTCACAGCGGTATGCGACGCCTCGAATGCGGTGTTTGGCAAACGCGACCCACCAAGGAACTCCCCCTTGCACAGCAGGGCCTCGCGGAAGCCGCGCCCGGCCTTGCCGTCCATGACGCCAGTTGGCACGATCATGGCTAGAAGGCCGCCACTCCGGAGCTTGTCCAGCGCGGTATCGAGGAAATAGTCCTCGGCGCTGGCAATGCTCTTTTTGTCGTCGCCGGCCGAGCCGCCGCGGATGCCGAAGGGCGGGTTGCCGATCACCGCATCAAACAGGCGCCCATCGCCTTGCGCGAAGGCTTCCAGCGTTCCGGCATTGACCTCATGCCCGGCCGGGCGGTGCAGGATACCGGAGATCCGGGCGCCGATCGGGTCCATCTCGACGCCGACGACATGCGCGCCAGGGGGCGCGGTGTGCAAGAAGACGCCGGTGCCGCAGCTCGGCTCCAAGACCTCGCCGCCGTGGAACCCGGCGCGGTCCAACAGACTCCACATCGCCCGGGCGATCGCCGGCGTGGTGTAGAACTCGTTGCGACTGGCACCGCATCCCCCGGTGCCGCTGTAGCGCGCCAGCACCGCGCGGTCGCCGTCCGTCATGTCCGCATCGGGCTTGCTGGTCAGCACCGCGACAGCGGCGGCATTCAGGGCGCGACGGGCAGGCTCGGAGATCCCGGCCTCGACCCCGAAGGTTGCCAGCTCCGCAGGTGCGCCGACCGGCGCAGCTTGCGCCGGGGCGGGGGCTGGCGCGACCGCCGACGCAACTTGCGCCAGCTCGGCAGCCGTGAGGGCGGGGGTGACGGAAAGCAGCGTCCCAGCATTGACCACGGCTTGATCGACGTGGTGCGTCCGGCCGACCTCCAGCGTCGTGCGGGGCGGCTTCTCAAGCAGGACGACGCTGCCCCGGTGATCCCGGTATGTCGGCTCGACCACCCGCACCCGGGCGCGCACCGACCGGCTCTTGTAAGGCAGGTCGATTTCCAGCACGTCGCCAACGGCTGCCGTGCGTAGCCCTGCCGGACCGGAGGCGGGTGTGGACTCTACTACCGCGGGCGGCTTTGCGGTTGCGGCCGCAACTTCGCTGGCAGGCTTGGCAGGCGCCGGTGGGTGCAAGATGGCGCTGAAAAGGTCCGGCCCCGTGTCAGCCTTGGGCTTGGCTTTGCCCGCAGGCTTGGGGGGGGCAGCAGCCGCATCGGCATGGGCGAACAGGTCCACCGCTGCGGCCTTTGGCGCGGCGGCCGGGAGGGTGGTCCGCTTGTGCCGGATGGCCGTGTGCGGGGCAACATAGGTGCCGTCAGGTGTCGTGTAGCCCGCAACCTGGACCGGCAGCGCGAACAGGTCGCCTGCACCGCCCGGGATGGTGGCCTTGAGAAACAGGACGACGGGCGGGTGCTGGAGCATGGCCCCAGCCTGGCATCACGACAGCCGGAGGGCTTCGATCAGGCCGCCGTGCGCAGCATCAGCGTCACCGGCGCCGGCGAGAGCTTCTTGAACCAACGGACCTTGGCCTCGACCGGGCCGCGGTCCTGGCGCGGCCGGCTCGGCGTATTCCAGGTCTTGCCGCGGATTGTGGCTTCCGGCTTCCAGCGCGCGTAGCGCAGGCTCATCCCCGCTTCCGAGGCGAGGGTGTAGGTGATGATCTTGCGATACCCGCGGGCTGCCGCCTGCTCCGCCGCATAGCCGTACAGCGCCGAGGCTGCCCGCCAGGTCAGCTCACGCGGCAGGTCGGTGCGGATGCACAGCCGGCGCACCTCGCACAGCTCCCGCGCGGCGAACTGCGGCATATAGGCCCGGGCCGTCGGGGCACCGGCCATGACGACGCCGAGCAGGGTTGACCCATTCCAGACGCCCGCGCGGAACAGGTCCGCCGGCAGCGGCGGGTTGTGCCGGTGCCATCGGCCGATGAAGGCGTTGGCGTCGGCGCGGCTGATCGGCGCAATGCGTGGCTCGAAGTCCAGGAGCACCTGGCCGAACCCCTCATCGGTGAATGCCACCCGGCGCAGCGGGCCGACGCCGCTTGCCTCCAGGAGCTGGCGCGCATAGTCCGGATCTTCGGCCATCTCTTGCACCGCGAAGTCACGCCGGGCCTCGCAGCAGCAGTCCAGCATGAAGTCATGGCCCCATGCCTCGTGCACGGACACGCGCTCCGGCTCGCCGCAGAAGATGCAGGGTTCCGCCTCCGGCTCCGGCTCCGGATGCAGGTCCGGCAGGTCGGCGACCAGGGGGGCCGGCGCCTTGTGCCTGATCGAGGTGTATGGGGCGACGTAGGTGCCCGCGGCCGTCGTGTGCCCGGCGACGGTGACGGGGGTTGCGAACAAGTCGGCATGGGCGCCGCCGCGGATGATCGCTTTGAAGAACAGGACGCTCAATTTGAGCTGGGCAGGTCCCGCCGCTGGTAATGGTTCTCGGCGTCAACCCAGCCGGCCGGCGGCTGCAGGGGGGTCGTGTCGGTCACACCGCCGAGGCTGGCGAGCACGGCATCGAAGTCGATGCCCTTGGCCTCGGCCATGTTCCGCACCTTCGCCAGGCTGGCATGGGCGGCGGCGATGTGGCGCTGGGCTTCGTCCCCGTGGTGGTAGTAAAGCCCGGCCTCGCCCTGGTGCCCGGTGCGGACGTCGGATTCCGAGCGATGCCTGTCCATGGTCGCGCGCACGTCCGCCAGTGAGGCCAGGGCGCGCTTGACGTAGTCGATGACCTGTGACGGGATCTCCGGGGCGATTGCAAGCCCCTCATCAGCGACGTGCGACGGTGTCCGGCGAACCGCTGGGTTCGACGCGGGAGCGGGTGCAGGGGAGTCCCCCGACCGCTCCCGCACCAACTCCCCCATGTAAACCCAGACGTCATCTATCCGGTCGTCGTTGCCGCCCGACGTGGTGAGGCCGGTGTCGCGCACCATCCGCAGCAGCGCCATCTTGTCGTCCGGCGACACATCGACGATGCGAAAACCGCGGTTCCACTGCGCACCCTTGCCACCACCGGCGACCGGGTAGCGCACGCCCATTCCGACCTTCCAGCGTGAGGGATCAGCCGCCAGGCGGGCGCCATACAGCTTGGTCAGGAACTCGCCTGACGCGCCCGGGTATCGTTGCTTCTTCAGCGTCGCCAACTTGGCCCGCATCTCGACCAGGTGCGCCGGCTGGGGCCGCAATTCGGCCAGGTCCGCCGGATCTGGCGCAGCCTTGGCCTTCGCCGGCGCTGCTACCGCCGCCGGCGTCGCCCCGGGCGGCCCGTCGGGATGCACGGTCAGCTCCCCGTGCTTGATGAGGCCCCGGAGGTAATCGACGGCGCTGCCGAGCGTGCGAGTGCCCGAGTGGTACATGTTGTGCCCGATGGGTCCGCTTTTCTCCCCCGCGGTGGAGAGGTGCCAGCGATGGCCCGTGGGTCGCTTGTGCAGGCTTGCCTTGTAGCTGACCCCCTCGTGTTCGATGGTCGCCAGGTGGCCGTATGCGACGGGCCGGCCTTCCCACTCGGCTTTCGCCGGCGGCTTAGGGGCTGGAGGCTTCGGAGCGGCCTTTTGCCGGGTCGCGCTGTAGGGCGCGACATACTTGCCGTCCCGCGTGTGCCCGGCCACCTCGACGGTCGTGCCGAACAGGTCGCCGGCCGCGCCGCCGCGGATGATCGCCTTTAGGAACAGGATCGGGGTGCCATGCTGGGACATGCGCCCAGCCTGGCGTCACGACACCCCAGGCGCGTCTAGGCCATGATGAAGGCGTATCCGCGGGCGGTGGACGGCGTGGGCGTCGGCGTCGGCGTCACGGTGACGGGCGTGGAGCGCACCAGCGACGACACGGCGGGGTTGGTCACGTTGACCGATTGGGTGAGCCCCTGAACGTCCGGCCCGATGGCGTAGAGCGCCACCTCGCCGCGCACCGCCCCCGCGGCGATTGTCGCGTCCGTGACGCCGCCAGGGTTGCCACCGGCCAGGGTGCCGCCGCTTTGGGCGGTCAGCGGCGCGGCATCGGCGGCGCGCAGCACATCGACCACCGTGACCGCGGTTCCGGCGGCGGGCAGCACTTGCTGCGCGCCTGACGCCTGTTGCGCCTGCTGGCCCGGGGCATCGAGCAACGACTGCACCACCGCAGCGCCGGTCCCGGTCTGGTTGTAGGTTGCCTGTATGCGGCTGGCCAAATAGAGGTGGTCAGCGGAGACGGGCGGGGTGCCCATCGCCAGTTCAGGGTAGGGCGTGGGGGAGCTGATGCGGACCAGCGGCGACAGCGAGTCGGGGGTCAGCGGGTGCGGCACGACCTGGACATCGCCTAGCGTCGTATCATACCCGGTGTCGATGTTGCCCCCGGTGTAGTTGACCGGGGCGACGTTGGCGATCAGGTAGATGTCGTCGATCTCAAACGACTGGCCGTCCTGGGTGGCGCCCGTGAACACCACCGAGGCCAGTGATTGCGAGGTGCCCAGGCATCCCTGGAACTCCGACCACGATGCCCCGCTGACCCCGAACACCCCGGCGAACACGGTGTCCCAAGTTGGTGTCCAGGACCAGCCCACCTCGAAATAGAGGCCCGCGGCGGTATGCCCGGCGGCAGGGCCGGGCAACGGCTGGGAGCTGTCGCTGTTGGTGATGGTGGTGACGCCAGCGCCGATGGTGAAAGAGGCGGTGAAGAAGGTGACGCCATAGGCGTCGAGCAGCCGCACGGTCATCGGACCCGCGGCGGCGGCCGTTGCGCCCACGCGGAACCCAAGGACGCCGCACGCCACCGTCTCAGCCAACGTAGCCGTGATCGGGTCGTCGGCCAGCGACAGGCAGACCCCTTGCAACGGGCCGCCAGGCGTGAACCCCGATTGGGTATCCGGCGCACCCGACCAGGTGAGGAACCCGCGCGTCGGGGCGAACATGTCCGCGACGCCCGAGTAGCTCTCAAACCCGTCAAACGCCAGCACGGTCGTTGCCGCTTGCACCGCCAGCGCCGCGGGCACCACCACCTCCGGGTCGTGGACGGTGTAAAGCTGCTGCTCCTGGACCGGCGCGGCCAGCGTGGCCGACCATTGCGTGTTGTAATCGGTGCCGTCATCGGACCAGCGGAGGTCCCATTCGGTGGGCAACTGGTCAAAGTAGGCGTCATTGCGCGCCCGCATCCCGACCGTGGTGATCAGCGCGGCATTGCCCGCGCCAAGGTCATAGCCCCACCAGCCCGGCACCGACCCGCCGAACGCCCAGTTGTCCGAGTCGCTGTTAGGGTCCTGCGGCGCCCCGATGATCGCGTTGCCCGGCGGGGTGCCGCCGTCGAGCGTCGATGACGAAGCGTTCGCGGCAAGCGTGGCCTGGTTCACCCCATCGGCGGTGTACAGCGCGATGGCGTGCGCGCCCATCGCGCCGGCCGAGGCGGTTTGGCGCACGTAAACCTGCCAGTAACGGTGGACGGCCGTGGTGCGGCCCTGGTCGGTTGGTGTGGCCGGTGGAGTGGGCGTGACGGGCGGTGTGGGAGTGGCTGATCCTGAACTTGAGTAGGTTATCACCTGACCCGATGTAACAGCGGCGCTCTGGGCGGCGGACCAGATGGTTGTCCAATCTGTGCCATTGCCACTGCTTGAAGCCTGGGCATTGAGCGATGTTGGAAACCCTGCAACATAATCAGGAACGGTTAATTCTACATTCTGTATGTTGAAGGCATTACCAGGGCCGAAATCAAAGGCTAGATAAGCATTGGGAGCGCCGTCTGAAACCCACTCACCGGCCTGACCGACAATGGCATTGATCGCCGGATAACCGCTGCGTGTTTTGTTGTCGCCGCTGACCATGGCAGGGCTTGTGGCGCGGTTGATATTGTCTGTGCCGGCCAGGGTGACATATTGGACAGCTATGGTGGGAGTGACAGATGAGGACGGAAACAACAACTGCCAATACCTGTATTCCCCGGCTGGAAACACGGTATCAAGCGCCGGATCGTGATAGTTGAAGACTTGCCCGGTTACGGGGCTGGCCGGGATCGTTTCCGACCAGGTGCTTGTCCAGTCGGTCCCGTTATTGGTGTCCGAGGACTGCACCTGAACAGAGGTGGGGAAGCCCCCGACGTAGCCCGGCACGGTCAGGCCGATGGTCTGTATGTCAACCGTGTTGCCAGCGCCGAAATCGTAGGCCCAGGTTGAGCCGGGAGCACTGTCGGCCACCCACTCGCCAGCCCCGCCGGCAATCGCCGCTACTGCCGGGTAGGAGCTACGGCTTTTTGGGTCGGCAATAACATTCGCGGCTGCCGTGGCGAGGTTGACGCCATCTGCTCCGCCCATAGTAATCGTCTGGATGGCGGTGGCCCCGCCATCCGGGGTCGTCCCGAAAACCAGCCGGTAATAGCGATGCGCTGCCATCGCCTATGCCCTCGCTGCCAAGACGGTGAAACTGCAATCGGCCAGCGTGGCATCGGCGGTGGCCGGCGCGATCATCCGCACCACCGCGCCCGCCGGGATCGTCGCCGCGTCCTGGGTGCTCAGCACAAAGTTCGTGGCGCTTCCCGGCTCGACGGTTATGGTGCCGAGGTCGATGACCGCCTTGCTGACCGTCGCCTGAAGCGTGAAGGCCGCCGCGGCTGCCGGCGGGGTGGAGAACGTCAAGGTGCCCGCGAGGTTGGCAGGGATCGTCACCGCGAACGGCATCGGGAGGCTGATCGTGCCGCCCGCGGCCGGGGCGCCGATGAAGACGAAGACCAGCGCCGTGGTGCCCCCGCCGCCACCGAGCTGGCCGGACAGCAGCCAACCCGGCCGCGGTGGGGTCAGGGTGTCATCGACACCGAATAGCTTGATGTTCGTGTTGTACACCAGCGCGCCATAGACCGGGCTTGCCGGGAAAGTCTCGTCGGACATGGGGCCACCGTGCAGGTTCTACCCGTCTAGGTAGCACTCTCTGCGCGGTGTGGCCGGGTCATTCAACCGGAGGATGTGCAGTCCGGAACAGCACTAGCCCGGCGGCAGCGGCCTTCAGCATCCGCGGATGCTCGCGCGTGGTGGCGAGCTGGGCCTTGAACTCCGCCATCGGCATTGCGCGGACGGAGCCAAGGAAGGCAGGATTGTCATAGTGCGCCAGGTAGGCCGCACGCGCCTGCTCCTCGGACTGGAAGCCGAGCATGGCCTTTTGCTCGTCCGTCTGGCGGAAGTCCGGCGGCGCCATGGTGGTGACGATGTAGGCCGTCGGCGCCTCGTCGTCCGGCCCGAGATACACGTCGAAATGGTCGCCATCCACGCCCAACGTGCCCCGGACGTAGCCATAGTCGTGTTGCATCGAGACGGCCCACTCGTGCCCGCCGCGGTCCCGGCCGGAGCGGACCGAGCCGCGCCGGTTTTCGATCGTGACCGGCAACCCCTGAAAGCTGCGGTGTGCCTTGGCATAGTTGCCCGCCTGCAACTGCCCCTCGGACGGGCGCTGGAGGGACGCCGGGTGGTTTTGGAAGGTGACGATCGCCATGCCGCCAGCATCGTGTCACGACACCCCTAGTCCGGCAGGTCCGGCACCGGGTCGTTGACCGCCAGGGCCGCGCGGTGCTGGGCGAGCAGCCCGCCCATCCAGGCGGCGAACGCGGGCGCCACGTTCGCGGCAGCCTCCGTCAGCGTCACCCAGCAGCCGCGGCAATGCGCGTGGATGACGCCGGCGGCGCACCACCAGCACTCGAACGGCAAGCGCGCGACCAACTCGTTGCCCACGCGACGGTTCGGCGAGGCGGAGCGGCCTACATTGCTTTTGCCCACCCAAACGTAATGATCTGGCCCGCTCACGTCCAATGTGCGGCGATCGTCGGGCGAGATGACGGTGTAAACCTGGCCGTTGATCGACTGGCAGAACGGGCAGGCCCCGCGGTACGCCTCCACCCGCCGGACCCGGGTGCCGGGCTGCAGGGCCGAGATGTAGCCGGTGTTGCAAGCCTCCCCCGCCTCGGTGACGGCAATCCGGCGAAAGTCGCGGTTCAGCTTGCCGAACTGGTCGAATAGCGCCGAACGGAGCGCGGTCGCCTGCCCTTCCTTTTGCCCGAGGATCTGCGCCTGGACGTGCTGGACGATGATTTCCTTCATCCGGGCGCGGATGCTCTCCGTCACCGACCCGATGTGCAGCGCCGCCCTTGTCTTGGCAACGTGCATGATCTCCAGCTCCAACGTGCTCAATACGCGGGCCGGAACGGTGGCGAACAGCGTGGGCGTCAGCGTGGACCAAACTTGCATCATGTCCGGCGTGGGCGGTGTCATGCCGGCGCCAGCCTGGATCTTCCCCAGGATCGAGGCGCGCACCGTCAGGTACTCGCTTTCGTTCTGGATCACGGCGTCGGGCAGGTATCGCTGGATCAGGTAGTCGGCGACCAGCATCCAATCGTCCAGCGTGTAAAGCGCCGGGGCCTTGGCTTCCAGCATCAGGCGGACCGTCTCGAACTGCTCCGGCTCCCACCGCATCCAGGGCACGTCGGCTTTCGCCAGGGTGCCGATCGGCTCCCCGGTCAGCAGCCGGGCGATGATGTCCTGGATGCGCTCCAGGATGGCTTGGAACCGCTGGGTCACGTCCTCGACGTGTTCCGTCAGGAAGGGGTTGGGGTGCGGCGCCCAAATGCTCCGGTCGTCGCCATCCGGCGATTCCGCCAGCGCCTTGTACATGCCTTCCAGCGCATCGTCGCAGTGGCACGCCGGCACGTCGCCCACGTCGATCAGCAGCACGGCCATGTTGGTTCGATACCTGTTGCGGTATTATTCGTGACCTGTCACAAGTAATACGCCGGCGGCGATGGTGCCCCGGCAGCAAGGCATCCTAGCATGGCGAAAACCTACTTTAAGGCTGAGTTTGTGAACGGTCAGACCGTTATCCGCGGCTCTGCCGCCGACTATGGCTACACGCACGCATACCGCACCTACGGCGGGATCAGCTTCACCGCCAAGCCGCACGGCATCCCGGCGAAATTCGCCGGCGAGATTGTGCCTGTCACGAAGGTTGAACCTGCCCTGGCGCGGCGGATGCTCAAGAACAACTCGGCCACCGCCTCCACCCCCTGACATTCTCGCAACCGGGGGCTGCGGCCCCCAAACCGGAGCCAATCGCATGAACAAGATCATCGTTACCCGTGAAAACCTGGATGAAGCCCGCGAGGACTGCTCGGCGCTGGATCAGCGCGTCGAGTTGAAGGTCGGTTGCGAAACCTGGGGCATCACATACAGCGGCGGCCAGCGTGGACAGATGACGGTTTGGCCGTACGAGAACCGCGGCGCCGTCTGCTGGGGCGGCGACAGTGCATGGGGCGATTGGGACGCCAGCACCAAGACGCTGACCCTGGACTCTGGCGAGCTGGTCAACGAGGACGGTTTCAGTTGCACGGCCGATGCCTTGCAAGCCGACGACGCCGCCTAGCCCTCACGCAACCGGGGGCTGCGGCCCCCAACAGGAGCGCCGAACATGCGCCAAAACGTCAACCAAGTCATCGAAGCCGCGGCCCGCATCGTGATGCAGGATGCCGCCTTCATCGGCGACGCGGCGGATGCCCGCCGGGTGTGCCGCACCACTGCAATGCGCGGAGAGATGGCGCACATCGCGTTTAGCGCCGACCTGCTGGCCGAGGTCGTCATGGAGGGCGTCCAGCCTGCCGGCGTTGAACGCAGACGTTCACCGGACGTTGAACGCAAACGTTCACCGGACATCGAAGCCGTCGTTGCGATGCTCGACGCCAACGCCTCGTTCAAGTCGATGTTCCGTCGGGCCTTGCGCGGCGAGACCCGCGCCCAGCTTCACCTGCTGCTAGGCCATATCCGGGACCTGCCGAATGCCACGTCGCAGCAGAACGTTTTGATGTGCGCCATGATCCGCGCCCGGCTACGCACCCGCCGAAACGGGGAAGTGGCGGCATGATTGCCGCGGCACACGGACCGAGACCGTGGCGGGCAGAAGCCTCCAGGAACCTCACTGTAGCGGGCAACGTGCTTTGCATCGTTGACAGCGCCGGCTACCCAGCAGCCTTCGTTCCGGCCTGGGACGGCTCTGCCCCAAATGCAAAGAACGCTGCCGAGGAAGCTAAGGCCAATGCGCGCCTGATCGCCGCCGCCCCGGACCTCTTTGCGGTGCTGGATCAGCTTCACACGCTGCTGACCACGGTGCGGGAGGATCAGGTAAGCATCAAACTCGGCGTTGGCGATACCCAGGCCGCCAAGCGAAGCCACGCCGCTGCAATGGCCGTCTTTGTGCAGAAAAATGCGGAACAGGTGGACGAGATGTTGGAGAATGCCGCGCAGGTCCTCGCCAAGGCCACGCGGCCGGCAGTAGAGCAAGCAACATGAGCACCACCCCGAATCGACCCCGCGGGCGGCCCCGCTTGGACAACGCGCTGACGGTCGCAGAACGTCAGCGCAGGCACCGCGAAACCGTAGGCCCGGTGGGGTCCGTCCACCTCCAAAAGGTCGTCCTGGAGGGCCTTGACGTGCTCGCCAAGCAGTATGGCGACCCGTCCCGGGAGGCTGTGGTAGCGCGCCTGGTGCGCGAGCGCCTATTCGCCTAGCCAGGCCGCCGCAGCGCCTTGCGCAGCGGCGTGCCGGTCAGCAGGTCCGGCTGCCGGCGGTCCGCCGCCTCCGTTAGGATGACGGCCATGCCGGTTGCGGCTGGCCCGGCGGCCCGCTCGTGCTGCTCCAGCCACATCCGCTTGTGTTCGGGGTCATCGAGCAGAACGTGCATGTCGCGCATCAGCGTCATCATGGCATTCCGCGCGGCCGTCATCGGCCGCCCTTCCCCCACCTTTGCCCTGATGCGGTTGGCGTCCGACGTCACCACGCAACCGGGGTGCGCCTGGTGCACGATCGCCGCCAGCGCCGCCAGCTTGCGCAGGTTGCCCGCCACCCCCAGGAAATGCACCCGGTCCGGCCGGTCCGGGCCGCGCATCAGGTCGGCGACATCCGCCGGCGTGAAGGCGGCCTTGTTGGATGGCACCGCGGCCGTGAAGTCGCGGGTGCCGAGGATGGAGGCGGCCTTGCGCCAGCAGTCCCGCGGCGATAGCTGGCCGCGTTGGATGGCGACCAGGGCATCATGGTCGCCGGCGATGACATCGAGGACCTGGCCGCGCCGCTGTTGCAGCAGGCGCATCGAGGCATCCTGGTCGCCGATCACGTCGGGCATCATCACATGCAGCCGGCCGCCGGCCGCGTCGTCGCACAGCTTGGCGACCAGGTCGGCGTGGCGGTCCCAATCGACCGCCTGCCCCTTCGTGAAGGCGGGAAAGGCCCCGCTGTCCACGAACACGGCGCCGCCTGCCCGGGCGTAGTTTACCACCATGTCCCAGGTCGGCGAGCCGTCGGCGAACTCGGTCAGGCTGACCCCCACGGGCGACCCGGCGTGGATGTAGCCTTCGAGGTGCGCGCGCGAGCTGGCGCCGCTCGAATACGACACCACGGGCGGGGTCGCGTGCGCCGCGGCCGGCGCCGACCGCCGGGTGTAGGCCCGGACAGGCACCGGCCGGCCGTCGGGGAGGTGGCGATCGTGCGCCGGGATCAGGGCCTTGAGCAGGATCACGGCATCAGCCGCGCAGCTTCTCGACCCGGGCCAGGTACTCGGCGACCCGCTTTAGCGCCTTCGTCGGCGAGGCCACATCCTTGGGTGCCCCCATCTCGGAATGGGTCCGGCGCAGTGCATCGCCCATCGCCTCCCGGACGTGTCGCGCCGGGACGCCGAACAGGCGTTGCATGACGGGCGACAGGTAGGAAAACTCGGACGCCTTGCCCGGCCGGAAGCCGAGATGCCGCAGGTCGGCGTCATCCAGATCCAGGCCCGCCCGCACCCGGATGGCAATGTCCTTGTCCAGGTGATGCCGGGCCGTGGCCGCGTCCTTGTTGTGGGTCGAATTGGACACGAACGTTAGCGCCGCACGGGCCGCCTCCGCCCGGTTCGCGCCGAACGGTGCGAAGCCATGCCCCGGCACGTCCGCCCGCCAGCGGCCCCGCCCTAGCGGCCCTTTGCCCTCGTGGAAGGTGGAGGCCTCCGGCAGGCCATAGGAGGCGTGCACCAGCTCCGGCGCCGCTGGTGCGACGGGCACCGGGCGCATGTCCATGGCGGGCTGGGCTGCCGCCGCCAGGCTGGTAGCCCCTTCCTGCTGGTCCCACTGGCGCACGTTGGCGTCGTGCTCCGCATCCGTGAAGACCTGGCCCGTGGCGTGGCCCCAGGCCCCTAGCCCTTGCGGCGCGGACGGCATGGGGTTGTGGCGTAGCTTGGCCCACGCGCGGGCCGCCATGGCACGCCCGCCCGCCGCCTGCTCCAACGCCGCGAACGACGGCGGAGCCGTGCTTTCACCCCGCCGGCGCGCGACGATTTCCGCCCGCGCGTAGCTCGCCTCGTCTCGATGCCGGCCGGCGCCGGCGCCGCTAAAAGTCTCGGCCGCCTCCGCCGCCAGGCGTGCGTCGTTGGCGGTGTAGTGCAGCGCGTGGTCGCCCAGCCCCTTCATTTTCGCCTGCATCGCGGTGTGCCACGCGCCGTCGTCCTTCGGCATCGGCCGCGGCGCGTCCGGCGCCTTCATGCGCTGGGCCTGGTAGGGCGCCACATAGGTTCCGGCCGCGGTGGAATGCCCGGCAACCTGAACGCTTTGCGCGAACAGGTCCCCGCGTGCACCACCGGGGATCGTCGCCTTCAAGAACAGGATCGGCATGGCCCGGTGAGCCGCTTGGTTCAACGCCTTGGCCATCGGCTCACCCCCGCCGCCGGTGTCCGGCTCGCCCCCGCTGCCATCAGGCTCGCCGCCGCCGCCTGCCAGCGGGTCATCAATGGGGTCGCCGAAGACGTGCGGCTCGGTCGCGTCGTCGCCGGTGAACGGCGCCCATTTATCGCCGTTCAGAACGTCGGTGATCGCACCGCGCGGCCCCGGTCGGCGGTACTTAGCGCCGTCCAGGTCATAGTGCTCCCACGCCGCCGCCATGCCGGGCGACACCTTCAATGCCTTGGCCATCGGCGTGCCCTTGTCCGCGGGCTTGCCGGCCGACTTCGCCCACGCCTGGCCGTAGATTGCCTTGGATGCTTCCACCGCGCCGTCATACGAGGTGGTTTCCTCCGTGTTCCATTCGCCCGGCGGCCTGGTTTCAAGCGTCCGCATGGTTTCGTAGTGCTTGTGGCCCTCATCCTTGGCGATCAGCATGGATTTGAGGTGGAGTTGCACCTCGCCCAACGACCCGTTCGGGAAGCGGACGATGAGCTGCACGTCCCTGTAGCCCACCGGCAGCGGCCGGTGGAACCTGTCCTTCGGCTGCTGCGCCAGCAGCATCCCGGACGCCTTCAACTGCGTCAGGGCGTCGGTGATGTCGTCCATGCTGTCCACGGCGATGGAGCAGCGCACCACGTCGCGCAGCTTCGACCAGTCGCCGTCATAGGCGGAGTCCACCTTCTCCTTCGCGCGCTTGGCACCCTTCAATGGCGCAACGAACAACATCCCGCCGGGCTTGGTGAGGTCCGCATCCTCGGGCGAGCACGTCATCGTCTCGAAACCCATCTTCGAGCAGACGCCCTTGCCGCGGTTCAGCCAGGTTTTCAGGTGCTCCAGCGACTCAGCACTCGCCTTGTACAGCGCGTCCTGCGTGTTGAACTTCTGCTCCCCCAGCTCCGGCAGGTCAGCAACCTCGGCCGCCGGGAACAGTGGCGGAGGGTTGGGCGGCGCCGCGCCAGCTCCGCCGGCATCATCCCCGCCGCCGCCCTCGACGCGAACTGGCAGGTTCTTCCAACCGTGCTTCTTGGCCCCGGTGTACGTGCCGTTGCCGTCCATGACATCGTATTTGCCGTCCGGCCGCTGCTTGACCGTGATGGGGTCACGCTTGGCCACAACGCCATGGTACGCCGCGCCCATGAATTTCGGCGAGTTGTTGCCGCCCTGTTCGTTCTCCGCATCGGACTTGGTGCTCACAAGCTGGTCCATCGGGACCGTCTTGCCGCCCTCGACCTGGTTGAAATACCGGTCGTGCTCCTCCGGCAGGTGCTCCGGGTCCGGGATCGAGCTGGCGGTCCGCTTGAGGTACTTCTTATCGTCCTCCCCCGTCGCGCGCGGGGCGTAGTCCGGCCGCTGCAGCACCTTCGCCGGCGCGTCCGGCGCCTTGCCTTCAAGGTGCTCGTGCCGGACCTGGTGCTCACGCTCCCCGTCGCGCACCGTCACGCCGTCCTGCCCGCTGCCGACGATCTTGCCCTGCCCCTGCACCTCGCCATGGCGGAAGCTCACGACGTCGCCGTGCTTCATCGGGGCCGGAGGTGGCGCGTCCGGTTCGCCGGCGGCCGGCTTCTTGCCGGCCGGCATGTCAACGCCCGTCTTGCTCCACCGCTGGGTCTGGTGCCCCCCCTTGTCGGTCACGCGCTTCAAGGCCAAGCCCGGCCGATTGGCAACGGGCGTGCCCATGGCCTTCGTGAACAGGATCATAGGGCCGGGCATGTCGGATAGCTCCTCGACCTGGACCGGCACCAGGCCGGCGAGGTGAAATGACTTTGCAAGCGAGGCGCCGCCGCCGCGGTGGACCGCGATGGTCGAATGGACCGGGTGCTCCCGGCCGCGGACAGAGATGCGGCCGACCTCATGCCCGGGCATCGTGATGTGCCCGTGCGTGGTCGGCCGAAGCCGCGGCTCGCTCGGGGCCTTGGGGTAGCGCGCCAGGGTCACGCCGTCGTGGAAATCGGCTGCTAGGGTGTAGTGGTGCTGGCCGCCGTGCTCGACGCTGACGATGGTGCTCACGTCCGGAACGCCGTCGTCGCGGTGCGTCCAGCTCCAGCCCGCCGCGCGCTTGAACAGGTTGGTGCGGACGACCTTGCCGTGCGCCGGCGCGGCCGGCTCGACCTGGTCATCGGACACGCCGAAGCTGGGCTTGCCGTCGTCGCCGACCGAGATCCGCGCCCGGCCCACCGTGCGGCCCGTGATGTCCTCCCGCGTGGGCATGGAGAGGTATCGGCCGCCCGGCGCATAGTCAGGCGCGGCGGGGTCCATCATCCGCTGCGGCTGCGGGAACACCGGGCGGCCGTGCCACCGGTGGATGGCGTGCCCGGCCTTGTCCGTCCCCGCCTGTAGCTGCAGGGCGGACGCCTTCAACAACGACAGGCCACCTTTCAGCGGATCATCCTGGCGGCCCGGCGCCGGCGCGTCCGGATGCGGGTCAGCTTCCTTGCCGTCGTCCTGGACGGCTGCCGGCAGCACGCCGGCCAGGTAGCGCCGCTGCCCGCGGCCGTCTTGCAGCAGCGCGCCGTCGGCGCCCTGGTCCACCAGGTTGTACGTGTGCAGCATCCGCGTCTTGTGGCCGACGTACGAGTCGAAGTTGAGCTTGTGCCGCCGCTTCGCCCCGTCCTCCCCGGTGAACCCGTCCTTGCCGGTCGCCAACACCTTCACCGCCATCGCGCCGCGCTTGGGGTGCTGGACGTACACATGGTCGCCGCGCTCGATCCCCGGCACCGGTGCTGCGGGCTTGCCCACCCTAGCCAACCGCGTAGATGGTCAGGCCCATGGCTTTGCCGAAATCCCCCTTGCCAGGACCGCCGTAGTCGCCGCCAGGCGCCCCGGCTGCGGCCGGTGGACCAGCAGGGGCCGGACCGGTCGGCACGCCGTCAGGCCCCGCCTGGGACGGGTCGCCGGTGCCGTTCGCCTCGCCCCCGGCCTGGTCATCGCCGGCCGGATCGTCGCCGTCGTCGGCGTTGCCGAAGTCCTGCCCTGGCTCTTGCGCCTGCCCGCCGAAGTCGCCGCCCGGCTTCGGCGGCTGGTTAAGTTGCATCGCCGGCCCGATCAGGGTGGGGTTGAGCGGCAGCGCGCCCACCTTGGCATCCGGATGCGGCTGCAAGCCCTGCTCCGCCCTAAGCTCATCGACGGTGTATGTGAGCTTCTTACCTTCCCACACCCGGTCTGCGTCCTCCGGCGTGGTGCCGACCCATCGGAAGCAGAATTTGTCATCGAACTCGCTGATAATGAAGTCCGACATCTCGGCTTCGAGGTGCGCCATGTCCGGGTGCAGCCCGCTATCCTTGGCGTTGGTCAGCTTCTCCTCGGTGTCCGAGCCGGACAGGCTCGATTTCTGCGCGGCGAAACTCTCGAAATTTATTTCGTCGGGCGACATTCCATAGATGGCGCAGCAAATGCTACATAGGAACGTCATCCACTTGGCGAAGTGCATCTCATTATGCTCGACGCCGAAGCTCTCGAAATTCGCCTTGCTCTCCTGGTCCTTCGAGATCATCACCGGCAACGACCAGGCGTTGTTGATGCCTTTTACTTGTGCGTTCCAATACCGCTTGAACGCTGCCAGGTCGGCTTGGTCATAGTCGCCGGAGAGGTGCAACAGGCCCTTCGGAATGGCGTTGTTATCGAAGCCGGCAATGTTGTACGACATGGCATTCAAGATGCCAGTCACTACCCGGATCAAAAGCTCCGGTTCGCCCAACCCATATCCAGCTAGGCGAACATCCGACCGTGGATTGCGCACCTCATAGATAAGCTGATCCTGGGTATAGGCCGTGCAAATGCGACCTTGGATCATCTGCAGGGCGTAAATGGAGTCGTCGCCGTCATATCCCTCATCGGTGCACAGGCGAATGGTGGACCCATCGACAGCGTAGAACCCGTCGATGCCCAGCGAGCGGTCGCGCTTCATCTCGGTCTCGACCGGCGCCGCGTCCATAGTCAAGGAATCGCGCAGGTGCTTGGACATGAACCGGGTGAACGACTCGCGCTTCATGGCCTTGCGGCGCCGCGGGTTGAACTCCCAGCCGCAGTTGGCCACGAAGCGAGACAGCAGGCGCGTGCTCACTTCCTCCTCCGGCGTCAGCTCGTGCTTGCGATCGACGTGGCGGATCTCGTAGCCCGGGCCGCCATCCTCGGACGGCTGGCAGAACCGCGACACTTGCCGGATGCGGGTCATCACGATTGCCGACAGGATGGGGGTCTGGTCCACCATCTGCCGGAGGCCTTCAAACCCCAGCGGGGCGGGCTTTTCATAGGTATTGCCCGACAGGTAAATCTGCAGATTGTCGAGGTACACCGAGGTCATGCCGCGGCCGTCGATCTTCTTGGGGCCGTGCTCGCCAGGGTAGCCCGCGATCGACCCGGACGCCTTTACGAGCGCCGTCTCGGCCATGTCCCCGCGGATCATGTCGATAATGGGCATCAGGTCGCCGCGCGGGATCAGCTCGGAGGCGGTGGGCGCATAGGTCGCCTGCATCTCGGAGCCGGCGTCAAAACGCTCGCCTACCGGGGCCGCGGGGTCGAATGCGACGGAAAAGGGCTTGTCGGTCATGCCGCCAGGGTGGCGTCACGACATCGAACCGAGAGGTTCAACGGACATCGCACCCACCTGCCGCGCCCGATCGCGCTATCCCTGGCGACCCGGGTTAGTCTAGATTCCCAAGCATTCCAGGCACCGTCTCGCCTGATGACGCGGGAGAACAGCATGACACCCGAACAGCTCCAGCAGGTCGAGGCCCGGCGAACCTCTCGGTTCGACGCCACCCGGCCGTGCTTCACCTGCCCCCGGTGTGGGCGCACCAGCTACCATCCCGACGACGTGCTGAATGCCTACTGCGGGCACTGCCGAGCCTTCATGGGCGACCCGAAGCTGGAGACAGCCAGCTTCCTTGTCTGGCTGGCGAGCGAATGCTTTTTCGATGTCCGCCTGATCGGTGGCGGCCGTTGGGGAGCCGTCAAGCTATTCGGCCACAGCGTCGCCGTCGTGACCGGAGCCGTCGGCGACAAAGAAAGCATGGACGGCCGCTGGTGCTATCACCGGTTCGACCAAGCCCGCGACGCCCTGACGGCTTGGGGCAGCACCGGGTATGCAGGCGAACCCGCCGGGTGGTTCCGCAACCCGGCCACCGGCCGCCGGGTGGCCGAGGGACCGGGTCTCTACGACGAGCACGGCACGGAGGTCGCGTCCGGATCGACCTATGTGCGCTGGTGACTGACACGCAACAGCGTGCCGACGGCGGCAATATCCCCCAGCCCGGCGACACCTTCACCGCCCTTTATATGTGGATCGGCACGCACCCAAACGGCGGCGAGGGCGTCATGTCCGCCGATATGGAGGTCGGCAAAGGCGTCATACGCCACGTCCCCCTGATGGCGTTCAGCCAAGCCGCCGCAGCGGCGTTGGGCGGGATTGCCCTCCAAGAGGCAGACACGTTCCGCAGACGGTGCGGCGCTTCCCTCGCCCTGAAACTCGTGACCTTCCGGAGGGTGTCCGATGGCTGATGACACACCACCCCTCGCCGACGGCGCCGTGCAGCTCCTACAACTCCCATCAACTTCCCTGATGATACGCGCACCCGAACGCGACGCACTGCGCGCCTTGCGTGACATGGCCGCGCTGCATCCAGTGGACATGAAAACGCTGATGGTTGCGATCAAGACGCCGGAAGGCAAGCGCAAGCACAAGGAGGCCATGACGCGGCAAACAGTCCACCTGCCCGTGAACTTCTTTGCGACCTACAGCGTCGAGGTGCAGCGCGACGGCCTATTCCGCCATCTCAGCGTCAGCATCGCCGCCGGCACAGGCGTTCCGAACCCGGAAGCCGTGTGGATGATCGCCGAGGCGCTGGGCTTCGTGGGCGCCATATCGAACTGCATCATCAAGCCAGAGAAGATGCCCGCCGGCTACATGGTCATCAACGTCCTGCAGGCGATGTCTGCCCACCCGGGTCCGAGCCGGCCGCAGTGACCGGGCACAAACCGGTGTCGGAGCTGGCCGACCTCTACCAACTCGACCCGGTCGAAATGAAAGACGGCTACCGCGCCGGCCTCGATGGCGACGGGGAGCCAGGCGACAACCGGAGCCGGGCCTACTGGCACGGCTGGCGCAACGGCAGGACGGACAGCGACGGCGGCCGAACCCACCCGCCCGACGACGCGCAGCGCGCCTTGGCGAAGGCGCTGGTGGCGATGCTAGGCCACCAGGGCAGCACGAGCATCAACTGAAGCCGCACGCCGAAGCTGGCGGACGTAGGCGAAGCCGGCGGGGAGCAGCGCCACCAGGTTGGGAACGCCACACCCCGCGCCGGGACCACGCGGAGCGCGCACCACCACCAAACCACGTTTGACCAAGGCGCGAACATTGCGGAAAATCCCGCCCTGCCCAACGCCCAGCATCTCGCCGATGTCCGGTTGTTGAACGGAGCCGCCGCGATCTGCCATCATCCCCAGCAGCAGGCGTTGCCGGCGTGACACCTCATCGCGCGTCACCTCCGGCCGGTTGATCCGGCACCCGCAGCTTGTGGTATTGCCGGAGCGCAGGTCTTTGACCCGGACCGGCACGAGCCGCCCGCAGTCGCACAGACACGCCCAATGGTTGCCCTGCCTGTCTGTGATCGGCAGCAGATATTGCGGCCGGAGCTTGCCGAACCGCGTGTCCTCCAGCCGCATGACGACGCGCGAACCCCGCACATATTCCAGGTCATCCATCGTTCGGTCCTTTCGGCGTGTAGATCAGGCACGACGGGTCTTTCGCACCGACGTTGAAGCCGCGTTCCGTGCACACCCCGGCCGCGAATGACGTGCACCGCCCGCATACCGACGGCGGGAGGTCCTGCATGTAGCCCAGCACCTTGTCGGGCAGCCCGGGCATCGCCTGCGCCGCCGCCTGCGCCGCGCGCTCGTTGGGCAGCGACGACGCCGGCGCCGTGTCCGGCATGATGAACGTCGCCGTCCCGTACGACCGGCACCAGGCCGCGCACGCCATCATCAGGGCGAAGCTAAAATGGGGGTCGATGCCGATCTTGTGGACGAACCGCTTGACCTTGTGTTCTTCCGGGTCCTTTTCGGTGACAAGCGCCGTGCGGCAAAAATGGTCCCACAGCACCGCGGACAGCAGCGGCACCGTTTTCCGCAAGCCCTTCACCAGGATCTCTTGGGTGAGCAGGTTGGGATCAGGCGTCAGCAGCTCGCGCGACGTGAGCCGCCCGAACGCGAAGCTCATCATCTTGTACTGGTCTAGCGTCACGGTGAACCGGTCGCGGTGCTCTATCGCAGTTTTGCGATCGGCCTTGCTCTGCGTCGCGTCGCCCCACCGGAGCATGTTGTCCTCGATTTTGGCATAGCTGGCGACCAGGAACACCCGGCCGCGCCAGCGCGCCGCGAACGCCTTGGCAGAGTCGTAGTTGGGAAGCTGCTCGACCACGCACACGGACACCTTGTAGTCCCGCATCAGCTCATCCAGCCGCGCCCAAGGGTCCAGCGCGTGCACCTGCTCGCAATGGACAAGGGCCATGCCGCCGTTCGGCATCCGGTCAAGGATGATCGCACATGAGAAGCCTCCCATGTTGTCAATCCCCATCACCGTGTTTGTCCCTGCCTTGCGCCACACCAAGCCCGCCTTGATGCCCTCGGCCGCGCACGCCCGCAGGTGCTCCAAGGTGACGGGTACTTGCGTCGGATCGGTGAAAGGCTTGCCGGCCTTGCGGTTGAACCAGTTTTTAAGGTCGGTCGCGTTGTTGTAGGACTCCAACATCTCCCGCGGCGTGATCGTCGGCGAAAGGAATTGCGGGAAGTGCACGGACTCGATGCCCCTGCCCTCGTCGTTCACCGCTCCTGGGTTCGCGGCAATCCACTCGCCGTCCTGCGCATCATCAATCCACGCCCGGCAGTCCGCCGCGACGCACTGGTATCGCCAGTCATTCCGGGTCGCGTCAAAGCCGATGCAAGACGGCTGATCCTTCGCCGGCGGGAAATGCTCATCCATGATCTGCGTGCCGCCGCAAGCCCGGCAATTCGTGTGGAACTGGTGCTGCGTGCCGCGCTTAAACCAGAAGTGAATATCCGCATCCGGCCAGTTGGCGGTGCTGCCCATCAGCGTAAAGCGGATGCGTGAGGCGGATAGACGCTCCCGCGTCTTTTCCATGGATTCGATCGTCATACCCTGGACCTCGTCGTACGACAGGACATCCATGGGCATTGATTCCGTCATGGCCTTGCCGCTGGTCCACAGGAACAAAACGATGCTCGATGCGAGCTGGCGCGTGAGCACGTTTCCCTCGCCCTGGCGCCGCCGCCCGGTCGCCGGATCGTCTTCCGTCATGCGTGAATAGGCGTCCGGCACCAGCCGCAAAATCGGCATGTAGCGGAGGGTGGATTTCATCCCGGCCAGCTTGGCGTCGGGCAGATACATCCCGATCGTGCACGGCTCGAACTTGAGCGCCATGTAGATGGTCGCCAGCATCTCTAGAACGGTAAAGCCGACCTGCGCGCACTTCATCATAACCACGGTCCGCCCGTAGGCTTGGGCGATCGTGGTGGGGATCAGGTCGTAGATGAAGTGCATCGCGCGGCGGTTGCGCAGCTCGAACGGATGGCCGTCCACCCGCAGGCCGGCCGCCCCGAGCATGTCGCACCATTCGCGGAACGTCATCGCGTCGGGGATCGAACCGCGCCGGTCAAACCCGGCTTGCGCGACGAAGCGCAGCAACGCCACGTCGCACACCGCCGCAATGGCGGCTTCCATCGACGTGTCCAGCATCAGGCCGCCCAGCGGGCTTGAACGGCCCGGATGCCCTCCACCACCTGCATCGCCATCGCCGGGTCCGCCCGGTGCAGAACGGCCGTCACCTCCATCATAAACCGCTCGACCAGCAGCATGTTGTTGACCGACGCATACAGCTTCGCACTGTCCGTCAGGCACCGCCGCAGCGCGTCGGCCGAGGCGATCACCAGCTTGGCGTTGCGAACCTTGCCGTCCGGCGTATGGGAGTAGGCGAGCACCCCCAGCATCGCGTCGTTGACCTTCTGCAGGCCGGCCAGCACGGTCCGGGCGCCGCCGGGCACCACCGCAAGAGCCAGCGCCTCGGCCAGCGCCGGAAGCCCCAACTCGGCCTTCGCCGCGTCGCCCGCAACCACGGCCGCCGGCGGGATCTCCACCTGCAGCCCCTTGGCCACCATCGCCACCTCGGCCGCGACCATCTCGGCTTCCAGCATCGACGCCGATTGCGCAGCTTGCGCCGCCGCGACACGCTTCACCGCCGCCGCGCGGACCGACCGCCGCTCATCCGTGGCCTCCGCCTTGGCCTCGCCGATCCACGTATGGATGCGGCTCTTGCTGGCGCCCAACGCCACGAAGCGCCGCACGATGGCGGCCGTGTCCACCTTGGCGGCGCCCACGCGCTCCACCTCGGCCGCTATGTAGATCATCGCCTGGGCGCGGACCGGGTTGGGAGGGCCGGCCACGCGCTAGATCGCGTTGCCGGCTTGCAACGCCGCGATGAAGCTCACGATGTCGGGCGACCAGGCTCCATACCGCGCCGCGACCCGATGGAACTCCTCAAGGTCGTGCCCGACGATGCCCCACACCGGAAGCCCGGCCTCGGTGAACTTCAGCTCGCCATCCCGGCCGCGCGCGTGCTCGGCATGGCATAGCTCGTGGAACACCAGCGCCTCGCGCTGCATCGGCGCCGCCTGGACCCACCAGGCAGCGTCCAGGACCATGATGTAATCGGGCAGGCCCCCGCACAGCTTGGCAAGCATCCATTCCGCGATCGGCCCCAGCTCGCCCTGAAACCGAACCGTGGCCATCATCCCGAGGACGCGCCGGCCGGCCTTCAGCTTCTCATTCGCGCGCATGAGGAACACGATGGATGGCTCACCCATCCGGACCTCGGCGAAATCCTCGACGTCGGCGACCAGGCGGGCCGCGATCGCGCCCGGCTCCAGCTCGCCTTCGGCGGCCGGGTAAAAGGAGTCTTCGGGACCGACGGGATCGCCATACTCCGGCGCCGCGTGAAGGCTCATGTCCACGGCGCGTCTCGCCGGTCGCGGCAGGGGATGAACTCCGGCCCCGCAAGCCATGGGTCCTTCGCGCAATACAGCGCCGGCGCCGGCGCCTTCGGCGGCCCGAAGCTCACCTTGACGGAGGTGCCGCGGATCAGCGTCCACACCACCATGACGGCCAACACCACCAGCAGCACGCTATGCAGGGCGTTGACCTGCAGCCGCCGGCGGGCCGGGTGGGTCGTCATGCCGCCACCGGCAGGAACCGCGCCCGGATGTCCGCCGCATAGGTAGGGTCGCGTTCGATCAGCGTGGCGTCGAAGCCCTCCAGCAGGGCCGCCGCTCCCAGCGTGCCCGACCCGGCGAACGGGTCCAGCACATGACCGCCCGGCGGTGTCACCAGGCGCACCAGGTAGCGCAGCAACGGCACCGGCTTGACCGTGGGGTGCTTGCTGCCCGCCCGGTCGCCCTTGGTCGCCTTGCCGCTGTAGAAGAACCGGGCGGGACTGCCGGTGTCGGCGTGGAACGCTGGCGCCCGCCCCTGAGCTAGGCCCCTGCGGACCCCGTGCGCGACGCTGCCGTTGATCCCGCGCGAGGTTGGCCCCGAAGATGGCGCAGCAGCCCCGCATGGCCCGGCGCGCGGCATTGCCGACCTGGTCGGCGTCCGCCATCCATGGCCGTTGCCAGCCTTCCTCGTTGTCGGCATCCGCCGGGCCGCGCATTCGGCCGCGCGCAATCCAGCCGGCGTGCGCCGCTGACTTCGGATCACCATAGCTGCCCGGCGTCCCGCCCTCGGAGTCGATCGCCTTGGCCAGGTCGCGCGACTTCGGCATCCCCGAGCCATACACCCAGCCCGGCCACGCCTCCGCTTCCTGCTCACTGCGGATGCAGTCCCGGATCTCGAAGCCGGCATCCTCGATCCCGGACACCATCCGGTGAAATGTCCGCGTTCCCCCGAACGCCAGCAGGTGCGCGCCCGGCTTCAAGACGCGATAAACCTCCTCCGCCCACTCCTGGCACCAGGCCTGGAACCCCTGCATCTGCCGGTTGTGGGTAGCCCGCGGGTCCTCATCCCAAACCGGCGCCTCACAGCCGCACGCGGTCGCCCCGCGTAGCCGCCCCTTGCAGGTCCGGCAGGAGGCGTTGCGGTTGGCGCCAAAGCCCGGCATCGCGGTCTTGCGCTTGCCGAACAGCGGCGACATCGAGGATGCTTGCCAGGGCGCGTCCCATTCCTTGCCCATGAACTCCAGCCCATACGGCGGGTCGGTGACGCAGGCGTGCAGGCTATCCGCCGGCAGGCGCCGCAGCACCTCCATGCAATCGCCTTCGAGGAGCTGCACCGTCATCGCGCGACCCCGCACGCCGATGGTTCCCCGAGGTGCACCCGAAACAACGGTGTCCCGGAGATACCAGCGTTCACCTGGCCGCCGAACCAGCCAACCTCGATCCCCGCAAGCCCGCTGACCAGCCCGGTGACGAGGAGCAGCAGGATCGTTGCGGCAAGCAGCAAGGCCTTCGACTGGTTCTGGCCGAAAACAACCAATTTGCCGGTGTCTCTCCGCTTTGCGGACAGATGGAGCCAGCCGAGCAGCAACAGCCACCGGACCACCAGGATGCCAGCAATGGTGCAAAGCAAGATAACCGTGCAGACGCTCGATCCGAGAAGCGCGATCATGGCAGCCGCACCGGCGCCTTCATCCAATAGCCGACGTTGCGGATCGTCAGCACGACCCGTTGCCCCTCGTCGGTCAGCGGCAGGCGGCGCCGCAAGCCGCAGATCAAGGTGTCGAGGGTGCGTTCGCCGGCCTCCATGCCGCCGACCAGCGCCGCGGCCGACAACTCCAGCCGGCTCACAACCTGGCCGTCAGCCGCCGCCAGGTGCAGCAGCGCATTCAGCAAGGCGCCGCTTAGCGGGATCGGCTTGCCATGCAGCGTGAAGACCTGCCGCCGCTCCGGGTGGATGACGATGGGGCCGCAGATCAGCATGAGGACTGCCCGTAGAGCTGCACCACGCCCGGCCGGACGAAGTAGCCCTCCGAATGGACCGTCTGGATCAACCTCCGTCCCATCAGGTCCGGCGGCAAGCGCCGGCGCAGCTCGTGCACGACCCGATCTATGTGCCGCTCCGCGGGTGGCTGCATGTTGCGCTGCAACCGGTCGGTAATGTCGGCGCGCGACACGGTGCGGCCGTCCGCCTCCGCCAGCACCAGCAGCAGCTCATACATTGCCGCCGACAGCCGGATCAGCCTGCCATCAGCCCCGAACACCTGCCGGCGGTCGCACATGATTGTCACGCCGGGCCGCAAGCCCGTTGGCCGGGTGCCGCTCATGGCGCCACCGCATCCAGAATGCGCCCCGCCTCTTGCGCCACCCGGCACACCAGGCCCGCCAGCTCATCACGCACCAGGCCGCACGCCAGGCCGTGCCGAACGCACGCCAGCAGCACGCCCCCTTGCAGCTCCAGCGCCGCCCGGGCGAGGAGCGCCATCATGCCGCCACCGGCAGGTCGCCGAACAAAAGCGCGATCTCGCTTGGAGACTTCGGACCCTCATCCGGGTTCGGTCCGCAGTGGAACCGGCGCATCCCCGCGCGATTGCCCGGCAGCAGCCCACAGCCGCAGATCCCGGCCGGGCCGCCCATCGTGACCGCCTTGCAGGAGGCGCACCGGTACTGGTCGCCGTCCTGCACCGCCCGCAGCACCCGGCCGCCGCAATGCCGGCAGGCGTGGTCGATGATGTAGAACGCCGTCCCCGATGACGCCGCCGCCAATGCGATCGACGCCGTCGCGCATGTGAGGCTCACGAGGCGAAGCCCAGCGGCGCCAGGGAAAACGCCATGGTACTCGTCGCCCGCTTCGCCATGGCAAGGATCGCTTCCGGACGGCCGGCGACCGTGCCCGACTGCCGCACCGCCGCAACCAGGCCTTCGCGCACCGCCACCGTGACCGTGTGCAGCGTGTCAGAGAGCGCCGGCCGCGTCCCTTTCGCGTTGATGCCAAGCCGCGCCTCCCGCGCGCGGTTGTAGCAAGAGATGCAGTGCAGACCCATAATCAGCCGGGTCGATTGCCGCGTGCAACGCGGGCAGATCAGCCGCATCTCGCTGCGGCTCTTGGCCATCGGCTCCACCACGGCGCCGGCGTTGCGGGCGCCGATCGGGCAGAACTTGCAGGCCGCCGCCTTCCTATCCCAGGCCGTCACATCGCGGGTTTGCGCCGCGGTGAACATCCGACCACACCCAGCCGTGGACAACCGAAGCGCAAGCGTCGGGCAGTCCATCATCACCAATTCGGCCAATGGGAGGTCTCCGCCAGGTGGGTTTTACTGTCCTGTCCACATGGGCTACTTGCGACCTACAAGCCACACGAAACCGTGAGGCATTACAACAGGATGCAAGTCAAACGAGTTGGTAATTGTTCGTCGGTGTTTGTCTCTGTTGGTGACAATTAGTGTGCTGGACTAGCGTTTGTATTTGTCAGCCCGGGGTTGTTCCCTTCGCCACCAGCCCAACGGACGCGCGCCCGGCCGCAACGGCTGCAGGATCGAGGCCCAGCCCATTGGCGACCTCGACCAGGTCCGCCGGCATCGCGCGCAACGCCGCGCCACGGGTTTCGACATGGGCGAGCTGCACGGCATCAACCGCCGCCTGGCGCACGCTCGCCGCCGCCTCCGGATGCCCCGGCAGCAGCAGGCCCACCAGCGATGCCGTGATGATCGGGATGGACGTGGCAATGTCCGCCTGCCCGGTCATCAGCGACGCCACCACGCCCGCCAAGCCCATCAGGCCGGCGATCGTGCTGGTCTGCCGCAGCCACGCCAGCAACGCCGGGTAGCGATCGGACAGCAGCGCGTATCCAACCTTCATATCAGCCAGAGTGATGGACATGGCGTGCCTCATGGATGGTCGGTTGAAGGAAGCAGTAGCTCGGGCGCCGGCACCGCGGTCGCCAGCGGCGCATCGCCGATGTGCACCGGCTCATCCGGGCTGGGACGGCTCGGCCGCTGCATCGCTGGCAGCCAGCCGCACCCGTCATAGGTGCGGGACCGGTAGAACCAATCCCCGGGGATCACGTTGCTCGGCAGCGGGATAGACAACACGTAGGTCGTCTCCATGCCGTTCTCGGTCGGCGGGTTGGCGGCCGGCGGCAGGCTCACGTAGCGCCGGATCTCCCGGCCGAAGCGGTCGGTTGTCCCGGTCGGCTGCCACATCCAGCGGTCCACATGGGCGTCACACTCCCGGGTGCGCCGCAGGGTGAACAGCATATCCAGCGAGCCGCCACGCACCGCGAGGCCGTCAACCTCCCGCAGGGCGACCAGCAAAACCGGCGCACGCAACGAGAGGACATAGACGCCGCCAAGCCCGGTCAGGGCGCCGAAGCCGCACCAGAGCACGAACGCCAGCCAAAACGGCCGGATCGAGTGCAAGACGTTCATCGGTGGCCCCCCGTGAGATACGCGATCAGGCCAGCGACGGCCGCCGAGATGACTGCACCCACGGCCGTCGTCATGGCCTTGCTCCAGCCCGCGTCCACGTTCGCCTTGCGCGACCTGATCCACTCCAACAGCTTCGCGTGCTCCTGCCGCTCCTTGAACTCGCCGAAATTTACCCCGACCTCCTCCCAGCCACGGACGACCTGCTCACGCGCCACCCGGCGCATCACCGCCTCGTGGCCGCGCGAGATGGACTCCTCGCCAGGCGAGCGCGTGCCAACCGGGTCCGCATCCGTGCCGGCCGCCCAACCGTCGGACTCGCCATCGGCCACGTAATTCGCTTCCCCGCGGCGGCGCATCGGCGTCGTCACCTAGCCACGCCCGGGGTCCACGGGATCTCGAACTGCCCCACAACAGGGGCAACGATCGTGTCGCGGCTTTCCGCCATCATCCGGAACCAGTGCTTGCGGAACTCCTCCAGCTCCGCGGCCGACAGAACAACGTCGATCAGCGCCGCGCCTGGCGGCAGAACCTCGAACACCGGAACCGGAACCTCCCGGTAGCCCTGAAGGAACGCCACGCGCGGCGACACGCTCCAGTAGCCGTCGGAGTACAGCATGAACCAGTCGCCAACCTCCGGCACCCGTTCGGCAAAGAGCTGCGGCCGGCCCTTCCACCGCTGCGGCGTGCCGTCCGCGCCGGCGACGGTCAGCGTGAGCGCCACGGCGTCCACCCCGATAATCTCCCCGGCTTGCACCTCCTTGTGGCTGCGATACACCCGCAGGCCCGATGGACCGGTCACAGCCCCAGCGCCTTCAACACGGCAGGTCCGGCGATCCCGTCCACGTCAAGCCCGCGCTTGGACTCGCACCGCTTGAGCGCCAGCTCCGTCACCCGGCCAAAGTCACCATCACACCCGACCGCCTCGCCATCAGCCGTCAGCGCAGCCTGCAGCGCCACCACGCCCGGGCCGGTGCAGCCGATGCGCAGCACCAGGGGCCGCACCCCTGACGCCAGCTCGAACGCCGACGCAAGCCGCGTGTCGTAGTGGTTGACCGCATAATCCGGCCCATTGTAGCCGCGCGCGAAAGCCGCCCAATCCCCGGTGCGTAGGGCGTTCGCCAGGCCGTTGACCTCCACGAACGCGACGAAGGCGGCGAGCTGCGCCCCCTCGCTGGCCGCCATCGCGGCTACGAACGCCTCGACGTTCGCCGCGTGCCCCAGCACGCCCATGTAGCCGACCGAGGCCGCATTGCGCCCAAGGATCTGAAACATGCCCCAGGACGTGCTGCGGAGGGCCGCCGTCCGGTCCAGCGCGACCATCGCCGCCAGGCGGTCATACTCGGCTGCACCCCCCTGGTACAGCTTCCAGTTGTTCACCCGGCAGGAGATCAGGGGATGCGAGGCGTCGTACTCGTGCTCGGTGTCGTCGCCGAACAACTTGGCCTCGCACAGGATGCGCGCCCGGCCGGACCGATCGGCCAGGAAGCCCCCGCTGTTGCCGGTCTCCACGATCCGGACCGCCGTGACGCCTGCGACAGGGCAGGCTAGACGCTTGGCAGCGGCAGCGACATCAGCGGGGGTCAGCAGCACGGCAGCGCCGGCAAAAGGGAGCATGGGGGACCTCATCGGTTCCCCGCCAGGGTGGCGTCACGACAGGCCAGCGCCGCGTCAGCCCCGCGGCGCCGGCTCGAACCGCCGGGTCTGGTCCCCCCATGACGTCCACCCGGGCGCCGCCTCCCGCGCGAACAACTCAAGATACGGCCCGTCATACAGCGCCTCGACCACATCGGTCCGGAAGGCGTCCGGCTTGCGGCTATGCTCCCGCACCGGCGCCACGAGCAGGTTGCGCACGCTGGCCGATCGCCGAACCGGACGGCCGCGCGTGCCGATCAGCCAGAACTCGGCGGCCGAGCGCATGATGTAGCCGGTGGAGAACTGCCAGGCCTCCCCGGTATGGGTGCGCTTGCCCCATGTGCCGGTCGCCTTGTACGTGAAGCCCCAGGCCGCCAGGGTGGCCAGCGACGCCGGCAGGAACGGCGACGTGGTCCACATGAACAGCGCGCAATCCGGCGCCGCCAGGGTCGCCACCGGAAGCGCCTGGATGGCCTCCAGCGTCATGCAGGCGTAGTGCTTTTGCGGCGCCTTGCCGTGCCCTTTGTCCGATCGCGTGACGAACTGCCACGGTGGGTCAGCTAGGATCGTCGCATAGTGGCCCGGCAGCAGGCCGCGGAACGGCACTAGCCCAGCACGTCAGGGCGGCTCACGCTGCCCCATCTTTACCATGCGGACCACACCACCCGCCGGCCGCGGGGGCGGTGGGGGCAACGCGACAGCCACCGGCAGCCCCGGCGCCTTCCGACGCACGCGCGGCTTCGGGCTTTGCACGGCGTCGCCAGCCAGGCGAGCCACAACCTGCACCGGCACGATGCGCCATCCCATCCTGACCAGCACCGGCCAGGGATGCCCCTTGATCGCCCGCGCGGCGTGTTGCGCCGCCGCCGACGACGTGCGGACCAGGTCCACGTCTATGACGCCATCCGGCCCAACCGCACATTCGGCCGAACAGGGCGCCAGCGCGATCAAGCGCCAGGCGGCGGAACCAGGTCGCCCGGCGCGTCTTGGGACATGCCACGCAACAGGCCGCCGGCAACGGACACCAGGCCGGATATGACGTTCATGCGTGCAGTAGGTTCGGTGTGCAGCAGCACGTTGGCAAGCAGCATCGCGCCGGTGGCAAGCATGTCGGCTTGGTTCATCTGGGGCACATTGTTGACCAGCCGGAGCACCTGCGCCACCCGCAACGGACTGTGATTGTCGTAGATGGCGTTGTGCGCGGCCGTCACCGCCGCGACCTGATCGCCCTCCGTCGGCGGGCGCGGCTCCAGGGGGACAGCCGCCGGCAGGATCAGCGGCCCCGGCGGCGTCGGCAGCCCCAGCAGGTCCCCGGATGCCGCACCGAACCCGGTTATGGCGAAAGGTGGCGTTTCCATGCTGTCAGCCTCCCGTTGGTGCAGCCGGCATGACCAGGCAGCAGCACGCGACGCGCGCCGCTGCTCCGGCCCTCATTCCGCGAGCTGAAGAACGCCGATGCTGGTCTCCAAACCGGTTAAGTACTTATCGAGGAAGTAGCCCGCCATCTCCTCCGGCGTCGCCTCCGCCGCCAGCCCGGACACCAGCTTGGCGTTGTTCGCCTTCAACACCTTGGCAATGTCCTTCGCCCGCATGAACTGCTGCTCGATATTGGTGATGATCCCGTGCCCGGACCACGGACCGTCCGCCCCCACGCTGGCCGTCGGCGCATCCGCAGCCCCCGCCGTCGCCTGGTGCCCGACGCTGGGGGCCGGGATCTGCGCCGCAATCCGCGGCACGCGCGCAGCCCGCGGGGCCTTGACCTGCTTGACCTCTTGCACCGCAATCGCCGCCTTGGGCTTACGGCCGCGCTTGGCGGGGCCGGAGGTCGTCGCCGACGCGGACTGCGCCGCGCCGGCAGTCTGGATGGGTTGCTGAGTCGTCGCCTCGGTGCTGCTCATCGACATAGTTGGCCCTTGCACTAGGCAGGGCTGTACTTGCCACCCTGCCGGATCAGCCGCTTCGCTCGCAGCGCACGCACGCGATCGAGCGCGTGAAACGCCGAAAGAGCAGCCTGCCGCCTGTCAGACTCCATCTGCAGCCGCAATGCAATCGCCGCGTGCTTCGCGGGCCGCTGCACAACCAAAGGTGCATCCCAGCGGTAGTGCGGCACTTGGACTATCCTCACGGGCGGAGGCGGAGGGCTGCACACCGGCGGCGCCGGCACCTGCAGCACCCCGTTGGCGTCCCGCACCCGTCGAATGCGCTTGCTCACAGCGAGTTGGCGTCCTCGCACCGCGCCCGCAGGTAGCGGTCGAAGTCACGGCGCAGCGCCGGCTTGCCGGGCGCCAGCTCGTAAACACCGTGCGCGTTGCGCACCAGGTCCTCGTCGGGACAGAACTGGTGAGCGACGAACATATCCCAGCGGCCGATGTAATTGCGCTTCGGCTTCGCCCCGTGGAAGGCGTGCTCTATTGTATCGCGCAGGTAGCCCACGTTGCCGTCCACCGTCCGCTTCGCCCGCTCCTCCCAACGCTTGACGTGGCGGCGGTACGTCTCGGTCGTGCCAGCCGGCATCGTGCAATCGGCTTCGCCAACCAGGGCTTGCGCCATGTGGAAGTCACCCGACCCCATGCCGCCAATGTCCAGAAGCCCGCCCAGGCCGTCCCAGGCCCGGCGCGTCATCGCCCAGGCATAGCCCGAGTGCGGATACACGTACGGCCCGCCCTGCCCCTTCCACCACTTTTCCCCGCCCGGTGCGACCGGCCCGCCATCGTGCAGTACCTTCGCAAACGAGGTATGGGCGGTCAGCAACTCGTCCTCCGGCCCCATGTCGAACGCCGTGCCCCAGGGCTGGATCACGTCATAGAGCTGCAGCGCGTCCACGGCGTTCGCCGCCCAGCCGTCGTTGCGGAACACCAGGTCGCCATCAACCCAGGCGATGTACTGCGCATCCGGCGCACGCATGACGCCCAGGTTAATCAAGCACTCCTTGTTCCATATCATCGTCCGCGCACGAACGCCGACGTGATGGACGTGGGGCCGCTCGCAGAGGAACGGCCGCTCGCCGTAGGCGCACTCGATGACGTGCACCGTCAATCCCTGGTCAAGCAAGCTCGACACCGTCGCGTCATGCAGGGCTTGCGGCACCTCCCATTGCAGGGGGTTCGCGCGCGGGATGAAGACGTGCAGGAGGTCAGGGCGCATCAGGATGTGCTTTCTTGGCAAGAAGGTTGGGAATGGCCGTCATGTCGCCATCGGCGTAGGCCCAGACCGCCCACTCCCAGCCAGCAGGCGGCATCATCGCCTCGATGCGCCGCAGAAGCGTCCCGTCCGCGAGGTCGGCCGCCGTTGCTTGACGCACCATGTTTGCAGCGACAGAAACGGCGACCGCGCGGGAGTACAACTGATGCTCGACCGTCGCGCAGGCCGCCCGGCGTGTGCCTTCGATCACGGCCAAGGAACCCAGAACGGCCCGCGGCTCTACGTGACGAATCCCTTCGCTGACAGACAAAGCACCCAGCAGGGCCGGCGGGCCAACAGGATCAGGAGTCGTTGGCATGAACTGGATCTTTCGGTTGCAGGTAGGGGGACCGGCTGGCCAGCAGCTCGGCAAAGGTCAGCAGCACGACCCGATGCCGCGCCTCGAACGTCAGGGCGCCGCCGTTGTGCAGCTCCAGGTGATGGGCAGGGCAAAGCGGGACGGTGTGCCGATCGGACGGCTTCAAGCCCATGCCGCCGCCAGTGCCGAGGCGGACGTGATGGGCGTGGATCAGCGTACCGCACCGCGGCGACCGAACGGCGCACGGCAGCGAGCGTATCCACGCCAGGTGTTGCGGATGCCGCCCCGCCTCCGCCCGGACCCGGCGGACTGGCGCCGGCGCCAGCGTGCGAAGCGCCGCCCGGCCGGCCTTGATGATCGCCTGGCAGGTCGTGCAGATGGTCCGGGCCAGCCGGGTGAAGCGCACGGATGGCTCGATCCCGCCGCACCGCTGGCAGCAGCGGGGCGCGCGGGGGTCGGCTAGGCCCTCAGAGTGGGGTTTGGCGATGGGCGTGCAAATTCGCATGGGAACCGGGCTAGGTGAGCCACTAGGGTTCCGTCACGACTGCCGCCGCAGGGTGCGAACTCGACCGGGGACCGGACAAACAAAAGGGCCGGCCCCTGGTTGGGCCGGCCCTGAAAACCCCGGTGCCTGGTAGCCGTCTAGCCGGACAAGGTCATAACAAAGGCCCTACTCCATAAGAAGCTGGCGCAAGCCTAAACCGTGCCGGAAGCGGAACGCAACGCAGATGTTGCGGCATCACCAGCCCGTGCGGTGTGACGTGGCGTGTGAAGTCGGGTGCGCAGCAGCCGCTAGACGATCTGGCCTAAGCGTTCCGCCAGCCGGCTTAGCACCAGGCCGTTGTTCTCGAACTTCGCCGCCGCCTCGTGCAGCGCAGAAAGCGCGTCATGCTCCTGCGGCGGCCTGTCCCCAAGTGTCGCCGATTCCATCGGGTCCGGCCCTTCCATCGTGCCCAAGCTGCGCTCGATCGCCCGCGTCGCGTTCGAGATGGACAGGCCGGCCGCGTTCAGCCGTTGCAGCAAGCCCGCCAGCTTCGGCGGCGGTGGCGGGGGCTGCAGGATGTCCCGCGGCGCATCGGCCATCATGGCAGCCCGGTCAAGCCCCAGGTGCGAGCTGGGCCGGTCCTTGTCCATCCCCGCGTCATTGGCCTTGCGGTCCAGCATTGGTGCCTCGAACATAGGGGAATCCTCTACTTGGCGCCGGAGGACACAATGCCCCCCGGAGGATACGGGACCGCGGCAGGGTCCGGCAGAAGCCGCTGCACCGCGGCGCCAGCCGGGCAGGTGCACGCTGTCTGCCGCAGGAAGTACCCCATCTGGCCACGCTCCCGGACCAGGTGAACCCCCAGGTCGTTGCACACCGGGCACACCTGGCGCAGCCCGCTTTCCCGAGGGCCAATGTCGATCATGGGTCCACGCCCCCAACCGCCGGCGATCCTCTCGTTTCCGCAACAGGCTCCTGGATCACCAACCCGGCCGGCAGCTCCGGCTTCGGCCGCGTCCATGGACCCTCGACCACGACCGGCCGCTCGTGCAGCTCGACCAGCTCCCGCAGGATCGCCGCCGCCGCAAGCGGGACAGGCCCCTTCCCAACCTCGAACAGCGCCGGCACCCGCGCGGCCAACGCCGCCAGGCCCGGCCCCACGTCCACCAGCGGAACGCGGGGAAGCGGACCCTTCGCCCCCAACGCCCGCAGCACCGACAACTCGCCGACAAGCACCTGCTCCCGCGCCGCCGCCGCGTCGATCACGTCGCCGAGCTGTTGCCGCTTGCCCGCAAGATCCTGCTCGGTCGCGTCCAGCCGCAACCCCATGACCTCGATCGCCGTCACGCACGCCTGCAGCGCCGTCGCCCGATGCAACCGCAGCACCGGACCCAACGACCGCACGATGCCCGGCACGGCCGCCATCGCCGCGTGGGCGCCGACCACCCCCGTCAGCACATCCAGCACCGTGTTGGCGGTCACCTCGTCGTCCAGCTTGTCCAGCTCACGCCCAATGGTCGCCAACTGCTCCCGCACGTCCGAGCCGCCGGCCGGCCCCAGCCGATCCGACCCGTGCAGCCGCACCAGCTCCGCGAAGCCCGGCGCATACCAGGCGTCATCGACCTCAACCGGCGAAACCCCAACCATCGCTTCCCCCAAGCCCATGCCCGGCTCCATCATGTCCGCCTGCAACCTGGCGCCCATGCCCCCGCGCCGAAGCCACGGCTCGAACCGTCCCGCATCGCCCGGCGGAGCGTCCTGGACGTCCCGGATGGTGTCCCGCATCCATGCCTCCATGCAGGACGGCCGCGGTTTGCCCAGCCAACGCGCCTTTTTGCCCAACAGGCTGCGCAAAGCCCCCATGGTGTTCACTCCCCCCGTCCTCCCTGATCCCGGCGTGGGAGCGGCTTACCGCCTGCCCGTGCCTGGTTGGCTGCCCTTGCGCTCTCCCGGATGTCGGCGAGGTGCTGCCCTTGGGCGTAGCTGGCTCTTGGGGGCGGGGGCGCGTCCGGCAACGGCTGGCTCGGCTCCCGCTGTCTAGGCCACTCCGGCATCAGCAGGCCCGCCCTGACCTCGCCCACGAGGCGGAGCACGTCCCCCCGGGGCGCGTCATCCTCCAACAGTCCAGCCCCCGCCTGCTTGGCTGCCTCCGCGTCCCTATCGGCCGCAAGCAGCACCTCCAACGCGCGAAGCTGGCTCTGCACCGGGTAGGCTACCGCCCGCAGGAACAAGGCCACCTCGCTGTCCCCCGGGAAGTACTTGCCCTCCGGTCCCCGCATGACAAAGGCCCGCCGGGTCTCCCTGGTCCAGCAAAACGCCGGCAGGTCCCCGCATAGGTCGGCGACCATCACCGTCCGCAACTCCTGCATGAACGGGTCCGGTGTCTTGACGCACCCCATGGCGATCCAGGACATCCAGGCCGCGATCGTCCCGAACGGCGCCGGCTGGCAGGCATCCCGCAACACCGGGACAGCCGCTTGCGCCCTGCCCCTCACGTTGGGCCAGCACTCCCCGGCCTGCCCGTCCAGCGGATTCCGCTCGCTCTCCGCCAATCGGATCATGTGCCGCAGCGACGCCGGCAGGATCGGCAGCTCGATGCGTTCCGGCAGCGGCGGCAGCGGCGGCAGACCCTCCGGCAGGTCCACCGCCGTCATCGGACCGCTTCCTCGGCTTCCGGGTCAGCCTCGATCATCGGACCCTGCCCCCTCCGCCGGGCGATGTAGCTGGCCGGGAACATATGATCGAACGGTCCCGGCCGCTGGGGCGCCCGCCGCTCCACCGGCACCGCGAGGCCAGCGGACGCCGACGGTGTGCTGTCATAGCCGCCCTCCCGCGCCCGTCGAAATTTCGCCGGCGATAGCAGGTCGTCCAGCACCGGATGCCACCGCCGCCCGAGACGCCCCATCCACAGGTCGGACCCCTCCAACGCCGTCAAGACCTTCCGGAAGCCAGCGATGCCGCCGCACTCGATCAGCCGTCGTCGCAGCTTGGCCCTTTGGTCGTCGCCCAACTGCACGGCCGGCCGCATCCAACCGGAGGCGGTGGCCACCTGGTTCCATGCGTCGAATGCCGCGTCCTGGGCCGCCCGCCCCGCCACCTCGTCAGCCGTCGCCTTTGCCGCCGCAGCCGGCGTAGCCACCGGGCCAGCCGGTTCCGGCGGTCCGCCTGGTTCGCCCGTGGACAGCGCCGGGTCGCCCGGTCGCGGGGCTGGCTCCGGCCCGCGAGGTCGCAAGGGGACCACGTTCCCGCCGGCATGGGACAGGTGGCCGAGCGGTCCGCCGGGGTCGAATGCGCTTGCCTGCCTGGCGTCGTTGGCCTCCTCGGCTGGCGCAGCCCCTCCCGCCCCGCTGGCGCAGCCGAGGGGTGAGGGGGGCGAAGCCCCCCGATTCTCTGTACTTTCTGAGTCTGAGTCTGAGTCTGCCTTAACCGGGGGGTTAACCGAGTTTTGGTCTAATGGATTGTTTTCTAACAACATTGGGTTGCCGCCCTGCAACCCGTTTGCGACATTTCTCTGGGATATGGCGCAGATTCGCAGCAATTCGGTGCTGAACACCGCCCCGCGGTCGTCTCGGCGCAGCACGCCTTTCTCCTCCAGCTCCTCCATGAACCGGAGCGCCGCCCGAGGATCACCGCCCAGCATCCGGGCGATCTCCCGGTTCGTGGCGGCCCGCGCGCCCACCAGCAGAAAGCCGAACTCACGGCTTTGCGCCATGAACGATTGTAGGTCCGACCACACCCCTTTGGCGCCCCAACTGCATACCCGCAGGTCCCCCAACCATCGTGCCGGCTCGAACTTGAACCAAGGTAGTCTGCCGTCTGATCCCATGGTCGATGCGCGTCTGGTCAAAGGAATGCTCCTAGCAAGCGATGGGGCGAGGCCGCGCGCGAACGGGGCGGGAACAACCGCCGCGACTCGGGCACGGAATGGGAGGTCGAGGGTAGGAAGCCGCGACTCGGGCGGCAGACAGCCCGACGGCCGCGCAGGCGGCAGAGGGGCAAAGCGCCCGGGCGCCGAGCCTGTCAGGCATCGGACCCGGGGTGCAGCGAGCAGGCGTTACAATAGGACGCAAGATAAAGCGGACGTGGAAGCGCGGGTTTTGGCGAAAGGTCACGCCGCCCGCGCCATCTGTATTGAGGAGGGGTCGCCACAACCGACGCCGCCGGGGCGCCGCACGCTCCGGTTGCGCGGATTCGCTGGTTTCGTGGGGATCGGCTTCGACCGCACGACGATCGGCCGCCGCTCGTCCAGGATCTTGTTCACGTCGTCAGGGTGGTAAAACAGCTTCCGGCCCACTCGGACCGTCGGCAGCGTCGGACCTTTGCCGCCCGGCCGCCGCCAATGCACAAGGGTCCAATAGGAGACCCGAAGCAGGCTTGCCGCTTGATCCGTGTTCAGCAATCGAGTGCTCATCGTGCCCTTACAATGAAAAGCAATGGTTACGAAAACGTACGTTTCATGTCATAGCGAGTCATTTTATGTCCGATTCCGCACCTCCATGTGTTTTTAACGCGCTTTAATGCGCCATAAACACTTCATGCCTTAGAAGTCCCCGAGGTCGAATACCGACACCTCCGTTCCCTGTAATGCGGCCCGTCATCCAGGATGATGTCCGGCAAACCTCTCGGTTTGACGCTGCAGCCGTTGGGGGGCGGCACCACCCACCGGCCCCGGCCGCCTGGCACCCACCGCGGCGCCCCCGGCGGCAACAAGCAGTCGATCAAGCCTTTGCAGCCGCCCACCAGCCCGTCAGTGTCCAGCGTGCCGATCGAGGGGCGAACCACCCGCAGCAAAGCCCGCACGAAAGGCGCCGCCGGCCGGCAATCCCTAGTCGCGGCGCGAACCTCGAAACCTAACCCCTGGTTGTGTCGCCCCAGCTTGAACCAGCGCATCCCCCTAGATTGGTTCAGCAGCAGCGTCGGTCGGGCCAACCAAGGCGTAATGATAGGCCCGCTTCGCATGGCTTCAGACTCCGGCCGGGTGGGGCGTTGCGTCATAATGACTCCATTACCCATGCCGTCACGACAGGACAATACCCGAATCGTGAGCAACCCGCGCTCGCCATCGCCGGGCTGTGCCGGTAAACTCCCCGCCAATCCTAGCATTTGGAGGCCTTGGGGAATGAGCCGACGCACTGCGGTCAAGAGGGTCAGAACTGCCACCCCTTTGACGACACCCAAGGTCCCGCGCACCGCAGGTCAGCCAAAGCCAGGCCGCTATGACTGGACGCGCGACCCGATCAGGTCACTCGTGGTCGTGCGCGCCAAGGAGTTGCGCATCTCGCTGATTGACCTGTCCGCAGCAATCGACCGGTGCCCGAGCTACGTCTCCAACTACGTCACCCGGCACAAGCCGAACTTCCTGTTGCCCTTTCAGGCCCAGCGCCTCGCCAAAATGCTGCAAATCGACCCGTACAAGCTGTTGACCGAGGCCCAGCGGGCGCATGTCAAATTCGAGGATCACACCGAGGACGCCCCGCCCAACGTCAATGTCGCCAGGCTCCAGGCCGCGAAAGAACCACCGGCGGACGCCAGCAGCGACACCGCCCACCTGCCGCCGCCGCCGGCCGCCGCTCGCCCGGCGGCTGCTGCGGGATGGACGGGCGGGATCGTTGACGCTGAAGGCAAGTTGTACCACCAGCCGCAGGTCATCCCACTCTACCGCACGACCGAACGACTCGAATCAGCCCGCGCCACCCGCTTTGCCGTCCGGCCGAACAACCTGGACGACAACGACGCCTGTGCCCTGGAGCTGCCGATGGGCTGCATCCGCGGCCGGCCCGGCGACGTGCTAGTGCTGGCCAGCGTGCCCACCAAACTGCAAGATTTGGTGGTAGGGCTGGACAGCGAGCATCGCGTGAAGGCGTACGGCGAACTGGTCCACCTACGCGAAGGCGCCGCCACCGTCGCAACCGGCCTGACTATCGTGGAACTCGACCTGGCAGGGGCCGACACACTGCTAAAGGTCATAAACACAATCCATGCCTGACCCGGGCATACAGGAGCAGCCCATGCACATAGGCATCCGCGATGGCTTGCCGCTGCACGAATACCTCGCAAGCCCCGGCATCTCGAAGTCCGGCCTGTCCCGCTATGCCGACAGCCCCGCCCGCTTCCGCCATGGACCCGCGCAGAAAACCCGGTCCATGGCGTTCGGAAGCCTGATCCACACCGCAATCCTGGAGCCGGACCAGCTCGAACACCGATACCAAACCTCCCAGCTCCGGGCGTTCAACGAGACGCACAAGGCCTATCAGGCGGAGATGACCGCCGCGCTCGGCCGCGAGCTGGTCAAACAAGCCGAGATGGACGAGGCCCGGCGCATCGCCGACGCCGTGCACGCCCACCCGATCGGCGCCGCCCTCATCACCCGGGACCTAATAGTTGAACGGTCGTTCACCTGGCGCGACCGCGCGACCGGCGTGCTCTGCCGCGGGCGCAGCGATGGCATCGACCGTGTCCGCCGCATCGTCTTCGATGTGAAATCGTGCGAGGACGCCACCCCGGCCCGCTTCGCCCGCGCCTGCTTCGACTACCGCTATCACTGGCAGGTGCCGATGTACTGTGACGGGCTGCTGGAGGCGGACGGCTGGCAACCGGACGCCTTCATTTTCGTCGCCGTGGAGAAAGAGCCGCCCTACCTGGTCGGCGCCTACGAACTGCGCCCCTGCGACGTCGCGCTAGGCCAAGAGGCCGTGGCCCGCTGGCTGCCCCGCTACGCCGAGAGCCTACGCACCGATACCTGGCCCGGGCTGAGTGACCATATAGAGCCGCTATCCCTGCCGGCGTTCGCGTTCCCCCGTCCCTCCCCACCCGACGACCACACAACGTCCATACAGCACAGCCGCTCCCTGGCCAGTCTGCGTGCCCCACTCCCCCCATCCCTCTCCCCGCGGGAGAGGCATCAGGACCCCGCCCAACAACCCCCTCCCCCCGGAAGCGGGGGCGGGAGCGGAGGACGCCCCCCCACGTCAGGCCCAGCGATCACATTCACCGGAGGCAATGCCCCGGCCACAGTGTTCACGATTGCCGCCGAACCCACTGCACAACCCGCACCCCCGGCCCCTGCCATCCCGGCAGCGACAGCGAAATCGCCTGGCGATTTGCAAGGGGCAGGCGGGTTCGGCGATTGCGAGTAGGAGAGTGCGATGCAGCTCACCGCCCTCACGCTGACCAACTGGCTCACGCACAACCATCTCGACCTGGCCCTGGCACCGATGACCGTCATCGCCGGGCCGAACGCTTCGGGCAAGTCCAGCATCGCTGAGGCCATCGCGTTCGGCATGACGGCCGACCTGCGGCGCGTGACGCTGAAATCGGACCGCAAGCAGCTCATCACCGACGGCGCCGACCGGGGCAGCGTCGGCATCACGTTCGAGGCGGTCACGGTGTCGCGTGACATCGCCTCCGGCAAGATCCTCGCGGGCGCCCGGCTGCCGGTCCCCGACGAGGCCGTGACCGCCGCCGTGCCCTACCTGCTCGACACTCGGCGCTTCGCCACCGTCGGCGCCGATGATCGCAGCACGCTACTACGCGCCCTGATGCGGGCCGACATCGGGCCGGGCGCCATCCTCGCCATGCTGGCCGAACGCAAGCACCCCGCCGCCCTGACGGCGCAACTCCTGCCCACCGGCAGCCTCGAAGACTGGACCAAGCAAGCCGTGCGAGGCGCAGCCGAGGCGCGCGGGGCCTGGAAAGTCCTCACCGGCCAGACCTACGGCGCGGTCAAAGGAGAGGGCTTTGTTGTTGCCCCGCCCGACACCGGGCCGGGCGTGCCCCGCGACCTGCTTGAACTGGAGGCAGAGTTGCAGGCTTGCCTGGCGACGATGCGCTACTGCTCCGGCGAGCTTGGCGCCCTTGACGCCTTCGTGGCCAGCCGTGCCGCCACCACAGCCCGCCTAGCGAAGCTGCAAGCCGATGCCGACAAGCTGACCGGGGCGCGCGAGGGGTTGAGAATCGCCGACCAGGTGCTCGACGCCACCGACACGCAGGCCGAGCCGCTACGCCAGCGCAAGGCGGAGATGGACGCCCAAGCCGAGTTGGAACACCTGACCTGCCCGTGCTGCAACAAACCCCTGCAACTCGTACACGGCTTCCTGGTGCAGACCACCACCAAGGCAGGCGCCAGTACCTCGGGGCAAAGAGCGGAGGCGGCCGTGAAGCTGGCCGAGGCGGAGGCCAAGATCAAACAGGCGAAGGATCTCCGGGCCGCGTGCTTCGCTGAGTGGGTGGCCGCCGACACCGCTTCCGACTTGCTGGCGAAGCTGGCCCCGGAGGCTCCGGCGCCGGCGGGAGAGGACCGCGCCGCGCTGCAAGCGGCCGTGCAATCCGCACAGAAGCAGGTGGAGATGAAAACAGCGAGGCTTGCGCTGGCCAGGGACAACCATGCCGCCATCGCCCAAGCTGCCGCTGCCACCGCCTCCGCCGCCGCCCAGCACGCCGCGGTGGTGGGCTGGACCGCCATCGGCGAGGCCTTGGCACCGGACGGCATCCCGGGCGAGGTGCTGAAGAAGGTCATCGGCCCCTTCAACGCCTTGCTGCGGGACTATGCGGCGCAGACGGGATGGCGGCAGGTGGCCATCGGCGCCGACATGGCCCTGACCGCCGACCGCCGCCCCTACGCCCTGCTGTCCCGGTCCGAGCAATGGCGGGCCGACACGATGCTCGCCTGCGCGATCGCCACGTTCTCGGCCATGAAGTTTGTCGTGCTCGATGAGTTTGACGTGCTCGACGTGCCAGCCCGGCCGCTGGCGATGCGATGGCTGCACCTGCTGACCCTGGCCGACCAGCTCGATACCGTCGTGCTGCTCGGCACCACCCGCGGGCCGCCCCAGGTCCCCGAGGACGTCGGCATGGTGTGGCTGGGAGATCCACCCGCCCAGCCCCAGGAGCGCGCCGCATGATGGGGGAAAGCATGATGTTCGAGAACGCCGTCGCGCTGGGAATGCTCGCCGCGCAAGCTGCCTCGATGGCGGTGTCCTTCTACTACACCTTGCGAACCATCCGCGCCTTCCGGAAGCTCGAAGCCGTGCGCCGCCGCTGGTCGCAGAGCATGGACGATTGGATGCTGTCCGAGGAGGAGGGGCGCGTGATGCCCCCCTGCAAGCCCAGCGAGGCCGCGGCCATGTCCGGTGAACCCCTTGGTTCATCGTCCGGTGGACCCCTTGGCTCCAGTGGAAGCGATCGCTTCCGCTCAACGCAGGACCCAGGATGACCCTCCCCATGCCTGACCGGGCGGACCTGCAAGCCGAAGCCGTGCGCCTGCTCCAGCAGATGATCCACCGGGACATCGATGCGATACGGGAGCGCGTGCTTTATGGTCCGCCCGCCTGCCGGACCTTCGTTTGCCAAGGGTGCGGGGTGGCGCGGGCCATCCTGCATGGCAGCTCGGTCAAATGCGGCTGCGGCGTCACCAGCTCGGCCGAGGTCCTGCCGCCGTGACCACCTACACCCGGGGATCATGGGCCGATGGCCTGGCTGAATGGGTGGACGGCGACACCGCCTATCTGTCCGTGGCCTTCAGTTGGAAGCTGGACGAGGCTTGGAGCAAGGCAATCTACTACCGCGCCCAGGGCTACCGGGTGCGCGCCGGCGGCCCGGGCCTGTTTACGCGCAAACACCACCTGGCCGACGTCGCCGAGCTGGGCGGCGAGGTGTCCGATGCGCTGGTCCACCACAACCCCATGGCGACCACGGCAAGCCGCGGCTGCCCGGTCAACTGCTTCTACTGCATCGTCCCGGCGATGGACGGCCGCACCTTCACCTTCCTGCCCGATTTCGTGCCGCGGCCGGTGCTCACCGACAACAACCTGTCCGCCCTGCCGGCCGAGTATCAGCAGCATATCGTGGACCGCTACCGCGCCGCCGGCGTCCCCCTGCTCGACGCCAACAGCGGCTTTGAGCCGCTGACGTTCGATGAGGACGTGTTCGAGCGGTGGCGGCCGATCAACCGGGGACCGTGGCGCTTCGGCCTGGACGAGACAAAGGAAACGCCCGACGTACGCCGCGTGATGGCGATGCTGCGGCGCCGCGGCGTGCCGTCCCGGCGCATCGCCCCCTACGTGATGATCGGGCATGAACCCTTCGAGGAGTGCATGGCCCGCATCCGCCGCGTGATCGAGTGGGGCGGCGAGCCATACGTGCAGCCGGTGATGAAGCTCAATACGCTCGTCAAGCAGCCATGGGTGCGGCACGGATGGACACCGCACCTGCTGGCGCGCGTGCAGCGATGGGCCAACGGCCGGTTTTGGAAATATACCGATTTCGCCAGCTACAACGGTTCGGTTCGCACCGATCGGCTTGCAGGTCGCCAGGGTAAGATGTTCGCAGATGCCGCCGACTGATCCCCGCCGCAGGACACCCGAGGAGCAGGCCATCCTGGAGGTGCAGCGTGTCGCGTCCATCTGCGGCGAGTTTTCGATGGCCGGCTGCGGCGGCATCCAGCAATTCCGGGCGACCTTCCCACCCTGGCAGGAACGCGGCGAGACCAGCCCTACTTACGTTATCGTGCAGCCGGAAAAGGTGGAAGGCATCTACGAGGCCATTTGGAGGCGATTAAGGGAAACGCCGGAGTACGAGCCGGTCAAGTATGCCGAACAGCAAGCGAGCACTGCGTACAACTACCTAGCCCAAACACAACGCCTGCTCGACCAGGCGCGCGAGACGCTGCGAACGCAGGCGCTCGTCATCAAGGCGCTACGCCTGGCGATGAAGGATGGCCCGGAATACGCCGGACCGTCCCTGCCCTACCTGCAGCACGTCATGGGCCTCTACCTGCCCAAGAACCCACCGGAACCCCAGGACGACACGACATGATCGAGGACACGCCCAATGGCCGCTGATCCCATACCGGCGGCCGACAGCACGAGTGAGGTCCTGCGACTCGTCATGCAGCGCGATGGAACCCTCTTGGTCAACGTCCGGGCCAAAAGCGAAACCGACGTGGACGACGTGATCGACTTCTTAAAAGGGGTTCGCTCGATGATGCAGCACCGGGCCGACCGTGCTGCGGTCGCCTTGACCGATTCCGGCCCTTAGAACCACGATTGCCTAGCGTTGCGTGATGATGATGAGGCCAGGCGTGCCCGCGCCGCCGGACCCCGGGGTGTATGTAGCCACCGCGGAGCCGCCGCCGCCGCCGCCCGAACCGTAGCCCGAGCCGATGCTGCCGGCGCCCGCGACCCCGGTGGCCGCGCTGCCGCCGCCGAGGCCGCCGGCACCAGGGCCATACGCCACCGAGGGTGCGGTCTGCGCCGGGCCGTTCTGGTTGGCCGATGACTGGTTCTCCAGCGCATACGCCGCCTGCACGCCCCAGCAGGGGTTGGCATAGCCGCCGCCGAACGCCGCTCCGGCGGCGCTGATGCCGCCGCCGGCCGAGCCACCCTGGCCACCGCGGAGCAGGACCGTAGGGGCGTTGCCGCCCCCGGCGCCATTGACGCCGCTGGCGCCGCCGCTGCCGCCGCCTGGATAGGCTGAGCCTGCGGCCGACGCGCCGCCGCCGGACAGCGCCCCGGTGCCTTGGAGGCCACCCCCGACGCCGCCGGGCGCCGCGCCGGCACGCACGCCGCCGGTGCCGTAGCCACCGCCGGACGCCGAGAACAGGCTGGGCAGGTTGCTCCCGCCGCCGGGGTTGCCAGTGGCCCCCACGGTGGCCGAGGTGGACGCCGCGCCGGGGGTGCCCGCCAGGCCGACCACGATGCTCGATGCGGCGATGGTGGCCGGGAAGTCGGACGCCAACGCAGTGAAATCCAGGGTATAGCCCGCGCCGCCCGCGCTGCCGCCGGATGCCGCGGCCGAAGCCGCCGCGACCACGCCCGCGCCGCCGCCGCCGCCACCGCCGATCAAGGTGCCTTGTATCAGGGTTGCGCGCGTGTCCTTGGTCCAGGCGGCGGTGTTGGCGATGGTGAAGATGTCCGTGCGCGGCAGTGACCCGGCGGTGCCGCTGACCAGGGTGCCGTTCAGATAGCTGCAGGAGCCGAGCGCAGCCGCGATGAACGCTGTGGTCGCCCCCTTGGTGGAGTTGTCGCCATTGGCGGGGGTGGGGAAGGTGGGTGAGACGCCAGAACTAAGTCCGCCGACCAGCACCAGGGAACTCGACCCGCCGCCGCCGCCAGTGAATTTTCCGAAAGACCCATTGAGCCCGGCTATCGTAAGCTGACCAGATATATCATTGATAAGTTTAATGTTATTTGTATTGAATGTAAGGTAAGGCGTAGCAGCGCCGCCGCCGCCGATGTTGATGTTGCCGTTGGTGGTATCGCCGCCGAATGACAAACCACCCGGCGCGTTGATCGTGCCGGTGTAGGTCGCCCCGGTGAGCGCCGCAAAGTAGGACGACACCCATGCGGTACTGGCGGCACCGGTGGTTTTGTCTCCCGCCGCCGCAGTGCCGACCAGGAGAACGTCGCCAGCCGCAAGCTCCTGCGGTCCCGGCGCGGGGCCGACAACAAGGGGCTTGCGACTGGACACAGCTTACGCCCTGACGATAGGCGCCTGCGGATCGAACTGCAGCGCGCCCGCCGCAGTCACCACGCCGACCTGCTGGTAGGTGTGGCCCGCGGTGCTCGCACCAGTTGCCGACAATGCCCCAACGGCCGTGTCGGAGAGGAATGCGAGACCCGGGACCTGACCGGTGACGGAGGTGTTGATGCCGCCCAGGTACACGGTCGCGCTTGCAGCACTCGCCACCGCCGCCAGAACGAACCCGTCAGCCTGCTTGCCCGTGGTGCTGCCGTCGGCGTTGCGCGCATTGGCGACGCCGGAGTTGTTCCAGACATTGACCAGGGCGCCCGCAGATAGGGCCTCGCTTGCCACCATCGACTGCGTATCAGCACCAATGCCCGTGGGCAGGAACGTGGGATCGAGGGTGCCGGCAGCGTTGGTGGCAATCAGCGCGCCGGCGCTTGCGGCACCCGCGGAGGACGTGAGGGGCAGGAACTCAGTGATCTTGCCGGCGACAAGCGCCAGAAAGCGTTGCAGAGCCATGATGGGATTCCGATTACTGGAGGGTTACGGGGGGGTAGAGCTGCACGTTGATGGCATCGCTGCGCAGCGCCGTGGCGACCTGGTGCAGGATGCCGGTGACTGGCGGCACAACCGTCAGCACTCCACCGGGGGCCACGTACAGGGCGGCGCCTGGCGTCCAGGTCCACGACGGGTCCTGTATCCAGCCGCCATCGCAGACCGGAACATCGGTGCCCGCGAGGGCAGCCCCCAAACTGATCCCCGCGAACGCATAGGTCGGCACCGTCGGGTCAGCGAGGATGACCCCCCCGGCGTCATCGAACATGAGCGCGCGTTGGCCGGACACGTCCGCGCCCGCACGCATAGGCACCGAGACAGTGACCGGGCCGGCGTCGAGATCCGACGGGCCAAGCGGAACCGGACTGAGGCCGACCGGCAAACGCGCGGACACGCGGAACGGCAGGGAGACGACAAGCTGCTGCTGCCACAAGGCCGCAGCCGTCACAGGAGGATCGCCGCCTTCGCCCGCGGTCGATGCCACGGGTTCCGCCAGTTGCAAAAGCAGGCCCACGAAGGAGGTTGCGCCCGAAACGCCGCGATCGAGCAGCATGGCAACCCCACGCGACGGCACGCCGCGCACCGATGCGACCCCATACCGCACGACCGAAATCATGGTGTCCTGCAGCGCGATCACCCCAGCAAGCGCCAGACCCGTCGCGTCCAGGAACGCGCCAGCATCCAAGAGGAACCCCAGGCGGTCAGCCGGGTCCTTGTTGAACAGCGTGTTGGGCGGCAGCAGGCCAGACGGCAGCAGCGCCACAGTGAGGGCTGGCCCCGCCACTAACGGCGTCGCTTCGGCAGGGGGGGGCGGGTCTTCATCCGAGCCAGGATGGCGTCACGACACCCGCGCCGCCGGCCGCTGTCATCAAAACAGCTCTAGCGTGCCCATCCGGGCGCGGCGGGTCGCGGCGGCGTTGCGGGCGTGCTGCCCGACGTCGTGCAGCAGGTGGCACCGCTGGCACCAACAAGCGAGGTTGTCGGGCGTGCAGTGGCTCGGCACCTGGTCGATATGGGCACAGGCCAGGACCACCTCCACCACGCGCACGTAGCCGCCCCTGGACAGCCGGCGTCGGAAAGGGGGCTTGCCGTGCCCCAGCGCCGCCATCGCCGCCGGCGTTACCTCGATGAAGCCGCCGCGCCGGTCGCGCGACCCCCAGGCCCCGTGCCGGGCGCCGCACCGCTCGCAGCACCAGCCGGCGGCTTCCTTGACGGCCAGCGCGATTGCCGGCCAGTCCGGGGGATACCCGGCCCTGGCCGCGGCCGACATGGGCACCGCACCGCTTCGGCTCCTAGTTGCCTATCGCAATCCACTTGGCGTTGACGCCAGCTCGATAGGAAAACGCCCCGTTTCCGTCGGAGGCGCACGCACTGATTTGGAACGAGGACTTGTCCACCAGTGTCGTGCCATAGATCGTCGGTGACGGCGGATTGCCCCAACCCGGCGCGTCGCCCTCGCTGACCACGATGGAGAGGCACTGATTGGGGAACGCGATCGGGAACGACACATAATCAGCGTATCCCGTGGTGCTGTTGTGCTGCCCCCACTGCACGATCAGCCCCGAGGCAAGCCGCTGATAGCCGTCCCCAACTGCAAAATCCGTGAACTTGGTATAGTTGGCGAGGTCGGTATAAATCGCCTGGTCGGCAGCATCCCGCGCGACTGCCTCGTTGCTGATTCCCGTGGCGCGAGCTTGCGCCTCCCCGCCGACGGACTCGCCAAGCGCCCGGTCCACCCAGCTCGTCGTCGGGATCTGCGTCGAATTGTCGTCATCGGGCGGCACGCTGGTCGTGGGCACACCGGTCAGGCTGATCCCGTTGTAATCGTCGTGGGCATCGACAAAGTTGTTCCCGTCGGTCCAAACGCCCTTTTTGCGGCCGTTGGTGACAGGGACGACGGCGCCGCCTTCCGCGTTGCGGCACAAGAGGGCGAAGCCGCCGGAGGTGAAGTTGCCGACAATCCACTTGCCGCCAACGTTCGGGAAAAGCAGGTAGGTATCGGCCGTCAAAACGCCGCCGATGTTCAAAACGCCATAGCCGGATTGCGCGAGCGACAGGTAGTAGTTGGCGCCGATGGTCAGGGGGAGCACGCCGCCGGCGATGCCGCGGACGAACCCGGCCGTGGCAACCTGGTTGCCGGATGCGTCCGCCGCCGGGGTCGGCGCGGTCGGCGTGCCAGTCAGGGCCGGGCTGTTCAGCGTCGCCAGCAACGGCAGCTCAAGCTGCACGCCTGCGTTCTGGTCATAGAGCCACTTGGTCCGCGCGGTGAGCTGCAGCAGCGGCGTGTTCGCCAGCCCGCCCAGCCCGCCCAGCACGGGGTCAGTGGTCTCCCACTGATAGACGCCCGGGAAGGTGGAGGTTTCAACCTGGTTTGTCATGCCGCGGCCCTTAGAACGTTATGGTCCAGGTCCCGACGAGGGACAGGTTCAGGTCTTTCGGGATCGCCGCGTAGGTCCGGGTCTTGCGCGCGAACAGCACACCGCCCGGGGTCAGCAAGCCGAACTCGCCGATCAGCAGGCCGTTGGCCTCGCCGCCCGGCAGCGAGAAAGCGAAGTTTGCCGTCCCGTCCCCGAAGGTCACGCCGTCCAGCGGCCGGGTGTACGCCGCGGTCAGGGCCAGGTTGCCGAAGTCAGGCGGGACGACGCTGGTGCCGAAGCCGATGACGGACACGCCGGCCGGGCCGGCGCCGCCGAGCAGGCCGGCCAGCAGGCTACGCGAGCCGGTGCAAACCGTGTTCGGCTCGCTCACGCGCTCGATCACCACGCCGCGGCACAGCACGGCCAGGCGGAAATGCCCGGTGCAGGAGGCGACGCGGTCGGTGAAGGTGGACGAGGTCATGGCCGCCAGGATGGCGTCACGACACCCGCGCGGCCCCGGGGCAACCCAACCCCCTGCTTCGCCCCGGGGCGAAGGGGGGTGTCAACCTAGCCCGGCCGTTGACTGTCGAACCAAGAGGTTCGCCAGATTTAGCCGGGTGGGATCTTCAGCGTGTCCACCAGCAAGGCGACGCCAAACGTCGAGAGGTCGGTGCCATGCACCTCGACCAGGAACGGCCGCCCGCCCACCAGCACCCGCAGCTCGAAGGGCGAGGTTTCCGCGAGGATCTGCAACGTGGCCTCGATCGTGCCCCGCTCCCTGTAGTTGCCCGAGAACAGGTTGGACCCGTCAAAGGCGTACGAGCCATCGAACCGGCGGGCATGGAGGATGTCCATGCTGTCCACACTGAGGTCCATGCCGTCGTACGGCCGGTTCACCGTGTCCGTCAGCGCGCTATCCGTCAGCGTGATCGTGCGGAGCTGGGTGCCGGCGGCCCGCACGCGCTCGACCAGCGCACGCACCGACGCCTCGAACGCCGTGGGCACCCCGCCGTTGACGAGGTCGTAACCAAGGTAGCAGTCGAATAGCCCATACACGGCCGCGGCGGTCGGGTTGAAAGCGTAGCTGCCATCGAACCGCGGAATGCCATCAAACGCCGGCTCCGGCGACCGGAAAAACACAACGTCAACAATGCTGACATTGCTGCCGGTGTAGTCCAAAATCGCCGCCTCGATCGCCACGTTGTTCGACAGCGGGCGCAGAACCTCGGTGATGATGCGCGACCCATACTGCCGGTCCGGCTCGCCTGGGATGCGCTCGACCGCATACATCGACCCCTGGAAATCGAGCCATTCCCCGTCCGCCGTCGCGGTGTTCATCTCGGACGGCAGGGCGTTGATGGCTTGCTCGGCAAGGTCCAGCTCGACGGCGCAGGCGTCGATCCAGGCCTGGAGGATCGACCCATAGGCGGTGATGTGGTCCCCGTTCGAGGCCATCTGATCGCCGGTGCCATCCAGCAGGCGGAGCGCGGACGCGCCGTTCTGCGCCGCGCCGGCGACGTAGGGCACCAGGTAGCCGGCCGCCAGCGATAGCACGCCGGCCAAGCTGGCGACCGTGTGCTGGGACAGGTCGATCGACAAGTTTACGCCCGGGCCGCCCGTGACCACCGTGGTCAGCACGCCGTCGGCGACCGTCCATTGCATCGTGCCGCCGAGGTAGCGCAGCCGCAGCGCCAAGAACGCTTCAGGGTCGCGGGAGAACGGCTTGTTGAGGAAGCCCAACAGCTTCGAGGTGAGACGCATCAGGCGATGCTTAGCAGGCCGGGCATCAATTTGACGCTCGGCAGCCCCGGCACGTCCGCCGTGCCCGACGCCGGGACGAAGTTTTCCATGCCGACCATGTCCATGGCCAGCTCGATCGCGCGGGCGACGATGAACGGCTCGCCGATCGGCAGCCCGAGCGCGTAGGCGGCGATCAAGGCCCCGGCCGCGGCGACCAGCGCAGCCTGGTTGAGCGGGTTCAGCGCCGTCAAGGTCGCGGTGAACGGAACCGGGACCTCGGTGGCGGGAGCCACATTGACCTGCACCCCGGCAGCTTTGTAGCCCGGCACCCGCACGCCGGCGCTGTTCTGGTAGCCATGAAGGATCTGCACCGCCCGCGCGACCAGGGCGGCCGACGTGCCACCGGTGCCATTGTGGATGTACACCAGCACCAGGCCGACCGGCTGCATCTTGTCCAACAAGTACGGCTCGACCACCGAAACCCAAAGCACGCGCTCGATCTGGTTGCCCTCGCTATCGACCAGGTACGTCTGGTCCCGCGTCCCGAACAGGATGGCGTCCAAGGTCGCCCTGCTAAGTGTCTGAATGAAATCGTTGAACCGGGTCTTTTTGGCGTCCGGCGTTTCGGTGTCCGTGCCGGTGATGAACGCATTGAGGTTGGTCGCCGTCAGGAACCCGGCCGGGACGTTGGACGGCGTGAAGACGGTCGCGGCGCCGATGTTGCCGGCGCTGCCGGCCGTCGCCGCCACCACCGCCACATCCACGTACGTATTGCCGGCCGGGATCAGCGCATCGACCGACGAGGCATAGGCAATCTGGCTGAAAGGCTGGGAAAAGCTGGTCAGAGACGGGATCACCACCCCGATGGGCTGCACCGTGATGGTCACGCGGATCAGCCCGGAAGACGCCTCCTCCGGCTGGTCGGCGAAGTTGAAGGACCGATACACGCTGACCGGCACCGCCTCGATGATGCCAGCGATCATCTGCTGATACAGCTCATCCAGCTCTTGCGCCGGCGCCTCGACCATCGTGCGCGCCACCGCGCCAACCGAGTAGTCTGTGAGCGCCAGGCAGGTCAGCCGCATCCGGTTGACCATGCTTGCGGTAATGGCGAGAAAGCTCTTGGTTTGGAACATCCCGGACGGTCCTTATTGGCCCGGCAGCGTGCCAGGGGCGGCCGGCCCGAGGCCGGCGGGCAGGCGCGTGCCGTCCACCGCCACGGCGGTCGCGGTGACGCTGATGACATCGCCGGCGATCGTCCCGACCGCGTTCTCGACGCGGCTGATGCGCTTGTCCCCACGGATGGCGCGGGCCACGAAGGCGGCGGCCAGGTGGTTGCGCGTGGTGCTTTCGCCCAGCCCGATCAATTTGAACACGTCGCAGCCGTAGCCCGGGTGGTAGGCGAGGTCCTGCATCGGGGTGGCGAGCACGTTGGCAAGCGCCTGGGACAGGTTGGGCACGCCAGAGATGGTCTGCAGGTCGCCGCCCGGGGTGGCGGACAGCCGGCCGCCGGCCAGGGACAGGTCGGTGCCGAACACGTCGTCGGCGTCGGTCACACCGTTCGCCGGCGGCGCCGACGATGGGATCTTGATGTCCTGCTGCCCGGCCAGCAGCACCCGCGGCCCGGCCAGGGCCAGGCTATCGGTCAGGTAGGGCGGCAGCAGGTCGTTGAACGCGACCAGGTCGGTCCACCGCGAGGTATCGCCCAGCTCGCGCAGCGCGATGGCCTGAATGGTGTCGCCGACGTCGGTTGAGACCCGCCGGATGCCCAGGACGGTTTTCAGGAGGCTCATGCGGCGACCGTGCCAGGGGTCAACGTGATGCCCTCCGAGATGCGCAGCAGCGTGTCCGCCGTCGCGGCGTCATGCCCGATCAGCGCCAGGGGATCGGTTGACAGCAGGGATGCCATCGCCGCGGCGGCCGGCGGCGACACCGTCACGCCGGCGCCCAGCGGCGGGAACAGCGTATCGAAGGGGTTGGTGCCCGCAGCCGTGAAAATGCTGATCGGCTCGCCGCCGCCGGTGCTGCTGCACGAGCTGGCGCCGGACAGGTCATCATACGACACGAATTGCTGCCCGCCGCTGAAGCAGTTGCTCATCGTGCAAGAGGCATCGTTGAACACGGCCGCCAGCCGCAGCGCCGGCAGCCGGGCCGCGATCGGCAGCGTATCATCGGTGGACAGCGCATTGAGCGCGTTCGACACCGCCCGCGTCAGCGACAAGGCGGTTGTCAGCACGCCGTAAGACGCGCCGGTGAACACCCCCGACGCCGCGCCGGCGATGCTCGACACCTGCTGGAGCAGCCCGGCCGCGGTGGCGACAACGCCGTTCACCGCCGCGGACGCCGCACCGAACAGGGCTTGCCCCTGCGACAGGTAGGATTGCAGCGTGGCCAGGGTGCCACCCAGGCCCGTAACCCCGGCCAGCCAGCGGAGCGGGTTGTTCAGCGCCGCCTCGATCTGGTCGAGGATGCCGTTCGGGGCGTCGGCATCCGCCAACACCAGCAGGCGGATCTGGTAGCGGATCAGCAAGGGCGAGCTGCGGGACCGCCGCATCGAGAAGGATTGCGGCGCGACCACGTAGGTCAGGCTATCGAGGGTGTCGATGAACGTCAGGGTCACAGAGTCGGGGTCGGTGCCGTTGGCTGCCGCATCCTCCCGCCGCTGGTGCCACTGCAGGAGCACGGTGCTCCGCAGGGCGGCAAACGCATCCTCGCCCGATAGCAACAGGCTGCCGCGCCACCCCAGGGTGCCGGACAAGTTGATGGCGGTGACGCCGCGGCCGAAACTATCCGCCCAAGCGCCGCCGATGGTTTGCTGCACCACCAGCCGGGACGGCTCTTGCACGTCCAGCTCCTCGGGCCTGATCTGCAAGTCGAGCTTCACGTCCTCCCCAGCGCCGCCGGACAGGTAGAACCCGATGGACCGGTATCGCTGGGATGGCGGCGTCATGCCCCCAGGATGGCGTCACGACACCCTGCAGCCCGATCTAGGGGACGTGCTGGCCGCCGTTGGTGTGGCCTTGCAGGGAGACGGTGCCGGCGACGACATCGCCGGTGGTGGTGAGATTGCCGACCAGGTGCACGTCCCCGGTCAGCACCGCGTCGGCAAACGTCATCCGTAGCTGGCTGGTGGTGACAAGCGAGGTGGCGCCGTTCGGCAGGATCGTCAGGGTGAAGCCGGCGGTTTCCAGCGTGATCTGCGGCGGCGCCGCCCCGGCCGGGATCGACCAGTTGCCGTCCGCCGACACCTCGGCAAGATCCTGGTGCCCGCCGGTGCCAATCCGCAGGAAGGCCCCGCTCGGGTGGAACAGCTCCATCGACCCGTCCGGCGCCGTGGTCACGTAGGCGCCGGACGGGTGCCGGTGCACCGCACGGTTGTCCTCCGTGAACGCCATCTCGGTGCCCTGGGTCGGCAGGAAGCCGGTCACGACATGCCGGCCGCCGATCATGCCCACGGTGGCGACCATGTTGCGGCCGTTGGCGGCCAGGGTGTCCGGGTTGGCCTCGCTGCCCGGCAGCGGCACGGCCGGGATGTCCCACCCGCCGCTGTCCGAGCTGGCGTGGCTGCTGATGACCTGGACATCCGCCACCCGGGCGCCGTTGTCGTTCATCACCAGGTCCACCGTGCGCCGGCGTGCGTGGACGGCGACGACCTTCGCGGTGCGGAGCATCATGTGCTGTATGGCCCCTTCCGACCTTCGCCGTAGTACGACGACGACTCCTCACGGTTCCTGGTCAGGAACCCCGTGCCCCGTTCGATCGCCAGCGTGGTTTGCCAGGACGAGAGCGGCGAGAAGCTATGCGTGACCGCGGTGACATAGACATCGGCCGTGGTGTCGCCGCGTAGCAGGCGCAGGTACTGCCCGATGACGTGCTGTTCGCGGCCCATCACGGCGGCGGTCCCGTCCTCAAGTACCGAGTTGTCCCGGTTCATCGCCTGCAGTTGCGCCGCCCGGTGCTGATACCACTGCACCCGGCGGTTGTTCTCCGCCGGCCGCTGCCCAGCCGGCATGTCCGCAGTCTGCCCGGCCGAGTCGTCGGCGATCAGCGCGGAGGACACCTCCATCTTCTTCTCGCCGTAGAGCTGCGGCGCGTTGTTGCCGTAGTTGAAGTCAAGCCCGCTGCCCGTGACCAGGCTGCCGGCGACGACATACTGGTTGGTGTCCAAGCTGCTGCTGCCCGGAGGCACCCAGAAGAAATTGGCCACCCGGCCGTCACTTCGCCCCACGTCCCAGGACACCACTTCCTCGGCCGGAATGATGACCATGCCGGGGTCGGCCGCGTCTTGGAGGATCAGCTTGCCGTCGATGCCGCGGAACGGCGCCGGCCGGAACACAAAATGCGGTCCGTCTTCCTCGTCGCGGATAAACAGCTCGTTCCACGGGGCATCGGCCACCGCCGACACGATGGCCCAATAGGACCCACTTTCCATAACCGAGATCACGTTGGGGATCAGCCGGCCCTCTTTGACCGAGCATTCCGCCACGAAGGGCTTGACCACCTGGCTGGAGTAGTAGGCCATGTCAGTGACCTTGGGGTTCATAACCTTGGTCACGAAGGACTGCATGAAGTCCTCGATGTTCAGCACGGCCACGGTGATGCCCAACCGCGCCTGCAGCCCGAACACCGTCAGCACCGGCTGCTCGGTGGTGATCGCCAGCTCTTGCCAGACCTGGTGGATCTCCCACAGCTTGCCGAAGTCGTGCCCGGCCACCGTGACCACGCGGGAGGGCGAGCCGTCGGACCCCAGGCTTTCGGACCGGCGGACCGCGGACACGAATCCGCGCATGATGAGCGGCAACTTGGCGCCGGCGTAGAGGTGCGGCGTACGCGAGGCACGGATTTCCAGCATGTCCATCGGCTCGATCAGCGCATACAGCGTGTCGCCGGCGTCGGGGTCCGCCTGGTCGCCGAAACTGATCTGAAAGGCGCCGCTGGGCTGCCCGCGCAGGGTCTTGGTGGTGCTGACGTTGCCGCCGTCCCCCAGGTAGGGCGTGAGGTCGATGGTGCGCTGCGCCCGCGTGTAACGCGCGGCGACGCCATCCTGGCGCAGCACCATCTTGGTCAGCACCACCTCCATCGCCCACTGGTACGCAATGATCGTCATGTGGCGTACGCCCTGCCATACGGCTGCGGCTGCGGCACGGCTTGCACCGGCAGGGTCTCGGTGCGCAGCACGTTGCCGCGCGCGTCCTCATGCACCACCCGCAGCGGCGTGATGGAGTGCTGCATGTGCCCATCGCCGTCCCCGCCGTTCCTCAGCGGCGCCATGATGTGCACGACGCGCCCGCCCGGGTCGGCGCCAGAGGCCCCGGAACTGCCCTCGTGCGCTCGCAGGCCCGGCAATGCCTGTTCGGACGAGCTGCCGCGGCGCCCCATGTTGCCGCCGACGTCGCGGGGCCGCTCGTACCAGCGTGAATGCGCCGCGCCGGCGCCATACGCCGTGTGCTCCGCCCGTATCCGGTCCCCGGCCGCCTTTTCGGTGTGGGTCAGCTCCCACTGCTCAAAGGCGAGCTGTTCGCCCAGCGTCCCCTGGCGGACATCGTGCCCATACTGCCGGGCAAACTCCGCCCGGCGCGTGCCGTTCCACTGGCCGATCCCGCCCGAGCGGTGGCTGTCCCCGTCCGCATCCGTCCGCATCCCGGACTCGGCGAAGTTGCCCATCGTGATGCCGGCCGCCTGCTCCGCCGTCCAGCCCTGGGTTCGGAAGTAGTCGTACGCCTGTTGCGATCGGCTGGCCGCCACCCCCTCCGGCAAGGCGGCCGACAAGCCGCCGCCGCCCGTGTCCCCGCCGACCCCGCCGCCGCGCCCACCCGGGGCCACCATGCGGTACGTGATCGGCAGCGCGGTCGCACCGCCGAACCCGGCGCCGTAGCCGTTCCCAGGGTCCGGGAAGGCGTTGGGATTGGCCGTCGTGCCCGGCAGCGGCACGCCCGCCGCGTCCGCCCGCGGCGGGGCCGCCAGGCCTGGCCCCTGCCCGGCCGTGGTGAAAAACCGAGCCACGATCTCCGCCGCGTCCGCTCCCCGCGCCGTGCCCTCCTTGATCGCGGTCAGCGGCGCAATCAGGTACTCGCCCAGCTTGGTCAGCCCGTTGGCCATCGCCGCCGTCGCGTCGCCGTAGCGCGTCGCCTCGGTCTTCTCCATGCCGTGCGCCGCCAAGGCCTTCACCAGCTCGTCGCGCAGGCCTTCCCCGCTTGCGGCCGTGATGCGATCCTTCTCCGGACCCGTCACGTCCGACCGGCCGAGGATCTTCTTGCGCTCGGCATCCAGGTCGCCGCCGCTCAGCACCTTGGCGATGTCGGCGAAAGCGTCCGGGGCGATCCCGTCGGAGCTGATGCCGAGGTCCTGCAGATGCTTCTGCGTGCGCCCGATCTCCCCGGGCTTCAGCCCGTCCAACGCCTCGTTGACGTGCATCGACAGGCCGTTGTGCCGGTTCAGCGCGTGCAGCCGCTCCAGCCGCGGCCGGCCCTGATACTGCCGGTCAATCTCGGCCTTCTGCGCCTCGTAGTTGGTCTGGCCGCTCGGCAGCAGGCCAAACATGCCTTCCTCTTGCCGATACAGCATGTCGTACGGGTCGGTGACGCCGTTGCGCGCGAACGCCCGATAGTTGAGCGCGGTGGACGCCATGCCGCCGCCGCCGCCGGAGCGCACCGATTGGTCAAGCTGGTTGATGACGGCCGCGCCGTTCGCCCCATGCAGCCCGGTCGCCAAGCTGGCGTTCATGCCGGTAAACATCGAGAGGTACTGCGCCGCCATGCCCGGCATGTCGCCCTTGGGCAGGAAGCGGTTGGCCGTGCTGGTGAACGCCATCACGGCATCCATCACCACCTCGACCTTGCCCGACATGCCGCCTTGCGCGGTGGCGTCGGCGATCATCCCGGCGAACTCGCGCCCGCCGATGCCGGCCGCGTCCGCCTTGGACAGCGCGCCGGCCATCGTCCCGGCATCGCTCCCGAAACTGCGGGCCAGGCCGGCACTCAGCCGGACCATGCTGGACGTGTAGCCGAGCTGGTCTTGCGCGCTCACGTAGCGGTTGGTGTTGTTGCCGAGCTTTTGGAAGGTGATGCCCAGCTCGATCGCCTGCCGGTAGGTCAACCCCATGCCGTCGGCCGCCTGCCGCATGGTGTCGCGCAGGTGGTCGAAGTCGGTTGCCATGTCCGGCATCCGGCGCATGAGCTGGTCGTTGCCCGCGCTCTCTTGCGTGGCGGCCGATACCGCGGTCCCCGCCATGTTGGCCAGGCCGGTGACGCCGGCGGCGCCCAGCAGGAAGCCCACCGGCCCCTTGACCAGGCCGAGGGCCGTCTTGGCGAAATTCTTGCCGCCGGCAAGCTGCTCCTCGTCTTCCGAAAGCCGCGGGCGCCCGCGATTAGGGTCAGCCGGCAGGTCGTAGGACGGCGGTGGCGGCAGCGGCGGGCCATATTGGACGCCAGGCGCCGGCGGGCCGTATTGCGGGGCGATCGGGGCAGGCGGCCCATACTGCGGCGGGCCAGGCGGCAGCGCCCCCGGGGCGAACTGCGTGCCGGCGGTCACATAAGCATTGGCCCGACGCTGCGCCCGCTCCCGCTCGGCCGCGTCCGGGAATACCCGTGACCAGGCCGCGTCCTGATCGGCTTGGCTGCCCAGCGGGTTGAACGCGCCTTGATGGTTCATCGCCCGCGCGTTGGACGCGGTTGCGCCGCGGCCGACCAGAAGCAGGTCCTCCATCTGCTGCCGCATCCGGCCGAGGTCGCCGGCGAAAGCGGTCAGCTCCGGATGGGACAGGTCGAGGTCGCGCAGTGCCCGGCCTTCCTGCCCGGTCTGCCGCAGCGCCTCCCGCACCTGGTCGAGGGCGCCTAGTACCCCCGCTGCGCTGACGCCAATCGGGATGATGACAGACATGGGCTAACCCCTAGAATCGATCGGCCGCAAGCACGTCATCGAAATCCCCGGGATCAGGGGCCTCGCCCAGCGGCCCGCCGTCGGGAATGCCCATCTCGGCTTCCAGCCCGGCCAGGTCGGCGGCGAAGTCCTCGTTAACCTCCTCCTCCCGCAGCTTGGGATCGTCGGTGTGCCGATGCGCCCACACGTCCACGAGGATGTCCTCGATGGTGGCGCACAGAAACCGCGGATCGGTCGGCGGCAGGTTGTAGCGGCGGCGAAAATGGAACTCCGCCGTCTCGCTAAGCTGCAATCCTCTCGATCGCGCCGTCCGTGCCAGGCTTGCGTCGAAAGGTGGCCTCCGCCTCGCGTAGCGCCTTCCACACCTGGAAAACCTTGCCGAACTCCTCGTCGTCCAGCGGGTCCACCGCATCGAGGTCCCACTTCGGCGGCCCCTCGGCCGTCAGCACCTCAAGCGAGGCGATGGCGGCCGAGAACTGCTTGAGCCAATCCGACTGCACCGGGCCGAACGTCAGCCGCTCCATCCGGCATTCCAGCTCGCATTGGAGTTGCGGGGTGCGGCGCCGGAACACGAACGATCCGACGCCCTCGACCTCGACGCGATGGGTGCGTTCGCCGGCCATCAGATGCCCGTGCCGACCACGTCCAACGCTTTGAACTGGCCCGAGCGCGTGACGATGCGGTGCGCCGATACGTCAACGTCGCCGCTGTCATAGCTGCACGAAACGTACTTGCGCAGCGCCGCGCCGGTGTCCCGCGAGTAGCTGACGATGTCGAAAACCAGGCCCAGCAGCGCGGCGTCGCCGTTCTGCGGGACGATGCCGCTGCTCATCAGGTTCTTTTTGAAAAGAACCATCGTGCTCACCGAAAGCGAGTGCATCGCTTTCGAGGGAACATGCTCGACCACATGAATGTCACCGATCCCGGAGGCCGCTTCCAGGCCATAGGAATCGTTCATGCGAACCGATTGCACGAGGCCAATGGTCTTGCCATCAAACTCGACCACCAATCGGTTGCCCGATTGGGTCTGGACGTTCGGAGTGCTCATTTGGGGGGCGCGTCCTTATGCGGCCGTCGCCGAACCCGAGTAGGGAACGATGGCGATTGTTACGGGGATGAAGTTGACGGGGATGACCGGGCTGCACTCGAAGCTGACCGCGAGCTGGTCGCCGGTGAGGGTGCCGACGATGTTGCGGAACGCCGGGTTATTGGCGTCGCCAACGATCACGCCAGGGCCGGCCGGAGCCGGCAGGGCCAGCGCCATCAGCGCCGATTGCGCCTGGCTGACAGCGCGCGCGATAGCGATTGGCGTGGCTTCCTGGCCGCGGATCGGATCGACGGCATCGCGCACATTGCGCGCGACGAAATCGGTGGCGATCCCAACCGAAACTTCGCACCGGTTGAAATTGTCGTTGGCCAACCAGGTGGAAATCGACCGCACGACCTTATAGCCCTGCGGCGTCTTCTCGATCGTCAGCACGCCCGACTGGATCAGCGGATCGGTGTCGGTCGGATTGCGAACCGCAACCTCCAAACCGCGAACCGTCAGCGTCTTATTCGTCATCGGCGTGCCGGGGCTGGACCCGGCGAAACCGGCTGCAACGAGAACGGCGGTATAAAACGGGTCCAGCAGGACCAAATTGCCGTTCACATCGAAGTCGTAATAACCGGGCCAGCAGAGCGCCGTGCGGTCATCGTCCAGCGCCAGCGGCAGCGCCATCACGGCGGCCAGCGAGGTGCCGGCGACCGGTCCGACGTAGGACCGTCGCTCCTTGCGGCCGACGGTGGACATGTACTGGACGTGCGCGGAGGCCGCGGCGTGCACGGCCGGGTTGCCGGTCAGCGGAACGATGTGCTGGACGTCCTGCGTTTGCAGGGCGTTCAGGGCATTCATCCAGTCCGCCATCGTCAGGGCCGGCGCGGTGCCGCCCTGCAAGAAGGTGGTCGCCAGGTTCGCCGGGGGCTGCGTCGCGCCGACCGAGCGCGCGGCCGTCACGTAGATGTCGCCGGCGCCGTTCAGCCACTCGATGATGGCTTGCAGGTTCGCCGTCACCATGACGGGCGCGGTCCGCACGTCCTGCACGAGGTTGGTGTCCAACCCGAGCAGCGAGGGCGTGTTCTCGGAGCCGCCGACCACGGTGCACGAGAAGCCCGCCACCGCGTTGATGCGGTCGGCGAGCTGCGCCACCGTCGGGCACTCGACCAAGTTGATCGTGCCCACGTTGGTCAGCGCCGGGGCGAACAGGAGCACCTGAGTCGGCGTCACCTGCAGCAGCCCGGTCGGCTGCGTGCCGGTGTAGGACACCGAGCAGGCATTGCGGCCGAGGTTGTCGCCGGCGTTGTAGCTTTGCCCGGTCTGCGTCGTGACCGCCTTGCCGCTGACGCTGCCGGCCTCGATGCGGACGTTCACCGCGTTGGCAGGCAGGCCGTACTGGCTCGATGTCAGCACGATCGACGCGGCGCCGAAGGCGTCCAGCAGCAGCAGGGTGGACGGCGTGGCCGTGCCCGGCCGGATGGCGATGACTTCGCTGGGGCCGCCGGTCTGGTCCGACGGCGCGAACGCCTTTTGCACCGCGGTCAGCAGCGGGCCGGAAACCAGCGTCGCGGCCACCTGGTTGGGGTCGCCGAACGACATGGCGGTGTTGGGCTGCCCACCGGCGCAGTCGCCGATGATCGCCAGGACGTTGCCGACCGTCAGGCTCGTGGGCTGCTCGGCAGAGTCGTCGATGATGCTGACGGTGCTCGGCGTGCTGAGAATGCGGCCGTTAAAAAACAGCTTCGATGCCATGGGGGCAGGTCCTTTTCGGGGCGGGGGGGCTAGACGAGCCGGGCGCCGAAGGCGTCGAAGCGGGCGCGGTAATCGGCAGCGAGGCCCCGCTTCCGGCCGGCCGCGGTTTCGGTGTGGTGGAAGGCGGCGAGCATCTCGACGCCGGGCCGCTTGGTGCTGTGCTGGCGGCAGAACTCATCCAGGCCGACCGGCCCGGGGGCCGCTTCGGGCGGCGCCACCAGCGGGACCGGAACCGATCCAGGCGTGGGCGTGGCGACGGGTGCCGGGGCCGGAGCGGGCGCGGGAGCCGGAGCGGGTGCCGGGGCCGGAGCGGGCGCAGGCGCCGGAGCAGGTGCGGCCGGCGCAGGCGCGGGCGGCACGGCGGCTGGCGCCGTCGCGTTGGTGTCGCTCATTGGATTGGCTCCATGCCAAATGTGTTGAGGGTCAGCGTGACGTCGCTGATCGACGGGATCTGTCCGGCGGTGACGAAGGACGAGACTTCACAGACGAAGCTGCCCGCCGTCAGGAACAGCGGGGCGGCCTTGTCTTCGAGTTGTTCGGAATCGCCGAAACTAAATTCGGGCAGGTCGATGCCAACGGCCGCGAATACTGGAAAATTCGCCTGGAGGATTCGCACCAGGCAGCGGCGCAACAGGTCGCGCTCGTCGGACAACCGGCTGATGCCGGCGATGTTGACCGACACGCGCGCCCGGAAACCCTCTGTCTCGGCCCAGCCGTCATCACTGAGGCCGCCGCCGCTCACGTCCTCGCC